>NZ_JBSWYM010000003.1:0-377034 GCF_056161105.1 Pseudoalteromonas sp. AWH4_217 | reverse complement strand
ATCAAATAAGTTGGTACGACCGAGTGGATTCGAACCACCGACCCCCACCATGTCAAGGTGGTGCTCTAACCAACTGAGCTACGGTCGTACAATGTTGGGCTGATATGACTATTTTGTTGCACTACGTCACTTGCCAACGGCCGCTAATATATAGCGAGCGTTCGGTGGGATCAAGTAAATTTGCTAAATTAATGTTTGTTTGCACTTTTTTCGTTCATACCGGTGCAACTTTACACACTTTGTAGAAGCGTTGCCACCACTGCGCATGACGTTTACTTGACGCTTTGAGTTCATCCACCAGCATTGCTGCATGGTCCGGGTACTGTGGGTGAGGTATGGCCTTTGAAATTTGTGCCACGGAGTCGCTTAATTCCTGTAACTGGTTACTGAGCTGAGCCTGATAGGGTTGTAGTGTTGAAATAGAAAACTTATTAAAAACGTTGTGCAAAATATCGGCTTTGCGTTTGTTTTTCCCTTCTGGGCATACGGCTGCTTGCAGCTCTACTTGTGACAACCATTCCGTTAACGCTTGGTTCCAGCTGATTTGCTTGCGTGCACTGGTCAGCAGAGTCTGAACATAGGGGTTGTTATGCAGTTTTCTGAGGGCAGGCGTAATACGCTCTGGGTCAATGTTTTCCGGAGCTCGCAGATTGTTCGCGATACCAGCCAGGGCTGCAAGACCTTCATTCGCTCGGATTTCATTGTCTGTACCGCGCGTATCGATTTCTGCAAATGTTAGTCTGCTAAATTGGGTCAGTTCTTCTTCGGCAGAAAGCATGAATGCGAAATACTGAGGCAGGGCAGTTCGCTTGTGTGCGGCAGCTTGAGTTAAAGTGTGTTTGACTTCAGGATCGCTGGTTCTGCTGTCCTGAACACATTGGTCTGTCAGCTGAATAAAGCGCACCTGATATTTAAAGACCTCACTGGGTACGGCGAGTTTGCCGAGTTGGTTGTTGTGCATCGCAACCTCCTGAGCCAGCGCACAGTGTCCCAGGTTGGCAAGTTGTAGAACAGACAGTTTGAAATCGACTTCAGGCCTTGTGGCACGATACACATCCAGCGGGGCTGGCTTTTCGATATGCAATGGCTCCAGCTCCAGCACATGTGCCAGCCTGTCGGCATATTCCTGATTGATATCTGTGGCGACTGGCGTACAAGCAACCAACACAACACTAAACAGAGTCAGGGCGTAACGCATCAAGTCGTTTCCTCACAAAATACAAAAGCATTACAGCAGCACAGCTCAGGCCCACAATAATACCTACCCAGAACCCTCTTGCTCCCATGGCTGATGTAATCATGTCCGTCTTTGCCAATACAAATCCCAAGCTAAACCCGATCAGCCAGTAAGAGACAAAAGTGACAACAGTGATAGGGCTGGTGTACTTTAACCCACGCAATACCCCGTTTGCAGCAACTTGCAAGGCATCCGGAAGCTGGTAAATACATGCCAGTACTATTATTCCAGAAGCCAATACGGCAACCTCGGCGTTTTGAGTATATACCCAGGCAATTTCGTTGCGGATCACAAAAGTAAAGGTGGCGACAATAACAGAGACCACTATGGCGCACACAAAGCTGGTATAGACTGAATTCACCAGCTGTGGATAATTGCCTTCTCCGGATAGCGTGCCAATACGTATTGCGATTGCCATTGATAAGCTGAGCGGTAGCATAAACAAAATGGTAGTGACGCTGGCTGCAATTTGATGCCCAGACACTGCAATTGCACCTAAATCAGCAATAAACAAAGGAATACAGGCAAATAAAGTGACTTCGAAGAAAGTAGCCATGCAGATAGGCAGACCCAGTTTTACAATCTGGACGAGTGTAGTTAGGTTTGGGCGTGCAAACGCTTTTATCAGCCACTTTCCATCCAGGTATTTATTGTTAAAGCTATATACCAATTGAGCTGTTGCCATCACCCAAAACACCAAGGTTGTTGCCAGGCCACAGCCCGCACTGCCAAGCGCAGGCATCCCCAGCTTGCCGTATATAAACACATAGTTGGCAAAGACGTTGACTAACAGTCCTAACAAGCTGATGTACAAAGCAGCTTTGGTATTGCCAACACCTTCAGTCACGTTGCGATAGACAGAAAACAATAAGAAAGCCGGAAGTCCCCATTTTACAAAGTCGATATATTGCTGCGCTAAGCTCGTTATAGCGTCGGCTGCACCAATTTGAGCAAATATCAGTGGTGTAAATGCGCTGGCGATAAACCCCAGTGAAGACAAAATCAATGCCAGATAGATACCTTGCTGAAAGTAGGTCTTGATACCCTCTCGCTGTTTGGCACCGTCACAGTAGGCAACCATGCTGGTGATGGCGAGCAAGATCCCCTGCAAAGAAAAAATCATCGGATTCCAGGTGCCGGTTGCAATTGACAGCGCTGCGAGGTCCTCGGCACTGACTTGTCCTGCCATCATAGTGTCGACCACGGACATAAGTACTAAGGTTATTTGAGCAAAAAAAACGGGAGTGGCAAGGCGTACCAAGCGCTTAGCTTCCCATAAGGCGAATTTCATACTGAGTCTGGATTTCCTAAAACGTTAATCTTAAATAACTTCTTAAAAACTTACCACTTTTATCCGATGAAAGGGCAGTTTAATCTGATGACTGTTTACGATACACTGCGCGCCATTATTCTCGAAAATCTGAGCGTTATGTTTACCGGAATTGTACAGACTCAAGCGACGGTGGTCAGTGCCGTTTTACGTGAAGGGATTATGAAATTAGTGCTATCAGTTGATAGCCGTTCCCTCGAAAAATTAACTCATGGTGCGAGCATTGCGATTAATGGCTGTTGCCTGACTGTGACTGACTTTGAAGTGAGAGGCGCTGATGTCGTTGGTCAGGTATCTTTTGATGTGATTGATGAAACGCTCAAGCTGACCAACCTCAGTGGTTTGCAACAAGGGGCCCGGGTTAATTTTGAACGTTCTGTAACCTTTGGCACCGAGTTGGGTGGGCACATTGTGTCTGGGCATGTTCATTGCCAGGCTGCTATTGAGCAAATCATTCAGGATGCTGACAACTGCCGGATCAAGCTTACCATTCCCGAACAGTGGAAAAAGTATATTCTCTATAAGGGGTTTATTTGCGTGAACGGTGCGAGTTTAACAGTCGGCAAACTAGAAGAAGAGGGCTTTTGGCTTCACCTTATTCCAGAAACTCTGGCACTGACCAATATAGGCGCTGCCCAAGTTGGTGATACACTTAACATAGAAGTCGATCAGCAAACATACACCACCGTCAATACCGTAGAGCACTATTTACGTAAGAATAGAGGAAGCTTCTCTTTGTAAAATCGACCCGTCTTATCGAAGAGCAAATCGCCGACGATCATGTCGTTTTTTGCGCTTTGTTATCTCAGAGATGGAAATGTGTGATTTGATATCTGAAGTACAGGTGCTCAGTTAGAAACCTTAACTCAGATATAAGTCACCTTTACCTTACGAGCGAGTGATGCATTCACATCGATTGATAAAAAACAGGCACAACGAGTGCCTGTTAAAATACTTGCTCGTCGTCTGAGTCTACCCTCAGTTCAAGTTTGTTAATCGCGTAGTCAATGTGCATATTCAAATGAATTGGGTTGCAGCAAGCCGCGCAATCTTCGTAGTAGTCCTGATCGCCCTCGCTGGCGTCGAGACTGACAAAGATATGATGGCCGCAATGCGGGCAACTAATACGTTGGTCATACAGCTGCTTCATGAGTTTACTCCAACGAGATTTTCCATTTTTCGCATTAATAACTATAGCAGCATTGTGGATTATTACAGTAAAGTTGCACTTATTTGTATAGAGTTTCGATGTGACTGGCCGCTTGTTTGAGATAGTCCCCTGCAAACATATTGGCATGGCACAAAAGTGGATAAAGTTGATAGATACGGCGACGATCTTCGTATCCATCCAGACGGGGGTAAATACTGTCGTATCCTTCATAGAACGCTGGAGGTAAAGGCGCGAATAGTTCACTCGAGGCAAGATCAACTTCTCTGTCCCCGTAGTAACAGGAAGGACAAAACAGGCAGGGTTTCCCCTGAGCAAAAGCAATATTACCCCGCCAAAAGTGGCCGTGTAACAAAGAAGGGGCGACCTGATGAGGGAGCATAGGTTTAATTTCTTCAACAAACTTGTCTATGTCTACAAGCTTGATGCCTTTCTCTGCCAATAACTGTAACTGCCAGGCTATCCGCTCCTCAGCAAAGAACACTTCCCACTTTTTGTGCCATTGATTTGGTTGCGCCAAGTCAAAAAAGTAGTTGTCTTCTTCTAACCCATACATTTGTTGTTCATGACGTGCATGTAATTTCGCCAAAGTCGAGCCACAGGTAAACCAGTCTTCAATTTCTCCGGACGTTTCTAACCACTCAAGTACTAAAAAACAAAACTCAATACTTGAGCCAATTGCAATCGTATCTGCTATCAAAAAATCGCTGTCCCGGATCAGAGTGTCATGGTTCTTGGCTTCGCACTCAAAACGTTCAAGGGCCTGGATGTGGTCCACTTTGACTAGGTAGCAGTGATGATCATTCTCTATTTTAAACAAACGAGCGTGCGCATTGCAGGGCAATTGCGTTTTACGGGTAAACTCGAAATGTTCATGAATTGCTTCACTGATATACTGATTTACGAGATTCCACATAGTACCTTCACAGGTTAAGTACCACACATACCCTAAACTATGGTCGATTTTTGCTATAACACAAATACTTGTAGACAGATTTAAATTCACTACAATATGCGGCCGAACAAAATACTCAGATCACAAGAGGCAATAATGAGTAAAAGTCTAGCGACAAATATCTTGGCTGCCGCAGTTGTACTCATTGGCTGGTTAATGAAAGTCGATATTCTGTTAACTATGGGGCTATTTGCACTGTCTGGAGCCGTGACAAATTGGCTTGCAATCCATATGTTATTTGAAAAGGTACCTGGTCTGTATGGCTCAGGGGTTATCACGATCAAATTCAGAGAATTCAAAACCGCGATCCGTAAACTCATACTCGAAGAATTCTTCAATGATGACAAGCTTCGAAGTTTTGCAAAGAAGAACGAAATTCAGCTTGATCTGAAGCCGGTGATCACACAAACGGACTTGTCTCCTGCATTCAATAAATTGGTGCAGGTTATCGAGGCGTCACAGTTTGGCGCTATGCTTGCGATGGTCGGCGGAAAAGAAGCCATTGAGCCGATGAAAGACAGCTTTACCGATAAAATGAAAGAAGCATTATTCGAGATCAGTGAAGGACCGGAATTTCAACAGCAATTATCAGGGTTGCTGACCAGCGGGCAGTCGGTCGACGCAATAAAAGTGGCCATTGAACATGCAGTAGAAGAGCGCCTGGCTGAACTGACACCTGCTATGGTAAAAAGTATCGTTCAGGATATGATCCATACCCACTTGGGTTGGCTTGTGGTTTGGGGTGGTGTATTTGGAGGCCTGTTCGGTCTGCTAGCATCAGTTATCTGAAGTGACAAGGCTGAAAAGCAAATCCTGAGGAATAGTAGTTAAATAGCAGCGCATTGAGACATCTTCTAACCTGAATTCGCAATGCGCTGATAGGGAATAACACTCACTTAGACCCATACACGGCAACGGTTTTTTGCTGTTCCGCCATCGCGATATCACGGATAGAGGTATCTGTGTTTGAGTCGATATTTAGTAGCAGCGCAGACCTGTGTAGGCCAAACTTTTTAGTAAACTGAGAGACACTCAAATCGTTACAGGTCAGTTTGTCTGTCACAATCTGACGACTAATATTGTGCGCCTCTAATTCCTTGCGTAATGTAAGGCGGTGGTTTGCTCCGACAGCAATACACAATTGGGTGGCAACACTGTTGTCAGTGCCGACAAACTCAACTCCTCCAGCATTGGCCGATAAACTTGTTGCCAGAAGTAGGGGTGACAGGATTAGGGCTTTGGCAAATTTCATGATGTTCTCCAGATTTATGTAAACCTCACAACAAGTATTAATGCGAACAATGCAAAATGCTGTAACGGGACAATATCCGAATGTAAGTAACTATGTCTGCGCTAAAAAACTCTAAGTAACAATATGATTTTAATGGTATAGTTATTTATGATGTAAGTGCTCCCTGAGCTTTTCCTGGGCAATTTTTTTTCGGTTAACTATTTCTCTTTGTTTCATTATAGTGTTGCTTTCGTTTGATTGAACTTAGGTTAATACCTGTGTCAAAACTATGTCTATGCCTGTCAGAGTGTGTCTGCAAGGCTGGGTGAACTGGCCTTCACGAGTGCGTAGCACAGTCAATACATCCAAATGCCACGATTGGTGTTAGCACAACGAAGGGGCGTGATGTGATGTTTAACCTGTGTTCTCAATCGAAACAAGACTGGGTCCGTAGCAAGCGCATAAGAAGCAAGCGGCGAATAACCTACTCGAACGATTATTCCTGAGGTTCAGGCAAACCTATTTTACAGAGAGAAAATTCGAAATGTGCAGGTGGCCGAGCTATATTGTGAACTGTCGAAACTAAGTTGCAATTTTACGTCAATTGTTAGCCAATAGCCTGCGGGGTGATCAATCACGCAGAACAATAAGAGAAAAATGATGCAAAAATTCAAGCCAACGGCGATTGTACTTGCATTAAGTACAATTCTTCTGGGGTGCCAAGATAAAGGCCCTCAAAAAGAAAAAGTCACCATTGAAAAAAATCCATATCCAAGTACCTACCAGCCGCTGAGCAAGGGCTCTACACTTATCACCAATGCAACGGTTTTGACCGGTACGGGTGAACGTCTCGAAGAAACTGATGTTTTACTTAAAGATGGCAAAATCAGTCAGGTAGGTCAGGATTTATCTGCTCAGGCAGATGTGACCATTGACGCTCAGGGTAAGTGGATTACACCTGGGATCATTGATGTGCACTCGCATTTGGGTGCTTATCCTAGCCCTTCCGTTGAATCACACGCGGACGGTAATGAAATCACAAAACCAAATACCGCTCAGGTTTGGGTAGAACATTCAGTTTGGCCACAAGATCCTGGTTTTAATCGTGCCCGTGAAGGGGGCATTACAACTTTGCAGATCCTACCTGGTTCTGCGAACTTGTTTGGTGGCCGCAGTGTGACATTGAAAAATGTGCCATCGCCAACAATGCAGGGAATGAAATTTCCAGACGCACCCTATGGCCTGAAAATGGCCTGCGGTGAGAACCCGAAACGCGTATACGGAGGCAAGGGCGTTGCACCTTATACTCGTATGGGTAATATGGCCGGTTACCGAGCTGCGTGGGCTGAAGCGAGTGAATACAAGCAGGCATGGGAGCAATACGAGGCAGCCTATGCCGCTGGCCTGAATCCCGATGCGCCGAAGCGTGACATTCGTCTTGATACGCTTCGTGGCGTACTGGACGGTGAAATCCTGATCCACAACCACTGCTACAAAGCGGAAGAAATGGCAATGATGATCGACTTGTCTAAAGAGTTTGGTTATCACTCGGGGACTTTCCATCATGGTATCGAGGCCTATAAAGTCGCTGATCTACTGGCTGAGAACGGAAACTGTGCGGCATTGTGGCCAGATTGGTGGGGCTTTAAAATGGAAGCCTATGATATGGTACCGGAAAATGTTGCAATCGTGGATGCAGTTAAGAACTCCTGTGCGGTTGTTCACTCAGATTCAGACACGACTATTCAACGTCTGAACCATGAGGCAGCCAAGATCATGAATACGGCAAATCAGGCTGGTTTCTCTCTGAAAGAACAAGATGCGATCAAGTGGATCACATACAATGCCGCTAAATCACTTGGCATTGAAGAGGTTACAGGGTCAGTCAAACAAGGCAAGCAAGCAGACATCGTGATCTGGGATAGAAACCCGTTCAGTGTTTACTCTAAAGCTGAAACTGTTTATATCGACGGTGCCAAGGTATATGACCGCCATGATGAAAAATATCAGGCTGTAAGTGATTTTATGCTGGGTCAGCGCTAAGGAGTAAATGATGAAAAAATTTAATGTTTCTTTATTGACTGGCGCACTGTTGGCTTCTTCAGCTGTGTTTGCTCAGACGACGGCTATCACCAATGCAACAGTCCATACGATGACTGAGGCCGGTGTGCTTGAAGGGGCAACGGTTGTTATTGAGAATGGCACTATCACGGCAGTCAATCCGGGTAATGTGTCAGCCGATAAGACAATCGATGCCCAGGGCAGAGTCTTGACACCTGGTTTCATAGGCTCAATGAATCAACTGGGATTGGTGGAAGTAAGTGCAGTTGCCGGCTCAAGAGATGGCGGCGATGATAAAGCTGGGATAGATTTTGATGCCAGCCCTGCATTCAATCCCAGGTCGTCACTCATTCCTTATGGTCGCAAAGGCGGTATTACGCAGAATGTTGTGATCCCACATGGCGGCAAAAGTATTTTTGAGGGGCTTGCGTTTGTTGTTGACCTTTCCGGTGAATTCAACAGTGTACTTAAAACCAATACTGCATTAGTCATCGATATGGATGCCAGCGGCAGCGGTTCTCGTGCAATGAAGTACAAGACTTTGACTGAAAAGCTGGAAGCGCAGCAGGAAAAGTTAGCCAAAGGCAAAAAGGACGACAAGAAAGACGCTAAAAAGCCAAGTCGCGAAGAGCAGGTGCTCACCGCAGTGCTTAAAGGCGAAATTCCTGTTGTTGCCGAAGTAGAGAGAGCGTCAGATATCCTTGAAGTACTCAAGGTTAAGGAGCAGTTCGATCTGAAGCTGGTATTATGGGGCGTTAACGATGCAGTATTGGTCAAAGATGAAATCGCCAAAGCCAACGTGCCGGTGGTGATCAGTGCTGTTTCAAACTTACCGACTAGCTTCAGCTCTTTGCATGCCGACCTTACTAATGCGGGTAAGTTAGAGCGCGCAGGTGTAAAAGTCTTGTTGTCAGGATTTGCCTTCGAGGGGGCACACAACTTGTATCAGTTGCGGTTTGATGCAGGTATCGCGGTTGCCCACGGTATGAGCCATGAGGGTGCATTGAAAGCGGTAACCAGTAATATTGCGGATACGTTTGGTCTGGATGGCGGTAAAATTGCCTCTGGTCAGCGTGCTGATTTAGTATTATGGAGTGCCGATCCATTTGAGTTCAGTACAACCTTAGACAAACTCTGGATTAATGGAGAAGAGGTCAGCACTGAGTCTCGTCATGATAAGCTCAGAGAGCGTTATACTACCGACTCAGATATGCCGAGAGCGTATACTAAGTAAACGTTAAATGAAAAAAGGCCCGCCAGGGCCTTTTTTATTATTTTAGCAACTTAATTTCGCTGAGTAATTTGCGTTTAATCGTTAGAAAAGCAAGACCGCTGGCGCTGTTGAACAAGGCCGCCATAGGATATAATTTGGCTAAGTCTTAAGAGGTTATAGCGTTTGAAGTGGCAAGCTCTGGTCGATAATCGACAGCGATTTTTCTGGGTTTTACAAATTGCAGGCTGGATAGGCTATGCATTAGTAAACTACATCGGTTCAAAAGTATTCGAAATGCGCGATATTTACGTATTTGTGATCGTGCTGAATGCTTACGCCGGTTGTTTGATGACGGTGCCATTGCGCTATCTGTATCGCAAAGTATGGAATGCTAAGCCCTTACTGCTGATCTTTGTCGTTTTTAGCGCTTCTTATTTTACAGGCACACTGTGGTCTGTAGTCCAAAAGTTCAATATGTGGGAAATATACCGACACGGCTATCGCCCTGAAGAGTGGTACTATTATCTGCAGCAAGGACTGGATTCAGTTTATATCATTCTTTGCTGGAGTGGCCTCTATTTCGGTATTAAATACTA
Source organism: Pseudoalteromonas sp. AWH4_217 (assembly GCF_056161105.1). Lineage (NCBI taxonomy): Bacteria > Pseudomonadati > Pseudomonadota > Gammaproteobacteria > Alteromonadales > Pseudoalteromonadaceae > Pseudoalteromonas > Pseudoalteromonas sp. AWH4_217. The sequence continues at coordinate 367,243 of NZ_JBSWYM010000003.1, read as the reverse complement.
TCAGTTGCTTCAGAGCGAACGGCAGAAAGCACTTAAAGCAAATACCATGGCACATGAAGCGCAGCTGAAAATGCTCCGTTATCAACTTAATCCCCATTTCCTCTTTAACACATTAAACGCAATTTCGACTTTGATATTGGTCGAAGAAAACAAAGATGCCAATCAAATGGTGTCCAGGCTGAGTGATTTCTTACGGTATACGCTAAATACCGATCCAATCAAAAAGGTCCCTCTTGAGCAGGAACTACATGCGCTAAAGCTTTACCTGAACATTGAAAAGGTGCGCTTTGATGAACGTCTGGAAATTGAGTTTGACATTACTGAGGATGCAAAACAGGCCTTGGTACCCAGTTTGATCTTACAGCCCTTAATTGAAAACTCGATTAAATATGCTATTGCGCATATGGCTAACGGTGGCAAAATTGAGATTCGGGCTCAGGTCTTTGCCAATGAGCTATTGTTAGAAGTAGGGGATAACGGGCCCGGTGCGACAATCGAAAATGGCCAGCTAAGCAATGTACAAGGTGTTGGCATCGCGAATACCCAGGATCGACTGAAAACCCTGTACGAAAACAACTATTCATTTGTGCTTGCGCACAATACACCTTCTGGGCTGAAGGTGAATATACGAGTTCCTTTTGAAAAGGCTGAGAAGTAAAGTAATGAGCAAAATCAGAACGCTAATTGTAGATGATGAGTCCCTAGCCAGAAAAGGCCTGGCGGTGCGCTTAAAACAGATAGAAGAGATAGAGGTTATCGAGCTGTGTAGCTCAGGAGAGCAGGCGCTCGAGTTATGCTCAAGTCAGCAGATAGATCTCGTATTTCTCGATATTCAAATGCCAACCATGAATGGTTTTGAAGTAGCCAGGGCACTGAGTGAGAGTGTGAAGCCACTGCCTGCCATCGTGTTTGTCACTGCTTTTGATCATTATGCAGTAAAAGCCTTTGAAATTCATGCTTTAGATTACATCCTAAAGCCCGTAGACGACAACAGACTAAAACAGGCGGTTGAAAAAGTGCATAGCTATTTGAAAACACAACAAGATAATGCTCACAAGAAAAAGCTCGCCAGCTTCGTTGCCGGGATCACTGGTAATAATTGCGAAGAAATCCTGCGTAAACTGGCGACAGGCGACACGATTGAGGACAAAAAGTACCCTGAGTCAATTGCAGTAAAAGAGCAGGGAGAGATCATTCGTGTATCTGCCGCATCTATCCAGTGGATTGATGCTGCCGGAGATTACATGTGTTTGCATTGCTCTGATGGCCAGACACACATTCTGCGCAAAACAATGAAAGAGCTTGAACAGGAATTAGATCCTAAGCTGTTTGTACGTGTTCATCGTTCTGCCATCGTCAATACCAAGCAAATTAGTAAATTGGTTACGCAAAGCAGCGGGGAGTACTTATTAGTACTGGAGAATGGTCAGGAGCTTAAAGTAAGCCGCAGTTACAGAGACAAAGTAAAAGCAGCTTTAGCAAGCTAATGCACTTGTAAGTAGCTGTTTTATTGAGTGAGGGAGGGTATCTCCGGGCAGACATGCCACCCGGACATACTACTACTTAAACGGTGACAATTTTCATTGTATTGGTTGCACCAATAGTTTCCATAACGTCACCGTGAGTCAGGATCACCGTATCGCCTTGTTCCAGCGCACCTGTTTCTACCAGTGTATTTAGCGCATCGCGAACGGTTGATTCTTCATTGCATTGAGTCGAGTCAAAATAAACCGGGTAAACGCCTCGGTACAGAGCTGTCTGACCAAGTGTTCTGGCATGTCGTGATAACGAGTAGATTGGCAAGCCAGAACTAATTCTCGACATTAATTTTGCCGTGTTACCCGACTCTGTTAGTGCTACGATGGCCTTCACTGAAGTCAGATGGTTAGCGGCATACATTGCAGAGAGAGCCAGAGTCTCCGAAGTGTCGGTAAACATGCTGTCTAAGCGGTGCTTTGAAATATGGGTTTGTGGTTGAGATTCGGCGCCCAGACAAACACGCGCCATTGTCGCAACGGTTTCCTCCGGGTAATCGCCCGCAGCCGTCTCAGCTGACAACATTACAGCATCAGTTCCATCGAGTACGGCATTCGCCACGTCCATAACCTCTGCGCGGGTCGGCATCGGATTGTCTATCATAGACTCCATCATTTGAGTCGCTGTGATGACTGTTCTATTCAATGAGCGTGCACGACTAATGATTTGCTTTTGTTTACCGACCAGTGCAGCATCACCAATCTCAACACCCAGGTCACCACGGGCAACCATAACGGCATCTGAAGCCAATACAATGTCGTCAATCGCTTCAACAGATTCTACAGCTTCCGCACGTTCAATTTTTGCGAGTAACTGTGCATCTGATCCCGCTTTTTCTGCAAGCCCGCGCACATAGCGCATGTCTTCACCACTACGGGGGAAAGAAACCGCAATGTAATCAACGCCTATCTCCGTAGCAGTGAGTAAATCCTGCTTGTCTTTTTCAGTAAATGCAGGCGCTGTTAGCCCTCCACCCAGTCGGTTAATCCCTTTGTTGTTTGACAGTATTCCACCGACGGTGACTGTACAATGAACTTTATTGCCCACTACTGAGTCGACAGTTAATTGAATAAGTCCGTCGTTTAACAGCAATAAATCGCCTGACTTCACATCATTTGGTAGCTCTTTATAATCGATACCTACAGATTCGATTGTCCCTTCGCCTTTTTCGAGCTCTGCGTCCAGTGTAAATTTAGCGCCTACAGCCAGGTCTACTTTGCCGTCTTTGAAAGTGGATACCCGAATTTTCGGACCTTGTAAATCTGCCAGAATAGAGACATGTTTATTGAGTTTTTTAGCAATGTCTCTGACCGCCTGAGCCCGGTCTTTGTGATCTTGTGCGACTCCGTGGGAAAAGTTTAAGCGAACAACGTTTGCGCCTGCGCGAATGATTTTTTCTAAGTTATTATCTCTGTCTGTAGCTGGCCCAAGTGTTGCTACAATTTTTGTGCGTCTAAGCATCAGGTTCTCCTGTTGGCTTGTCTCGGTGACTTTTCTGGTTAACTTGCTGGGTTTTAAGAAAGAAATATCTTATAACCCTTTTTAACATGCAAATTAAATTATATGATCTATATGAACTGATTATGACACCGGTGTCAGGTGGCGTCAATCATGACTTTTTGTCAATGACCAGCCGCACTTATTAAGTTTTGTTTAATTAACAAGCAGATGGGCGGGATCAGTTCGGTAAGCTGTACTTTGCTGTATATCCCTCTCAGCTGGGGTATAATTAAGGTGCGTTACCGATATAGTATAGAATTTGTTACCGAGGAGGAAACTTAATGCAAGTTGCATTAGTTGGTTTGGGTGTGATGGGGAAAAACCTCGCGCTAAATTTAGTAGAACAGGGCATGACATTAGTCGCCTATGATAAAAACCCGGATGCAGGTGCCGAGTTGTTGAGTTGCGCACAGTCATTGGGTATTGCCGAGCGCCTTCACATAGTTTCCGATCTTGCTGACATGGTAAAACGATTGGACACACCAAGATCAGTTCTGCTGTTAGTTCCGGCCGGTGAGCTGGTGGATAAGGTGTGTCAGGATTTAATCGAAGCGGGTGTAGAAAAAGGTGACATCATTGTTGATTGTGGTAACAGTAACTACAAAGATGGCATTGCGCGCAAACTGAAGTACCAAAATAAATTTGAGTTTGCCACTATGGGTATTTCCGGTGGTGCAGAAGGGGCCCGACATGGCCCGGCTATGATGGCCAGTGGTTCTGAAGGCGGTTGGGAGCGTTTGATCCCTTGGTTTGAGAAAGTGGCCGCCACACATAACGGTGATTCTTGTTTTGCGCGTGTTGGTCAGTCTGCTAGCGGTCATTTTGTAAAAATGGTTCACAACGGCATTGAGTATGCGCTGATGCAATTGATTGCCGAGATGTACCAGTTGTTGCGAATTGGCACAGGCCGAACGCCAGCACAAGTTGCAGCGGTATTTAAAGAGTGGTCTGAAGGCGAGCTCAATAGTTATCTGCTGGCTATTTCCAGCCATATTCTTAGCTTGGAAAATGACCAAAATGAACCTGTGGTTGATCTGATTGATAATAAAGTCGGTGCTAAGGGCACTGGGCTTTGGACAGCGCAAAATGCGCTGGAGCTAGGTATTGCGGTGCCCTCTTTGGTTGCAGCGGTACAGGCAAGGCATTTGACTAACACTATAGATACACCAGCTGCGAAGGAAATGACTTATGCTAATCGTGATACGAACAGCGTTGAGCTGGACCTTAGCGAGCTAAGAGAAGCATTCTATTTTGCCAGCCTGCTTTGTTATCGTCAGGGCCTTGCACTTATCAAAGGTGCATCCAGGTCTCACCAGTGGAAAGTAGATTTAGATAAGACGCTTCAAACATGGCGTGCGGGTTGTATCATACGAGCAGATTACCTGGATGATATCGCCAAAGGGGTTGAATTCATTGATACCCTCGAAGGGCCAGCAAATGCCCTGCGTAAAGTGGCAGGGCAAGCTATCCAAAGCGGCCTTGCATTCCCTGTGCTCACTTCAACGCAAACCTACGTTGCAACACTGAGCACACCTAGTAATGGCCACTTAGTACAAGCGCAACGCGATTACTTTGGTGAACATGGTATTAAAACCCACAGTGGAGAGTCATGCCATTTGACTGATCTGACTGAAATAGCTGCTAAAGTGAGATAATCTTTGAAGCTCTAAAAAAGCCCGGTAGTTAATACAACTTCCGGGCTTTTTTGTATATTCAGGAAGTTGCTTAGCGGGTCAACTCGCCTCGCAGGTTATCTTGCATGAGGTGGCGAACGGTCTCTAATTCCAGACCCTGACTGAATAGGTAGTGTAATTTTGTCAAACAGGCTTCGAGTGTCATATCGTAGCCACTAATCACGCCACAGTTAAGCAGTGCATTGCCAGTTGCGTAGCCACCCATATTGACCTGTCCCTGAATGCACTGGGTTAAATTCACAATGACAACGCCTCTGTCTGAAGCTGCTTTGAGCGCACTGAGGATATCTTCTTGCTGTGGGGCATTTCCGACGCCAAAGCTGAGTAGAATTAGTGCCTTAATGTCACTTTGCAGGACATTAGTTACCATGGTACTGCTAATCCCGGGGTAAAGGTGCAGCACGCCAATAGGTTGTGACGTAACAGACGTAACCCGCAAGGCTTGATCGACATAAGGACTTAACTCACCTTCGATCAACTGAATGTTAATACCTGCTTGTGCGAGCGGCGCCATATTCGGTGATGCGAAAGCGTCAAACCCGTCAGCATGTGCTTTGATGGCTCGGTTACCACGAAACAATTTATTATTGAAAAACAGGCTTACCTCAGCAATAGGATAGTTAGCAGCAAGGTACATAGCGTTAAGTAAATTAACCTGGCCGTCAGAGCGAAGCTGGGACAAGGGGATCTGAGATCCCGTGATGATCACAGGCTTCGTCAGATTCTCAAACATAAATGACAATGCCGAGGCTGTATAAGCCATGGTGTCTGTGCCGTGGAGCACCACAAACCCGTCATACTCTTCATACTTGCTTTTAATATCATCTGCTATCAGTTGCCAGTGCAGGGGCGACATATCCGACGAATCGATAAGCGGGCAGTATTCGTGAATGTCGAACAGGGGCATCTCTTCTCGGGTGAACTCTGCATTACTTTTGACCGTTTCTGTCAAATAGCCGGCAACAGGGACATAACCCCGGCTGGATTGCTTCATACCAATTGTACCGCCTGTGTAAGCGATATAGATTTTTTTTCTTTTCATTCTGCTACCTAAAAAAAGCCCGGAATTCAGTCCGGGCTAATTATATCAACTGCAGCATCACAATGCAGTCAAATCAAAGAGACATCCTCTACTCGGCGACAACGCAAGTCGTACACAAGGTGTAGATGTTGTTAGGGTCATTAAACTGTGCAATTACGGTAGCACTATGCTGAATCTGGTCTAAAACCTGATTTAAACCCAGGTGGGCTAGAGCGCTTATCTGTGTTGCTTGCTCATCCGACGGTGTTAGCAGTGATTGGACTGCCGCAGAGCCGAAAATATCCTGAAGCAGCTTTTCTTTTTCAGACAAAGTTTGCTCAACAGTGTATACATCATAATGCTCCAGGTTCGCCATTTGGGCCGCAGCCTCAATTGCCTGTTGCTTGGTACCCAGTTTATCAATTAACCCAAACTCATGTGCCTGCGTGGCGAGCCACACTCTGCCCTGTGCAACATTATCAACGTCAGAGACATCCAGGTTGCGTGAGTCTGCAATGACAGAGATGAATTTGTTGTACGCGTCCTCAACGCCCATTTGTAAGACATGTGCAAATTTAGGATCCAGGCCTCTAGCCAGGGAAGAGGATTTTAGTTCCGTGGTGGCAACACCATCTGAATAGACGCCAAGTTCTTTTAGAGAGTTTTCAAAAGTTAGAATGGTGCCGAATACACCGATAGAACCGGTAATCGTACTGGGCGACGCCCAGATTTCATTAGCTGATGCGGCAATCCAATATCCACCGGACGCTGCGACAGACCCCATAGAGGCAATGACAGGTTTGCCAGCGGCTTTAATGGCCAGTACTTCATTACGAATGATTTCAGATGCGAACATACTGCCGCCGCCAGAATCGATTCTTAACACCACGGCTTTAACCCGCTCGTCCAGTCGTGCTTTGCGCAGTAGTGCCGCTGTGGAGTCTCCTCCAATCATGCCAGCCTTGCGTTTACCATCAACAATGTTGCCTTTGGCAACGACCACGGCCACTTTATCTGTAAAGGGGTTTACGCCAAAGCCATTAGATGACACGGCAGTATAATAGTCTTCAAATGCGACTTGTTTGAACCGCTTACCATTGTCCTGAGTCCCAACCAGGTCAATGAGCTTCTGGTTGAACTCCTGATCGGTTTCAAGCTTATCAACCCAGCCATATTTAACAGCAAATTGTGCAGAGTCTCCGGTCACAGAAGTCATTTTATCTACAAATTGCGTAAGGGTTTCGTCAAAATTTGCAGTATCAAATCCGCGCTTACTCGCGACATCTTGCTTGTACTGGCCCCACAGAGCATTTAGCCACATTTGATTAGCTTCTTTGGCTGCCTCGGACATATCATTTCGGATAAAAGGTTCTACTGCTGACTTATAGGTACCAACGCGGAAGATATGCTGAGTGACTTTGAGCTTTTCAAGAGCATCCTTAAAGTACATTGGATAGGAGCCATAGCCGCTAATATTAATACCACCGTAAGGGTGGATGGAGATTTCATCAGCATGCGCAGCCAGATAATACTGAGACTGACTAAAGTAGGGGCTATGCGCGAACACTTTTTTATCGGCGGCTTTAAACACCTCTATGGCACTTGCGATATCGCGTAACTTGTCGAGGTGCGCATAATGCATGTGACGTAAATCTAAATAGAGTGCCTTAATACGGGCATCATTGGCGGCGATATTGATTGTATCAACAACGTCATCAACCAACATTTCTTTTGGCATATCTTGTTTGCCAAAAATATCCCCCATTGCCGCGTCTACAGGATCCACATATGTGAGCTGCTCAACCAATTTTCCTGATAGGTTTAGACGCAAAACACTGCTTTGAGCAATCTGTGGCTCTTTTTCCGCTGGAAAGGCTGCTATGACCGCTGCGATGATGAGGAAAAAAAACAAAAAATTGAGCACCAGGCGGCGAGAAAAGTTCAGCGCATGCCAGATACCGAGAAAAAATTTACCGATCAATTTCAAAGCCGTACCTCTGAATGTCTAAGTGGAATGTACTCAATATTAATCATAACTTAGTTGCTCTTAAGCCGTTAGAACAAAAACGTAACTAAGTATTATTTTGCAGATGATAGGCTGAAAAACAGCCAGTTTTTACCTTCTGTATGCTATTTCAAAGAAATTAGTCGCGGTTTTTGCTTGCGAAAAAATATAAAATCGTTAATGTTCACAGGTAAGACCAGTTACATTGGGGCACGCAATGTTAGAACAAAAACTACAATTGAAGAACACAGATTTGCGAAATCGCTTGGTCATGGGCTCTATGCACACGGGCCTGGAAGAGGGATGGCATAACAGGAAGCGACTTAAAGCCTTTTATGAGGAGCGCGCGAAAGGCGGTGTTGGCTTAATCATCACCGGAGGTTATAGCCCGAATTTGCGTGGCAAACTCACCCCGATTTCTTCCTCGTTTAATAGTCGCTATGACATCATCAAGCACCGAGCGTATACGGACGCCGTGCATGAACACGGTGGCAAGATTTGTCTTCAACTATTACATGCCGGGCGCTACGCTTACCACCCTTTTAATGTTGCACCCAGCGAGATCAAAGCACCCATTAACCCTTATACACCTAAATCTATGTCGCTGAGCATGATCCGCAACACAGTAAAAGATTTTGCTAAATCTGCCAAAATGGCGGAGAAAGCAGGGTATGATGGTGTTGAAATCATGGGCTCTGAAGGCTATCTGATCAACGAGTTCATGGCTGAACACACCAATAAGCGTCAAGATTTATACGGTGGCACCCTGGAAAACAGAATGCGGCTGGCCGTTGACATTGTCCGAGCAGTACGTGAAAAGGTTTCGCCTAAGTTCATAATTGTATTCCGTTTATCGGTAATGGACCTAATCCCTAATGGCTCAACAGCACAAGAGGTTACGGCTCAGGCCAAAGCGCTGGAAGAGGCCGGTGTAGATATTCTCAATACAGGGATTGGCTGGCACGAAGCGCGTGTTCCGACGATTGCCAGTATGGTGCCAGCAGGGGCTTTTCGCGAAGCCTCAAAGCGTCTTAAAGATGTTGTGGATATTCCAGTTGTAGCGGTCAACCGGATCAATACTCCTGAACTTGCCAATGATATTCTCAATCAGGGAGAAGCGGACCTGATTTCCATGGCACGCCCTTTACTTGCAGACCCCGAGTTTTTTAACAAGTATGCGCAGAATAAGGCTGAGCAAATCAATATTTGTATTGGCTGTAATCAGGGCTGTCTGGACCATGTATTTAAAGGCAAGCGGGCTACTTGTCTTGTTAATCCGCAGGCAGGTTTCGAGCTTGATTATCCTCTGGAACGTACAAGCAGCCCTAAACAGGTGTTAGTTGTTGGCGCCGGCCCGGCGGGTTTGTCAGCCAGTTGTTATCTTGCCAAAAAGGGCCATAAGGTGACCCTGATTGACAAGAATGAACATGCTGGGGGTCAGTTTAATCTGGCTATGCGGATCCCCGGTAAAGAAGACTTTAAATACACCCTGAACTACTTCCTGAAGGAAGTCGAACGCCTGGGTATTGAGCTCAAGCTTGGTTGTGAATATGAGTCATCTATGGCTCAATCATACGATGACATTGTGTTTGCAACCGGGGTCAGTCCTCGACAATCCAGAATTACCTGTAGCGATGGTAAGCGTGTTTTTGCTTACGATGAGGTGATCCGCAAAGAAGTTGAGCTGGGTGATAAAATCGCGATTCTTGGCGCCGGAGGAATTGGTTTTGATATGGTTGCATTTCTGGCTGAACAGGCAGATCAGAGCATAGAAGAATTTAAAGCGCAGTGGGGAATTGAATGTCAGCCGGCCGACAGCGGGACGGGTAAAAAGCTCTATATGCTTAAACGTAGCGAAGGACGCTTTGGTAACAACTTAGGCAAAACGACAGGGTGGATCCACCGCGCGGTAGCGAAGCACCATAACGTCGAACAGATTGCCGAATGTGAGTATATTTCATTTGATAACAAAGGCCTGCTTGTTAAGCAAGGCGGTGAAGAGCGCGTCCTGGACGTGGATACAGTCGTGGCTTGTATTGGTCAGACATCGAATGATGCTTTATTTGACAAAGACGCCATGCCTGCCAACCAGCATGTCATTGGCGGCGCTAAACTGGCGGCGGCTATTGATGCCAAGAGAGCTATCTATGAAGCGTTGCAGGTAGCGAGAAAGATATAAACCTGACGATGAACAGCAAAACACGGGTAGGCTTTATGTACGGCGCCCGTGTTTTGTGCCATTTAAAACCATACTATTTGCAATAAAAAACGGTGATATAAGGTCTACACTCATAACATTAGTTATAACAGACTTTATATATGCTTAAATCAACCTACCTCCTTTATCGTTCTCTTTTGGACAAAACGTCTTTACTGGATGGCCTGGCGCCTCTGATGCTGAGATTTATTCTGGCTCCCGTAATGATCATTGCCGGATTCAATAAACTCAACCTTGCCAAAGCGGATCTTGTCTGGTGGCAGCGCTTACTGGCAGATGAAAATGTTGTTGCCTGGTTTGGTAACGCGCAGTGGGGACTTGGCCTGCCTGCGCCGGATTTGTTGGCCTTTCTGGCGGGTTGGACTGAGTTTCTTGGTGGCTGGCTGCTGTTGATCGGTCTGGCTACACGACTGGTGTCGGTACCACTTGCCGTGACTATGTTTGTAGCTGCGACCCAGGTCCACTGGCACAATGGATGGTTTTCGGTCGCACCCAGTAACCCGGATACCAGCGCTGCACAAGTATTTGCCTGGCTGGGAAGCGATGTCGCTAAGCAGAGTCTGGAAGCCAGTAACGAGGTAGCCGAGCGGCTGTCCCGCATCAAAGAAATTGTTGAAGCCAATGGTTTACCAGAGTACCTTTATGAATACGGAAATCCGGTTATCCTGAATAATGGCATTGAGTTCGCCGCGATTTATTTTGCTATGCTGATAAGCCTGATATTCACAGGCGGCGGGCGCTATTTCAGCCTCGACTATTGGTTACGTAAGTATCTGGAGCCCACTAAGGATTACTTGCCGTGAATGGTTTTTGGCAACTGTTACTAAACTTTTAGGGCCTTGTCGCGTTAGAATAATGAGTGAACAGAAATTTTAGGAATTACAAATGGATGCCATAGAACTTTTACTAACGCGACAATCCGACAGCAACCTGTCTTTTCCGGGGCCGAATGCCGACCAGCTTGAAGTGATAAAAAAAGCTGCCCTCAAGGTGCCTGATCACGGTGGGTTAAAGCCTTGGCGCTTTATTTTGGTCGAGGAGCAGGGGAGGGAGAAATTGGGCGAGATATTCCACCAAGCCGCAGTCGAGGAACAACAAGAACAGCGTATCATAGACCGTGCCAAATCACTGCCTGAGCGTGCGCCTATGCTGATCATTGCCATTTCTCCCTTTATGGAGCACCCTAAAGTGCCCAGAATCGAGCAAATTGAAAGCGCAGCCTGTAGCGTGTTTGCGATGCAACAGGCTGCATTTGCTCAGGGTCTGTCTGGTGTCTGGAGAACAGGTTATTTTGCTCAGAGTGCATCCGTTAAGCGCCAGCTTGGCCTGAACGAACAGGATGAGATTGTTGGTTATCTTTATCTTGGCACGCCGACAGTGCAATGCACTAAGCCTGTCAGGCATCAGCCGGAAGACTTTTTCACTCAGTTGTAGTTAAGTCGCCTCTGGATATAACGACGCGACACAATGTCAGATTGGGGCGATTTCATCAGATAATCATATTTTCTTGTATCAGTGGGCTTAGAGGCTTACTCATTGCCTTGATGAGAAAAAGCGCTTAGAAGAAGGGGAATTGTCTGGCAAAGAAAATGCCGCCAGGTGGCGGCATTGGGCTCAGATAGGAACTGTTTGTCTTTGGCTATTAGCGTATAAGATAAACAGAGCCTACAAACTTAGAAATAGCCACGGATCCCTAACTTGAAGTTACGTCCTGGTAGCGGTGCTTGCTCTTTGATAAACGAGCTGTGTACAAAGCCAAGTTCATCAGTGATGTTGTCGACATTCACATAACCAACCAAGTCTACACCTGACAAGCTGAAATCATAACTAAAGCTGGCATTAAGCAAAGTATAGCTGTCCGTCTTAGTTTCTGACTGCGCTAGTTTATCTTGTGTCATGTAATGCGTTGCGCTCAGCTCAGCTGAGAAATCTTCCAGTTCAAAGCGGTAGCTTGTGCCAAGTTTATTAGCTGGAATACGTGGCAGATACTCACCAGAGTCAAGCTCAGCTCTCAGGTGGTCACCATAGATTTTAATACGGTTACGCTCATCAATCTGATAGTGGGCATCAAACTCAAATCCGTATAGTTCAGCATCGGCGCTTTCAAACTGATATACAGGCAAAGCACCCTCATGGTGATGGTCAGCCAGTTCTATGCCGTGCTCGCTTGTGTACATATAACCTGTGTTGCGCTGGTAATAGTAGTTAGAAACATCATTGTAGAAAAAGTTAACCGTATAACCAAAATCGCCAATGAAACGTCTGAGGCTGATATCCAGGTTAGTCGATCTTTCCTGCTCTATATTTTCCGGCTCGAAATGAACTTCGTCACCTTCGATGTGATAACCAAGGCCCAGCTCGTAAGTAGAGGTTGCAATGTGCAGACCGTTTGACAAGAGTTCTGCAGTCAAAGGTGCACGCTCAGAGCGTGACAGGTTGACAGCAACATTGTGGCCTTCAGCGTAATCATATACGGCACCAATCGATGCACTGAAGTTGGTGGTATCCAGTGTATAGTCGATGATCTCAGCCACGTGTTCATCTTCATGACCTTCATGCTCGTGCTCATCATGATCATGTTCGTCGTGCTCATCGTGGCCTGAGGTAAAGCTACTCGATAATGCAAAGTCCTCAACGCGCGCACCCAGCTCTAATGTCACATCACCAAAACGACGTTCTTCCAGAATATATAGGGCATGAGTTTTGGTGTTGGTAGCTGGTGTGAACGCTTCTGCGCCCTCAGCTGCATAATCGCTGTCAGAGAAATGATAACCTACAATACCGTGCCACTGCCCAAGTCTGTGCTCGATATTAGTTCTCAATTCAGTCGTTTCGTTGCTGAACTTAGTGCCAACCGCGCCGTGCTCAATCTCTGAGTGCTCATAGTCTGTAAATCCAGCACGTACCTGAATAGACTCAATCCAGTTATTGTGTAGTGCATAGTTAAACAGGGCCTGCCATCTGTCTTGCTTTACGCGAGCAAAGACCGACTCTTCTTCATTACCATGTGCATCATCGTGTTCGTCTTCACCGTGCTCATTGTGGCCGTGCTCATCATGGTCATGTTCGTCACCATGGTCGTGATGTTCATGAGCGTGAGCTGGAATACCATAGTCTGTTTCTATGCGGCCGTATGACAGACCAACTGTCAGGTGTTCGCCAACAAAACTGGTGCCGATATTAAACTGCTCAGAATCAATGAAGGTATTGGCAACACGCTCTGCGTATTCAGCTTCACCGTGTGCTTCCTCGCCATGTTCTTCTTCTGCATGCTCGTCGTGACCATGTTCCTCATGTTCGTCATGATGCTCTTCATCGTGATCATGATCGTCATGGTCTTCGCCCGGCAGAGCAAAACGCGGTGTTTCATAGTCACCGCCTTTGCGTGTTACGCCGTCAAAGTGGAAGTTAAAGCCATTGTTACCGGCTTCAAATAAAGCAGCCACAGTATTAGTGTTTGAGTTGGTGTCATGGCTGAACTCAGCGCCACCTTGCACACCTTCAATTACATCAGTAGGAATACGATTGTCTACCACATTGACGACACCGCCAATGGCACCTGAACCATAAAGCAGTGTAGCCGGGCCACGCAGTACTTCAATTTGCTGTGCTGCCAGAGAGTCGTTAGTGTTGGCGTGATCAGGACCGACACGTGACGCATCACTGCTGTCCAGGCCATTCTGGGTGATTTTAACGCGTGGGCCATCTAAGCCTCGAATAATCGGGCTGGAAGAGACTGGCCCGAAATAACTGGCATTAATGCCTGGCAGTTGCTTAAGGGTTTCGCCCAGTGTTGGTTTTGCGCTGTTTTTCAGCTCATCGCCACCTAACACGGCAACTGGTGATGCCATTTCGATGTTACTCTTGTGCAACGCAGAGGCATATACAACAACGCTTTCAACAGAGCTGGGCGCTAATTTTACGGTAACATAAGGGGAGTCTGGTGCGACATCAATGCGTTCATTGATAAAGTTGTCTTTACTAACGTGAAGCTGAGAGGCCTGATCGACATTAATGCTAAACTGACCATTAATATCGGTTTTTACCGATTGAGATTTACCGTGTAAATGTACCGTCGCATTAGGGACCGGCTGATTGTTGGTGTCCAGCACTTTACCTTTCAGTTGTGCGGCAGATGCCTGAGAGGAAAAAATTGCGCTGGTTATGGCAAAAGTGATTAAAGACTGCTTAAACATAATACTCATTCTGGATTGTTTATACTTGCAATAATATAACACCGCATTATTGCGGTATCAATGATGTTATACTATCTCTTTAAGTTTGCATTATTTTGACGGCTTCATATAGTTAAAGTAATAGGTTCAGGTACACATATCATGGCTGATCTCTTTGTTTTTAAAGTGCGGATGAACATAGCAGACTTGTTTCATCATGCACATCATCAGGAAGTGTTCACCGCAGCGTTGCAAAAAGCCGAAACGCTGGAACACTTTGTGTTGAAGTTAATAGGTTTCTGTGGTTTGTCTTACCTGGATAACGTGCACTGGCTGGGAGTGAGAGAGAAAAATCAGCCCGATGTCTGGCTTGAAAATGCTCAGGGGCAAATCGAGGTTGCGCTGTATGTCGGTGAGCCTACTCTGGGGGAGCTGCAGAAGTATCGTAAGCATGCAAATAAGGTGGTTTGCCTGGTAGCCGGCGCAGACGCCTGGTACAAGGAGCTTTCTCCCCATCTGATAGCGATGCAGGACATTCGTATTTTTTCTTTATCGGCGGATTTTGTGAGCCAACTCGCTGCTGCACTTTCTCGCAGCCTGCACTGGGATGTGATCATTGATAACGGCGTGATCAGTGTAAGTGATAAATCGGATTACTATCAAAGTGAGATCATTAAACTACACTAGCTTAATGATCACATCGGTCACGGGTTTGCTGCAACAGAGCAAAATCTCTCCGTCACGTACAAACGCCAAAGGTTCCTGATTATAGGCAATCTTACCCCGACATAACTTGGCGCGACAGGCGCCGCAGAACCCCTCTCTACATTGATAGGCTACTTCAACCTGATTTGCTTCAAGTGTTGCGAGTAATGAAGGGGAGTGAGCCGCGTGTAACAGCGGCTCTTTTTCTGGGTCAAGAAAGATTTTTTTGACTGGCCTGTCTGCCATTACAGATCAAAGTCACCAAAGTCAGAGGCATCGACTTCAGAGTCAATCTGACCAACCAGGTAAGAACTAATCTCAGCTTCCTGAGGGGCAACCTGAACGTTGTCAGAGACTAACCAGGCATTGATCCAGGGGATTGGGTTACTATTGCTTTCAAACTGAGCTGGTAATCCAACCGCGGTCATGCGGACATTGGTGATGTACTCAACATACTGACACAGAATGTCTTTATTCAGACCAATCATAGATCCATCTTTAAACAAGTATTCAGCCCATTCTTTTTCCTGCTCCGCGGCTTCTACGAACATCTGAATGGCTTGTTCCTGACATTGTGCAGCAACAATGGCCATTTCCGGGTCGTCTTTACCATCTTGCATGATATTCAGAATGTGCTGAGTACCAGACAGGTGAAGCGCTTCATCGCGGGCGATCAGCTTAATGATTTTTGCATTACCTTCCATCAGCTCACGCTCAGCAAATGCAAACGAACAGGCAAAGCTTACATAAAACCGAATAGCCTCCAGAATGTTCACCGACATGATGCACAGATACAGCATTTTCTTCAGCTCGAACAGGTTAATATGCACTGTCTCACCGTTGATTTCGTGTTTGCCTTCGCCGTACAGGTTATATAGTGACACTTTTTCTATTAGTTCATCATAGTGCTTAGTTACGGCCTCAGCACGCTCACTGATCTTATCGTTTTCAACGATGTCGTCGAAAATAAGCTCTGGTGATTTAGTCACATTACGAATAATGTGTGTGTATGAGCGGCTGTGAATGGTTTCACTGAACGCCCAAGTTTCAATCCAGGTTTCCAGCTCAGGGATAGATACAATAGGCAACAAGGCCACGTTTGGAGAACGCCCCTGGACACTGTCTAACAGAGTTTGATACTTCAGGTTACTCAGGAAAATGTGCTTTTCGTGCTCTGGTAATGCCTGAAAATCCAACCTGTCTTTGCTGACATCGACTTCTTCTGGTCGCCAGAAAAAAGACAACTGCTTTTCAATCAGCTTTTCGAAGATAGGGTACTTCTGCTGATCATAACGGGAGACATTAACAGACTGACCGAAAAACATCGGTTCCTGTAATTGATCGTTGTGGGTTCTGTTAAACGTAGAATACGACATAGATAATTCTCGACACCAAAAAAGAGCGGGTAAAATACCCGCTAACCATGATTAGATTTTACAAGCGCCGCCTGCACAATCATCGTCTTCAACCTCAGGTTTCATTTCGTCCTGAGCATCCGATGCACCGTCACGGGTGTTGTGGTAATACAGGGTTTTCACACCCAGTTTGTATGCAGTAAGCAAATCTTTAAGCAACAGCTTCATAGGTACTTTACCACCCTCAAACTTAGTCGGGTCGTAGTTCGTGTTTGCTGAGATAGTTTGGTCAACAAACTTTTGCATAATACCTACCAGGCCAAGGTAACCATCGTTTGACGGGATATCCCATAGCAGCTCGTAGTTGCCCTTCAGTCTTTCGTACTCAGGCACAACTTGCTTTAGGATACCATCTTTACTGGCCTTAACGCTAATGTGACCGCGAGGTGGCTCGATGCCGTTAGTTGCGTTTGAGATCTGTGAAGAGGTCTCAGATGGCATCAATGCAGACAAGGTCGAGTTACGCATGCCATATTGCATAATGTCTTGGCGTAACGCATCCCAATCCAGGTGTAGCGGCTCGTTACAGATATTGTCGACATCTTTTTTGTAGGTATCAATTGGCATAATACCTTTTGCGTACGTTGTTTCATTGAACTTAGGACACGCGCCGCGTTCCTGAGCCAGCTTGTTGGACGCTTTCATCAGGTAGTACTGAATCGCTTCAAACGTTCTGTGGGTCAGGCCGTTAGCACTGCCATCTGAATATTTTACGCCATTCTTAGCCAGGTAGTAGGCATAGTTGATAACACCAATACCCAGTGTACGACGACCCATAGTCGCATTTCTTGCAGCCGGAACAGGGTAGTCCTGGAAGTCAAGCAAGTTGTCCAAAGCGCGAACGGCTAATTCTGCTAACTCTTCAAGCTCATCCAGGCTGCTGATAGCACCCAGGTTGAAGGCCGACAGCGTACACAGAGCGATTTCGCCTTCTTCATCATTAACGTGACTTAGCGGCTTAGTTGGCAGTGCAATTTCCAGGCACAGGTTAGACTGGCGGATAGGCGCAACTTTGGCATCAAACGGGCTATGGGTGTTGCAGTGATCCACGTTTTGCAGATAGATACGGCCCGTGCTTGCACGTTCCTGTGCAAACATAGAGAACAGCTCAAGTGCCTTTATGCGCTTCTTACGGATAGACTCGTCTTGCTCATATTGTACATATAAGCGCTCAAATTTGTCCTGATCCTCAAAGAAGGCATCGTACAATCCTGGTACGTCTGACGGACTGAATAGCGTGATGTAGTCATCTTTGATAAGGCGCGTGTACATGGTTTTGTTGAATTGAACACCGTAGTCCAGGTGTCTTACACGGTTTTCCTCAACACCACGGTTGTTCTTCAGAACCAGCAGGTTTTCAACTTCCAGATGCCAAAGCGGGTAGAACAGTGTTGCTGCACCGCCACGCACACCACCTTGAGAGCAGCTTTTAACCGCTGTCTGGAAGTGTTTGTAGAATGGAATACAGCCAGTATGGAAAGCCTCGCCGTTACGGATAGGGCTGCCCAGCGCACGGATCCGACCTGCATTGACCCCGATCCCAGCGCGTTGACTGACGTATTTTACGATGGCAGATGAAGTGGCGTTAATCGAATCCAGACTGTCCGCTGTTTCAATTAATACACACGAGCTGAACTGGCGCGTTGGCGTGCGCACGCCCGACATAATAGGTGTCGGCAACGAAATCTTGAACTGTGAAACCGCATCGTAAAAACGCTTGATGTAGTCAAGGCGTGTTTCTTTTGGATAATCTGAAAACAGGCTGGCAGCAACCAGGATATACAGGAACTGAGCGCTTTCATAGATTTCACCCGTTACACGGTTCTGAACCAGGTACTTACCTTCGAGCTGTTTTACCGCAGCATAACTGAACGACATATCACGGTCATGATCAAGGAAGTCGTTTAGCTGCTCATATTCTTCACGGGTATAGTCGGTTAACAGACCTGCATCATAGCGCTTGTCTTCAACCAGTTTAGTCACGTGGTCGTAAAGATGAGGTGGTTCGAACTGGCCATAGGCCTTCTTGCGTAAATGGAATACAGCCAGACGCGCCGCAAGGTATTGGTAGTCTGGTGTGTCTTTTGAGATTAGATCAGCAGCGGCTTTAATGATTGTCTCGTGAATGTCTTCTGTACGAATTCCATCATAAAACTGAATGTGAGACTTAAGCTCGACTTGAGAAACCGACACATTATTCAGGCCTTCGGCAGCCCAGTTTATCACTCGATGAATTTTATCTAAATCAAGCGGCTCTTTACGGCCGTTTCGTTTACTGACAGATAATTGTTGGTTCATAGCTACGCCTGTATTCCCCCGGAATGCGGTAATTTTCATCGCATATTCATAATTGCTTAGCATTTCACCACTATATATGGTGTCCGCTAGAAAGAGGATCACAAGATAGTGGGGTTAGCGTCATTTTGCAATAGAACAACTTTCTATGGATTGTGGATAACATAGGGATAATATTTTTATGTTAGCAAATACTAACCTTCTGCTATCCAACGACGCTGTAAGCAAAAAAAAATCAACTCACACCAGTCGATTTTTCGCTTTTTTTAAGAAATTTTCGCAAATTGCACGACTGTTTTTTTTATGCGCAACTTTGTTCTCAATATAGTATAAAACACAATATATAGTGGTGTTTTATTATCAAAGACACTAAATATGAGAAAAGATCGATTCTGGGTTAGTAAGATCCAGATCCGCAGACCAGCTGTGTGCCTCTTCCAGGGATGGAATGAAACCCCATAAGGCTGCCGCTGACCTCATACCAGCCGCTTTGGCCGCAGCAATATCTCGAGCAGCGTCTCCTACATATATACATTGCTCAGGATTAACTCCCAGTTTTTCTGCCACAAGCAGCAGCGGCTCAGGGTGGGGTTTGGCAACGGTTAAGGTATCGCCACAGACAACGACCTCAATGTCTCTGAGTACGGCGATTTGTGCCAGCAAGGGCAGGGTCAGAAAGGTTGGCTTGTTGGTCATGATGCCCGTTTTGATCCCTTTCTGCGCAAGAGCCTCCAGTAAAGACTCAACTCCTGTAAAACAGTGTGAGTGAACCGCCAGATTCTGTGCATAGTAGTCGAGCACTTCCTGCTTGAGCGTTTCGAAGTCGAATTCACTGAGTTTATCACCAAAGCCAACTTCCAATAATGCTTTTACACCATTGGAGATAGCCGGGCTATAAACAGCGCGATCGACTTGCGCCATACCATGTTTTTTCAAAACGTGGTTCAGTGCACCGCCTAAGTCATCACTGGTATCGAGCAATGTCCCATCGAGGTCAAATATTACGGCCTGTGTCATGCTAGCTTCTCAAAATGTAGTAGGTAATTGACACTGACATCATTGGTCAGTGTAAAGGTTTTGCCCAACGGGTTGTAGTTAATTCCGGCAGCGCGACGTACTTTCAGGCCTTCAGCTTCAGCCCAGCCAATCAAAGTTGAAGGGCGAATGAATTTATTATGGTCATGGGTGCCTGGAGGAACCATTTTTAATACACGTTCCGCAGCAACGACAGCAAGTAAGAACGCCTTATGGGTTTTATTCAATGTTGAAAAAAACACATCAGCTCCGGGCTTGGCTGCTTTTGCAACCGCTGCAACGATAGATGCAGGATCAGGTACGTGTTCCAACATCTCCATACAGGTGACTACGTCAAACTGCTCGGGGTGGTGTGCAGCAAATTCTTCGGCAGCCACTTTACGGTAGTCTATGCTCACCCCCGCTTCGAGTGCGTGTAATTTAGCAACGTTTAACGGTTCCTGGCCCAAATCAATACCGTGTGCTTTAGCGCCAAGCTTTGCCATGCTTTCGGTCAGAATGCCGCCACCACAGCCCACATCCAGCACATTTTTCTCAAATAATCCGCCACAGCGGTCATTGATAAAATCTAATCGCAGCGGATTGATATCGTGCAGCGGCTTAAATTCGCCTTCGCGATCCCACCAGCGCTCTGCTATCTCTTCAAATTTCGCAATTTCACTTAAATCTACATTTTGATGTTCGGTCATAAAAAACTTCCTCGTTGAGCTGAGGGCATTCTATCGGTATTGGATTAAATTTCCGAGTGATTTAGCCACTGCATTAGGGCAGAAACTATGATAGTATCCCCAGTCGAACTAATAATAATTGAGCCTTTTGATGTCCATAGTGTGACACAAAAGGGAAAGACTCTGAAGGAAAGTGGTATTAAATGACTGATCTTGCCAATGAAATCCTCCCGGTCAATATCGAAGACGAATTGAAAAATTCCTACCTTGATTACGCGATGAGCGTTATCGTTGGACGTGCGTTGCCGGATGTCCGCGATGGCCTGAAGCCTGTACACCGTCGCGTGTTATTCGCAATGAACGAGTTGCGTAACGACTGGAACAAACCTTATAAAAAATCAGCCCGTGTTGTGGGTGACGTGATCGGTAAATACCACCCGCACGGTGATAGTGCGGTTTACGATACCATAGTTCGTATGGCACAGCCTTTCTCACTGCGCTACATGCTGGTGGATGGTCAGGGTAACTTCGGTTCTGTCGATGGTGACTCGGCAGCTGCGATGCGTTATACCGAAGTGCGTATGGCTAAAATGTCTCATGAGCTATTGGCTGATCTGGACAAAGAAACCGTAGACTATGTGCCTAACTATGATGGCACTGAGCAAATTCCTGATGTATTGCCAACAAAAGTACCTAACCTGTTGGTGAATGGTTCGTCTGGTATCGCGGTTGGTATGGCAACAAATATTCCGCCTCATAACCTGACAGAAGTGATCAACGGCTGTCTGGCTGTGATCCAAAACCCGGACATCACCATTGATGAGTTGATTGATTATATCCCGGGTCCTGATTTCCCGACCGCAGCTATCATTAATGGTAAGAAAGGCATCGAGCAGGCCTATAAAACCGGCCGTGGTAAAGTCTATATTCGCGCCCGCGCAGAGATCGAAACCGACGAGAAAACCGGCAAAGAAACCATCATTGTCAATGAGATCCCATATCAGGTTAACAAAGCGCGTTTGATTGAGAAAATCGCCGAGCTGGTTAAAGACAAAAAGGTGGAAGGGATCAGCGCACTGCGTGACGAATCTGACAAAGACGGTATGCGTATCGTTATTGAGATCAAACGTGGTGAAGTAGGCGAAGTTGTACTGAACAACCTGTATGCTCAAACTCAGCTACAAACTGTGTTTGGTATCAACATGGTTGCGCTGGATAACAACCAGCCTAAGTGTTTCAACCTTAAAGAAATGCTTGAAGCCTTTATCGTTCACCGCCGTGAAGTGGTTACGCGTCGTACCGTATATGACCTGCGTAAAGCACGTGATCGTGCGCACACGCTTGAAGGTTTGGCGATTGCGCTGGCGAACATCGACCCTATTATTGAGCTTATCCGTAAGTCGCCTACGCCGGCAGAAGCCAAGGCTGCACTGACCGCTCGTCCATGGGAGTTAGGTTCTGTACGCTCTATGCTGGAGCGTGCTGGCGAAGAAAACGTGGCACGTCCAGATTGGCTTGATGCTGAGCTTGGGATCCGTGATGGTCAGTACTATCTGTCAGAGCAACAAGCTCAGGCTATCCTTGATTTACGCTTACACAAGCTAACAGGCCTTGAGCATGAAAAGATCTTGGGCGAATACCAGGAGCTACTGGACTTAATTGCAGAGCTATTACTGATTTTGTCATCACCAGATCGTCTGATGGAAGTGATCCGTGACGAGCTGGCAGAAATTAAAGAAAACTATGGCGATGATCGCCGTACTGAAATTTCTGCAGCAGCGCACGACATTAGCCTGGAAGATCTGATCAACGAAGAAGATGTGGTCGTGACCCTGTCTCACGAAGGCTATGTGAAATATCAGCCGCTATCTGATTACGAAGCGCAGCGTCGTGGTGGTAAAGGTAAAGCCGCAACTAAGATGAAAGATGAGGACTTCATTGAACGCCTGCTGGTTGCCAATACCCACGATACTATTTTGTGCTTCTCCACGTCAGGGCGCCTGTATTGGCTTAAAGTGTACCAGTTGCCACTGGCATCACGAGCTGCACGTGGTAAGCCAATCGTTAATTTACTGCCGCTGGAAGCCGATGAGCGTATCACCACGATATTGCCGGTTAAACAATATGAAGACGATAAATTTGTCTTGATGGCCACGGCCAATGGTGTGGTGAAGAAGACTCCACTCACTGCCTATAGCCGTCAACGTGCAAGCGGGATTATCGCTATTAACCTGAATGACGGAGATAACCTGATTGGTGCAGATATCACTGATGGCACAAACGACATCATGCTATTCACTGACCATGGTAAAGTCGTTCGCTTCAACGAGAAGCTGCGCGATTCAGAAACCGGTGAAGTGAAGATTGATCCTGAAACAGGTGAAGAAATGATGGCACTGCGTCCTATGGGTCGTACTGCGACAGGTGTTCGCGGTATTAAGATGCCTGATGACGTGAAAGTGGTTTCACTGATTGTACCTAAAAATGACGGCGCCATTCTGACCGTGACTGAAAACGGTTATGGTAAGCGTACGCCACTTGAGGAGTACCCAGCGAAAAGCCGTGCAACCCAGGGGGTTGTGTCAATTAAGGTGACTGAGCGTAACGGTCGTGTGGTTGGGGCCGTACAAGTTCAGGACAATGACGAAATCATGCTGATCTCTAACCGTGGTACCCTGGTACGTACCCGAGTCAATGAGGTATCTACCGTTGGACGTAATACTCAGGGTGTTATCCTGATAAGAACGGTTGACGACGAGCAGGTAGTTGGTTTACAACGTATCGAAGAGATTGAAATCGACGATACCCTGGAAGGGGAAGCTGAGCTTGTTGAAACGCCTGACACTGAAGAGCAGGCACCAGAGTAATCTGGGTGAAGATAAAAAAGCGGCTTAGGCCGCTTTTTTATTATTTCGACAGACATAATGTGAGCGCACAACATCACGTTCTGTGCGTTCACAAAAATAATTAAGTACACTGCCTGGTGCAGTATAAAAACTGGAATGAGGAAATTATGAGCGTTTATAACTTTTGTGCAGGTCCGGCGATGTTACCTCCTGCTGTTATGAAAAAAGCCCAACAAGAATTTATTAACTGGCAGAACCTTGGCGTCTCAGTCATGGAGATCAGTCACCGTTCAGTGCCATTTCTGGAGCTGGCCCGTGAATGTGAAGCAAGTTTGCGCCGTCTGATGAATATTTCAGATGAATTTGAGGTGCTATTTATGCACGGCGGTGGTCGCGGCCACTTTGCGGCAGTGCCTCTTAACTTGCACCAGGACGATGCGCCCGGTGTTTACATTGAAAATGGTATCTGGTCCTGTGGTGCGACCAAAGAAGGTCAGAAATTCACGCAGGTTGAGGCGATTGATATTCGTCGTGATCAGGAGGGGGTTTTTGATGTGCTGCCTGTGTCACAGTGGGATTTGCCTGAAAATGCGGCATATATTCACTATTGTCCTAACGAAACCATTGATGGCATAGAGCTATTTGATGTACCAAAGCATCCAACCGCGCCGATTGTTGCAGATATGTCTTCAAATATTCTGTCGCGTGAAATGAACGTGGACGACTTTGATTTGATTTATGCCGGTGCACAGAAAAATATTGGCCCATCAGGGCTTAGTATTGCAATTGTGCGCAAAACGCTGCTTGAGCGCAAAGGTTTACCGAGACCTGCTATTTTAGATTACGCAATCGAAGCGCAACAGCAAAGCATGTACAACACGCCACCGACGTTTGCCTGGTATCTGGCCGCCGAGGTGTTCAAATACCTTGAGTCCATTGGTGGCGTTAAGGCGATGGAAGCACACAACAGAGAAAAGGCTGCGCTTCTGTACGATTACATCGACAGCTCTTCTTTCTACCTGAACAAGGTTGCCAAACACTGTCGCTCTCTGATGAATGTACCATTCTGGTTGCACGATGAATCGTTGAATGAAAAATTTCTGTCACAGGCGCAGGAAAACGGCCTGATTGCATTGGAAGGCCACCGTTTTGTGGGCGGGATGCGAGCCAGTATCTACAATGCGATGCCCGTTGAAGGGATCAAGGCGTTGATCGCATTTATGGAAAAATTCGCCCGGGAGAACAGCTGATGGAGCAACTCAGACTAAACGCGATTAACAAGGTGAGCGGCAGGGTTACTTTGCCTGGCTCTAAGAGCCTGTCAAATCGGGTTTTATTATTGGCAGCCTTGTGTGATGGTGTTACACAAGTAAACAACCTGCTCGACAGTGATGATATTCGCCATATGCTGTTAGCGCTTGCAGAGATGGGCGTAAACGTTGAGTTAAACGCGGATAAAACGTCTGCGCGAGTTTATGGCCAGGGCGGACGTTTCAAAACACCGTCTGAAGCGTTATTTTTGGGTAACGCGGGAACCGCATTCAGGCCTCTGACTGCCGTGCTGGCGGCATCTCAGGGCCAGTTTACCCTGATCGGTGAACCTCGAATGGAAGAGCGTCCTATTGGTCATCTTGTTGATGCATTACATACTTTAGGCGCTGACATAAAATATTTGAAAAATAAAGACTACCCTCCGTTACAGGTCAACGGGGATGCCATTGAGGGGGGAGACGTTGAAATTGACGGTAGCATTTCAAGTCAGTTTCTTACGGCTCTGCTTATGGCGGCACCACTGTTTGTCAAGGACACCACCATCCGTATCAAAGGTGAGCTGGTTTCAAAACCCTACATAGACATAACGCTGGGTGTGATGGCGCAGTTTGGCGTTACGGTTGAGCATGACAACTATCAGGTATTTCATGTTAAAGGCCAGCAGGGTTATGTTTCTCCAGGTAGCATCATGGTTGAAGGTGACGCATCGTCGGCATCTTACTTTATTGCCGCAGCTGCCATTGCCGGCGGTGAAATCGAAATCAATGGTGTGGGACGTAAGAGTGTTCAGGGAGATATCGGCTTTGCTTCTGTGATGGAGCAAGTAGGTGCGGTGATTGACTGGCATGACGAAAAGTTGGTGGTACGTAAAGGTGAGCTCAACGGGGTTGATATTGACGCCAACGCGATTCCTGATGCTGCAATGACATTGGCGACCGTCGCTTTGTTTGCAAAAGGTAAAACAGCAATTCGCAACATCTATAACTGGCGTGTCAAAGAAACAGATCGTTTGTACGCGATGGCAACGGAGCTTAAAAAGGTTGGTGCTGAGGTGATTGAAGGGCACGATTTCATCGAAATCACACCGCCTGAGGCTTTTCACCTGGCAGAGATCGATACTTATAATGACCACCGTATTGCCATGTGCTTCTCTATGTTGGCCGTAGGTGGGGTGGATGTCATCATTAACGACCCCGGCTGTACAGCGAAAACCTTCCCAACTTACTTTGACGTTTTGTCTTCGGTTAGTCAGTAACATCGAATCGGCTGTCTAGTCGAGTTAGAGAACTGAAATATAGCCGCTCTCAGGCAACTTGTTGCTTATGAACAGGTTGCCTGTCGTACCATCTCACCCCTTATTCTTTGTACAGTAAATTTAAAATCAAACAAAAAGTTACATGTCAATAAGGATCTATTCAGCAAACTTGCGTATAATACTGCCGTTAATTTTTGGTGTGCATTTCGGGAGGTTTAAATGCAGGCTGTAATGCCAGTAATCACCGTAGACGGTCCAAGCGGCTCAGGTAAAGGAACGGTTTGTCGTTTGCTTGCCGAAAAGCTCGATTGGGACGTGTTGGATAGTGGCGCTATTTATCGCGTTTTATCTTTGGCCGCTATTCATCATCATATTGCACTCGATAACGAAGAGGCTTTAGTGCCTCTGGCCGCGAATCTGGATGTTCAGTTTCCAATCGATGGTGTTACGAAAAAAATTAAAGTGATACTTGAAGGTGAGGACGTAACACATACCATTCGTAATGAGGAAGTAGGCGCAGCGGCGTCAAAAATAGCCGCATTACCCCGGGTTCGTGAAGCGCTACTGCGTCGCCAAAGAGCCTTTCGCAGTGAAAGTGGTCTGATTGCCGATGGCAGAGATATGGGCACTATCGTTTTCCCAAAAGCTGAATTGAAAATTTATTTAACAGCCAGTGCACAAGAGCGTGCAAAGCGTCGTTATCTGGAGTTGAAGGATAAAGGCCTGGATGTTACACTAGATGGTCTTTTAAGCGAGATTGAAGCTCGTGATGACCGTGATATGAATCGCAAAGTCGCACCTTTGGTGCCTGCGGATGACGCTATCGTGGTTGATACAACTGAATTAGATGCAGAACAAGTGTTTGCGAAAGTCGCCACTTTGGTTCAAGAGGCGATTGCCGCTGGTAAATTGCCCGCATCGGTCTAGATTTTTTACCGCGTTGGCAGGAAGCCGACGTTATATTAACCACCCCATGCAGCATGGTTGCTAATTGGAATGTTTATTTATGAGACGTATTTAGTATGTCAGAAAATTTTGCGCAGTTATTTGAAGAAAGCCTAAAGGGTTTTGAAGCAGAGCAAGGCTCTATCGTTAAAGGTACAGTTATTTCAATCGAGAACAACATTGTTCTTGTTGATGCTGGCCTTAAGTCTGAAAGTGCAATCCCTGCAGAGCAATTCAAAAATGCTGCTGGTGAACTAGAAGTTGCTGTTGGCGACGAAGTAGATGTTGCACTAGACGCAATCGAAGATGGTTTCGGTGAAACTATCCTTTCTCGTGAGAAAGCGAAGCGTCACGAAGCTTGGATCCGCCTTGAGAAAGCTTGTGAAGAACAAGAAACTGTTGTTGGTATCATCAACGGTAAAGTTAAAGGTGGTTTCACAGTTGAAGTTGATTCAATCCGTGCATTCCTACCTGGTTCACTTGTTGACGTTCGTCCAGTACGTGACACAACACACCTTGAAGGTAAAGAGCTTGAGTTCAAAGTAATCAAGCTTGACCAGAAGCGTAACAACGTAGTTGTTTCTCGTCGTGCTGTTATTGAGTCTGAAAACTCACAAGAGCGTGAAGAGCTGCTGGCTAACCTTGTTGAAGGTCAAGAAGTTAAAGGTATCGTTAAGAACCTGACAGACTACGGTGCGTTCGTAGATCTGGGCGGTGTTGACGGCCTACTTCACATCACTGACATGGCTTGGAAGCGCGTTAAGCACCCAAGTGAGATCGTAAATGTTGGTGACGAGATCGCTGTTAAAGTACTTAAGTTCGACAAAGAGAAAACGCGTGTTTCTCTAGGTCTTAAGCAACTTGGCGAAGATCCATGGGCAGCTATCGCTGGTCGTTACCCAGAAGGCGCTAAGCTAACTGGTCGTGTTACTAACCTGACTGACTACGGTTGTTTCGTTGAAATCGAAGAAGGCGTTGAAGGTCTGGTACACGTATCTGAAATGGACTGGACTAACAAGAACATCCACCCTTCAAAAGTTGTATCACTAGGTGACACAGTTGAAGTGATGGTTCTTGAAATCGACGAAGAGCGTCGTCGTATTTCTCTAGGTCTTAAGCAGTGTAAAGCTAACCCTTGGCAAGAATTTGCTCGTCTACAGAACAAAGGCGACCAAGTTACTGGTAAGATCAAGTCTATCACTGACTTCGGTATCTTCATCGGTCTTGACGGTGGTATCGACGGTCTTGTACACCTGTCTGACATTTCTTGGAACACGCCTGGCGAAGAAGCTGTACGTGAATACAAGAAAGGCGATGAGATTTCTGCAATCGTTCTTCAGGTTGACCCAGAGCGTGAGCGTATCTCACTAGGCGTTAAGCAAATCGAAGCTGATCCTTTCAATAACTACCTAGACGCAAACAAAAAAGGTGCTATTGTTAAAGGTAAAGTGACAGACGTTGACGCGAAAGGCGCAACTGTTGAGCTTATCGAAGGCGTTGAAGGCTACATCCGTGTTGCTGACATCGCACAAGAGCGCATCGAAGACGCAACTAGCGTTGTTTCTGCAGGCGACGAAATTGAAGCTAAATTTGTAGGTGTTGATCGTAAGAACCGTACTATCAGCCTATCTGTTAAAGCTATCTTCGAAGCTGAAGAGAAAGAAGCGCTTGAGAAGCTGAAGAAAGAAGAGCCTGCATTCGAAAATGCAATGGCTGCAGCTTTCAAAAACGCTCAAAAAGACTAATACTCAGTCTTGAATAGAAGGGCACTTTTGCCCTTCTTTTTTATCTAAAGGAAACGCTATGACAAAGTCAGAACTAATCGAAAAACTTGCTGAGCAACATATTCACGTTCCAGTCAAAGACGTTGAAAATGCGGTAAAAGAGATTTTAGAGCAGATGGCAGGTTCGCTTTCAAGCTCGGATCGTATCGAAATCCGCGGCTTTGGTAGCTTTTCACTCCACTATCGTTCACCTCGTACGGGCCGTAACCCTAAAACTGGTGAAACTGTAGAGCTGGATGGAAAGTACGTACCTCACTTTAAACCAGGTAAAGAACTTCGCGACCGCGTAAACGCCAGTCTTGAAAGCTGAATAAAGAGGTAACGCTTGATCCAGGTTGTAAGAAAAGGATTATTTTTGGTACTGGTGATAATCGCTTTTGTACTGGGGACACAAAACCCAGCTTTGGTCAGAGTGGATTATATCATCGCCAGTTCAGAAGTACCGTTGGCCAGTTTAATGAGCCTTTGCGTGGTATTCGGTTTGGTATTAGGGCTGTTGCTGGGCGTTGGCAAAATAACGCAGTTAAAAAGGCAAATTCGCCAACAGCAGAGAGTCAATCATTCGACGCAAGCGCAAAGTAATAAATGATAGAGTTACTTTTCCTATTGCTTCCGGTAGCAGCTGCTTATGGCTACGTTATGGGGAAAAACAGCGCTAAGAATCAAGCTCATGAACAAAACCGAAAAATTACTTCGGAGTACAGCAAAGGATTAAAGTTTCTTTTAGATAGAGAAGAAGATCAGGGCCTTGAACACCTGATAAAATTATTAGAGGTCAGTGCTGACTCAGTGGAGCACTACCTCATACTTGCCACCTTATTCCGCAAAAGGGGTGAGCTCGATCGAGCCATCCGTATTCATGAGCTTTTACTTAAGCAACCCAGTTTGGACAAACAGATTATCCAATCTTGCAAACTCGCCCTTGCTGAAGACTACATCATGGCCGGTTTATTAGACAGTGCTGAAGAGCACTTAGTCGAGTTGGTTAAAGCGGATTATGAAGAAGCATTGACGCCCATTATTCAGCTTTACTCGCAAACGCGAGAATGGCAAAAGGGTGTCAATATGTATGAAAGCCATTCAGACCTGTTTACAGAACAAGTTTATTGTGCCGCAATTGCCAATTTTTATTGCGAAGCTGCACTTGATAGCCAAGGTCAGCAGCAGTGTGAAACAGAGTATTTTGAGCGAGCGCTCAAGTTGCCAAAGATCACAATCAGACCGCTTTTTGAACTAGGTCACGATGCTCTGGGCAAAGAGGATAATGTTAAAGCCATTTATTACTGGCGCAAGTTGGTATCGCAATTCCCCTGTGCCATTCCGCTTGTATTGCAAGACCTACAAACTTGCTACCAACGCCTTAATATTGAGCATGAGTTTTATACGTTGGTGAATGATTTGCTCAATGCCAGCGGCGTGCTGGTAAAAATAAAGCACTGTGAAGGCCTCATGGAATCAGGCCACACAGAGCAGGCGGTTGAATATCTCACAGACACGTTAAAGCGTGAACCATCAATTCGTGGTTTCAGTTTTTTGCTTAAATTACTCGCGCGAAGACAAGATAAGTTTCAATCTGTATTAAATGAAGTAGACAACCTGGTGTCTGCCTATGTAGCTACAAAACCAGACTACCAGTGTCGCAACTGTGGTTTCACCAGCCACACACTCTATTGGTTATGTCCTTCCTGTAAGTCTTGGGAGTCAATACTGCCAAGTCAGGGCGTGGACGGGTATTAAAAATCGACATGTTAAAAGGTGAAATAGGTCAACTATGTCAAACACTGAAATGAAAAAGGTGCTTATTGCACTGGATTACGACAATGAAGCTGCTGCGCTGGCGTTTGTATCTCAGCTTTCTCCGAGTGAATGTCGACTAAAAGTTGGAAAAGAAATGTTTACCTACTTCGGTCCTCAGTTTGTTTCAAAGCTGATTGATAAAGGGTTTGATGTATTTCTGGATTTGAAGTTCCATGATATCCCAAATACTGTCGCTAAAGCTGTAACTGCTGCAGCCGAGCTGGGTGTTTGGATGGTCAACGTGCATGCCAGTGGTGGCACCGAGATGATGAGCAAAGCCAAACAAGCACTCGAAGCTTATGGAGACAAAGCTCCCTTGCTGATTGCAGTAACAGTGCTGACCAGCATGGACCAGGCACAGCTCAGCAAACTGGGCGTAGACAAAACGCCTCAAGAGCAGGTGCTTTACTTAGCAAAACTGGCAAAAGAATCAGGGCTCGATGGTGTTGTGTGCTCAGCTCAGGAAGCGCAATCCCTTAAAGCTGAGTTAGGTAATGATTTTTGTCTGGTCACACCGGGGATCCGCCCTGCAGGGAGTGATGCCGGAGATCAGAAACGTATTATGACACCAGAGCTGGCAATAAAATCGGGCAGTGATTATCTTGTGGTTGGCAGACCTATCACTCAGGCTACCGATCCGGTTCAGGCCCTGAGCGCCATCAACGAGTCAATTAAGGGTCTTTAAACCAAACTGGATACCACTTTCAGACCAGCTAACTTCAGGTAGCTGGTCTTGTTGCGCTAACTCAATGGACTAGGGCGACTATCGCATTTCCTATTACACCAATTTCACTTGATATCTGTTCAATCTATATGTCGATGCCTGTGCGGTAGTATGACGCGTGAGCGATGTTATTTACCATATTTTATCGCCTTTAAAGCGTAAGCTGAATAGGCAAATCGCTATCACCGCGTGCCCATATTAAGTTGGTTACTCAATTAAGATTAGAAAAAACGACCCTATATCTATTAGCCTGCTACACTAATATTGTTACAGGAAGTTTATATAATGTTATCACTATCAAGGAGCTGATATGGACCAGCAACAAGTGGCCAGCATAGTGCATGGCCTGGCTAATGGCATTGATCCCATCACAGGAGAGATCCTGCCTGCACAATCGCCTTATAACCACCCAGACGTGATTAGGGCGCTTTTCCAGTCTTTACAGTGGCAGCCAAAGGCCAGAAAGGTAAAGAGAACCTTGGCTCAAAAGCAGCAGGAAAACCTTGAGAAAGGACTACCGAAAAATTACGGTTTACCCTGGTCAGAAAAAGATATAGCGCAGGTGCTTGAACAATATAAAGGGAATGTGGAGATCGACAGGATTGCAGTTAATTTGGCCAGAAAGCCTGGCTCAATCATTGCGGTACTGAACAAACAAGGTGTAGTTGACGATGTCCGTGCTCAACAGCTCAATCAGCAATACAGGTATCAGGCGCAGCGTTAAAGCGTTAATCTGCTTTTATAACACCGCAACATCCAATTAGGCTATTCTTATTTTGTCCTCAATTACATGCTAGCTTGGATGA
Source organism: Pseudoalteromonas sp. AWH4_217 (assembly GCF_056161105.1). NCBI lineage: Bacteria > Pseudomonadati > Pseudomonadota > Gammaproteobacteria > Alteromonadales > Pseudoalteromonadaceae > Pseudoalteromonas > Pseudoalteromonas sp. AWH4_217. The sequence goes on along the minus strand of NZ_JBSWYM010000003.1, from coordinate 335,547 downwards.
AGTTGAGGACGATCCGTCTTCATATTCGAATTAGTAAAAACATCAGGAGTGCAGCGATGGATAAGTTTTTAGCGGCGGCGATTGAAGAAGCGAAAAAGGGCCTTGATGAAGGAGGGATCCCGATTGGTTCTGTTCTGGTCCATAAAGGCCAAATAATTGGGCGTGGGCATAATCAGAGAGTCCAGAAGGGGAGTACGGTGCTACATGGCGAAATGGATGCATTGGAAAATGCCGGCCGTTTGAGCGCTGCGATATATAAAGAGTGTACTTTATATACCACTTTGTCGCCTTGCCCAATGTGCTCAGGAACCGTCATGCTTTACGGTATACCGAAAGTAGTGATAGGAGAAAACAAAAACTTTATGGGCAACGAAGCGTTACTTCGTGAAAATGGTGTAGAGCTGGATGTCCGTCAGGATCCTGAGTGCATCACTATGATGGACGAGTTTATCAAAGCCCGCCCGGATCTATGGAATGAAGACATAGGTGAATGACCTTATCGAAAGTGACTAGCTTATCCAGACAGCTGGCAGGTCTTTGAGACTGTGATGTGCGTCATTAAAAAAGGAACTTAGTCCACTAATTCTTCTTCTTGCGGTTGTTTTGTGACCTGAATGTTTGTTAGGCTAAAGCGTAGCAGTCTCAGAACACAATTATAAGAAGAATAGTAATGGGCAATCTTTTTTTAAAAGAACGGGAGAATTGGTGGACTTGGATTGTCTGGGGTATTTTAGGGTGTGTTTCTACTGGTATCTTACTGCCGCACATCAGTGAGGTGTGGTTAGCATTATTGTCACCAGCTTGCTTTCTGCTCATATTAACAAGTTGGATGAACTATAGTCGACGCTTTGACTTTAGTCGTGCATTTAAGGTACTCAGTTGTGTGACCGTCATGTCCGTCATTCCTATTTTTATTGAACATCTGTTTCCGGTAATTGATCCAACACAGGGCATCGTCGATATGGCGTTTGTGATACTCATATGCGTTGGGGTGAGCGTAATCGGCGCGCTGTTTGCGAGAAGACCAAAGCAGTATTATTAGCCGGCAACGCCGAAAAGTGGGTAAAATGCATAAAAGGTAACCACCTAATCATTGCTTTTGCAAAATATTGAATTAAGACTTTACATTTACGCCGCAGCACAATAGAATGCGCGCCAACAACGGAGAGATGGCTGAGTGGTTGAAAGCACCGGTCTTGAAAACCGGCATACGTTAATAGCGTATCTAGGGTTCAAATCCCTATCTCTCCGCCACCTCATTCCCAAAACCGCCTATACGGCGGTTTTTTTCGTTAGGAGGCAGTGATGACTAAGCAAGTTGTTATTCATAGTTCGTTATGGGTGATTTTCAGTTTCTTCTATTTAAGTGGTCTGCAGGCTGCGTTGGTATTGGCAATTGATGGTCAGGAGTATCCCAGTATCTGGATAACTTTGTTGTATACATTTGCCTTCAACCTGTTGGTGGGTCACATCATCACCAAGTATGAAAAATTATTCCCTATGATTGCTGGTGTGGTTATTTCGGTTTTCGGTGTAGTTGGCTTTGGTTGTTATTTCACCGAGCGATTGGTGGGTTACAGCAACGAGTTGATCATAGGTTTGACACTTAGTTTACCGTTTGCCACTTTCATGGTCAGAGAGTTCAAACTCAAAAACCAAAGCAAAACGTAACTAAGGCAGAACCTTCTTATTTTGGCAGGCAGCCAGGCTGCTTGCAGCGCTTTCCTGCGCTGTTTCTATAAAGTTATCTACCTCCCTGTTAGTCATCTATGCGCTGTGATACACTGCCGCTTCTTTTAAACTGATAAATAAGTGGATCTAATATGTCAGATTTATTCAACACAGATGCTGAAAAGGCAAGTTATGGTATTGGTTTGCAAATGGGTGAGCAACTTAAGTCTAACCCATTTGAAGGTTTGAACCTGAATTCGGTATTCGAAGGTATGAAAGATGCCTACGCCGGTGAAGCATTCCGTGTCGAGATCCCTGAGATCCAGGCTGCATTCGAAAAAATCAATGCAGAAATTCAACAGCGTCGTGAAGAAGAAGCCAAAGTACTGGCTGCTGAAGGCACTGCATTCCTGGAAGAAAATGCCAAGCGCGCTGAAATCACAGTAACTGAGTCTGGTCTGCAGTACGAAGTAATCGAAACAGGTGAAGGCGACAAGCCTGCAGCTGATTCAACTGTTCGTGTGCATTATCACGGTACTCTGATCAACGGTAACGTATTCGACAGCTCTTACGAGCGTGGTCAGCCTGCTGAGTTCCCAGTAAATGGCGTAATCAAAGGCTGGACTGAAGCACTACAGCTAATGCCTGTTGGTTCTAAGTGGCGTCTATACGTACCACATGACCTTGCTTATGGCGAGCGTGGTGCAGGTGCATCAATCGCACCATTCTCAACTCTGATCTTTGATGTTGAGTTGTTAGAAGTGCTATAAGCCAATAGCAAAGGCCGTTTATTGCAAACGGCCTTACCATTTCTTGTCACCTCAACCTTGCAAACTATTCATCAAAAAATGCATATAACTGGTTCAGTACTCGCTCTTGTTCTCTGTTGCTAATGGTAAATTCCAACCCGTAGTAGGCATGCTCGTCTGAACGATCTTCTTTACGAATGACTCTGGCGGCCAGCTCAAGTGGAGTCTGTTGCATGTACTCAGAGTAATTTTTCTTAGGCCTGAATAAAGTCAGAGTAACCGTGCTGTTAATGTCTAGCTCCTGATTCAATTGCTGACTTAGAATCACGCCACAGCCGACACAACTGAGTTCTCTGGTGATGGTAGAATAGATCTGATCACCTGTATCTATGTTCATCTTTATTTTTGCTTCTACTCGGTCAGAGCGCCTTTGTTCATGCTGTTGTTGAATGTATGTGTCTTTGTCTTCATCGAAGAAAAAGCCGTCCATCAGATTGTTCACAAGCTCTGAGGTCTGATATAAGTCGCCTCCAATCATAGAGACCATTTGTGCCTTTTCTGCATTTTGTTGAAGAGAAGCAAATAAGTGCTGGAGTTTAAGCTGCATTTCTACCATCTGATCGCTTTGTCGACTTGAGCGCTCAGCGATTTGTTCATTGGCAGATACTATTCGATCGATGGTATTGGTCATGGCTTTTAGCGCCTGACCGCTCTCTTCAGAGCGCGTTTTACTGACATTGACCTGATCGATGATGTCACTCATAAAGCTGATAACATCAGTGACCTTAGTGAGTAACTGTGTGATAACTTGCCTTATCTCGTCGGTGGAAGCTGCTGTGCGTTTTGCTAGACTCCTGACTTCATCGGCAACCACAGCGAATCCTCTGCCTTGTTCACCCGCCCTAGCTGCCTCTATGGCAGCGTTAAGTGCGATCAGAGCCGTTTGATCTGCGACCGTAGATATCGCGTCTGTTACGGTTTCGATTTGTTCACTTGCGGCTTGCAATTCCTCGACTTCTTTAGAGGCCACTTCAACAACTTCAACGGTTCTGTTCATTTCCTCCAGGTTACTATTTACGGCAGCGATACCTGAATCTGCTTCCAGTCTGGCCTGGTCAAGAATGCCTTTACTCTGTTCAATTGCACCACTAGACTCGTGTAGCAATTCCATGAAGCAATCAATAACCTGCATGACTTCGTTGTAACTGTCATTTTCACTTTTTGCGACGGAACTGATTTCAGTTGCAATGGCTGCCACCTGGTGCGCAGAGTGGCCGACTTGCCGAGATTGTCTTCTTACCGTAGAGATGGTCGAAGATAAAGACAGTGTCATATGGTTGAAGCTTTCTGACAGTTGATTAAGCTCGTCTTTGTGACGCATCGAGAAGTAACTTTCTTTGGTTTGAAAATTACCAACGGAAATATTTTGCGCACGCTCCAACAACAGTTGAACACGCTGTTTGAGTTTGTTGCTGAAAAGCAGGCTGATTGAGCTGGCTATAATCACCGTGATCAGAGAGGCGATTATGATGACGATAAACATATCGCTAAGTGAATTTTCCACCATTGAAATCCCATCAGCAGAAACTTGCGCAACATGCACATTTAACTCACTGAGTAGACTAAAGATTTGTTTGGTCAATGGTGAAATAACTTCCCGCAGATGTTTGGTGGCGAAATTCGCATCCGGACTTGCTTGTTTTTCAAAGGCTAAGATCGTCAGAGGCGCTATTTTCTCCCGCTCTTCACTATATGACGCCCATAGTGTCATTTGCTCATCGCTGAACAGTTCCTCGTAATCATCCAAGATGGCAACAAAGGCATCACTATTAGCAAACCAGGCTTGGTCAAAGCCATCGATGTTCTTTTGCTCTCTCGTCAACAAGTATGCGCGTAGTTCCGAAATTGCTGTTGCAAAACTCATCTTTGAATCTACCAGCAACTTGAACAACTCTATACGCTCTTCATCCGGTTCCTGTTCGAGTTCTGCGTTTATGAGTTCTGACAAAAGTCTGACCATAGACTCGGCTAACGGAATAGCCTGAGTTACAAGTATTTTCACGGCTGGTTCGTTATCAACCGTATTACTGATGTCAGACACCAACTGTTGCTCGGTCTTTAATTGATCTAAGTTTTGTTCAATGGTATTCAAAGTGCGATTATCAAAGCCAGTTTGTTGAGCCAGCTGTTGCAGCTGGGTAAAGTGTGTGTTGATGTCATCCCAGGCCGCTTGCCTGGCGGAGATGGAGTTGCGTCTTTCTTGCGGGTTGTTTCCTGTAATGATTTGTTCTTTTAAAGATATTTGGGTCTCAAGTATGGCCATTCTTAAGTCAGAGTTTGCTTTCACCAGCGGTAAGGAAACAGATGAGTATTGGGTGAAGCTTTGCCCAATAGAACCTGTATTTAGGTAGATAAAAAAATTACTGAAGATACCAAGAAAAGTAATGATACCAAAAGCAATTAACATTTGTATGGCGATACTTGGAACGATGCGTGATATATCCATCTGTTCTCACTTAATAAACTAGCACGAAAGAATCACCTCACAAGGTGAGGTAGCATTTATTTAACAAACGGTGTGTCAACGTGATTTATTTTTTGCATTATCGAAAAATATAGTCAATCCTTGCTGTAGTTCAAAAAATGTTCTGAACTTAGGCGTTGAAAGGGGGTGTAATGAAGGTAACGTGGTTGATGGCGTTTGCAGCATTTTGTGTGGTGAGTATGCCGATAATGGCCACTACCGTGAGTGACTTTGGGAACTTAGGTACGCCTGATGTAGACGATATCGAATATCCTGATGATGAGGAACCAAGTGAAAGAGAATTAAACCTTGGTAAAATCTTGTTCTTTGATACACGCCTTTCAAGACACCAAAATCAGTCATGTGCCACTTGCCACAATCCGGAGCTTGGGTTTAGTGACGGGCTAGCCAAAGGCATTGGTAGTGGCGGGGCTATCTTAGGCCGAAATGCGCCCCATCTGTATAATCTGGCCTGGTCAGTAACTTTTTTCTGGGATGGCCGAGCTGGCTCACTGGAAGAACAAGCTTTAGGGCCGTTAGTCTCTGAATTAGAAATGCAGATGACACCTAAGGATGTGGTTAAACGGTTGGAAGAAGTCAAATTCTATCGAGATGAGTTTGCTCATATATACGGCGAAGTTTCATTCGAAAATGTAGGCAAGGCCATCGCAGCTTTTGAAAGAACACTTGTCAGCGACAACTCTGCATTTGACCAGTATATTGCGGGCAATAAATCTGCTATGTCACCGTCAGCAATACGCGGCTTAAACGTGTTTGTTGGCAAAGGGAGATGCACAAAATGCCACGATGGTGCAAACTTTACAGATGATAGTTTTCACAATATTGGCATTGATAATCAGGATGATGGCCGATTCGAGTTTGATAAAAGTGTACAGTTTAAAGGTGCTTTCAAAACACCTGGATTGAGAAACATCATTATGAGTGCGCCTTATATGCACGATGGCTCACTTGGCACACTTGAAGAGGTGGTAGAGCACTACAACCAGGGCGCTGTCGGTGTTAAAAATGTAAGTCCGCTGATTGTCCCGCTTAATTTATCAATTCAGGAAAAGGCTGATTTGGTTGCCTTCATGGCAGCCCTGACTGACCCCGTTGTTGTTCAACGGCCCAGCATGCCAAAATAGAGGTAATACCATGATTAAACGCACGCTACTCACGTTCGGCCTTTGCATGGTTTTCGATGCACAAGCCGCAACACTAACGGGGGAATTATCCTTCGTGAAAAAGCCCCCCTTTGTCGGTATTCTTTATGCAAAAGGAGGTGAAGGGCCTAAAGCCGCGGAACTAGACCAGGCGAATAAAGTCTTCGATAAAAAAGTGGTTATTGTTGGTCAGAATGGCGAAATTACGTTTAAGAATTCTGATGAATTTCAGCATAATATCTTCGCCAACGACCCGAACTCAGGCGTTAAGTTTGATGTAGGTTTGATGAATCAGGGGCAGACAACGAAAGTAACGGCTAATTGGTCTGAAAATACGCTGACCCGCATTGGGTGCAAAATTCACCCAAAAATGCGCAGCTATATTGCCAATGTAAATTCTGACACCTATCAGGTTTTGCCTTTTACGAAAAAACAAAAAACTTATTCGATCGAACTAGATGCAGGGTCTGCCACCACATTTGTTCTACAAATCCCTAAGTACGATCCCGTCGAAGTAACGCTTTCACCCGGAGAGGCAAAGTCAGTGGAGGTATTGTATAAGGGGAAGCTAAGAGCAAATTTATCTTTGACTCTAAAATAAGGCACAGCGTATGAAACGGGTATTGCTATCGATGGCGGGAAGCCTGATCGCTATTTCGAGCCAAGTTTCAGCAGATCCATTTGGGGTATATCCATTTAAAATCCCAGAGCAGTATCGGGCAGAGCTGAATGGGTATCGCACACAATGGAAACGTGTAACAGGATTTGAACACTCTGGGTTACATTGGCAACAATTTATCGTTGTATTTCTTAATAAGGACGCAAGAATATACGAAAGTAACTATCTGGAGTATTTGCGGCTCTATCAGGATTATGATGAGGATGAAGACGAAGAAGAGCCTGTACCTAATTTTAGGCCATACTCTGAGGGCACGATTGTGCTGAAGGAAAACTTTTCTGCGAAGTCTGGTTCTCCTCACGAGGCCCTGACCATCACTATGATGATTAAGCGCCAGCCAGGTTATTCACCCGCACATGGTGATTGGGAATACGTGCAGTTTGATAAGCAAGGGAAAGTGATACTGGCAGGTAAGGGCTCAGACGGTGCAATCCAAAAAGTCTGTGCCAGCTGTCACGAAAGTATCAAAGAGCGCGATTACATTTTTGCTAATTTCTATTCAAAAAGTAAATAAATATTCGACTCCCATATTTTGGGGCATAAAAAAGAGTGTGCATAACAGGCGGTATGCGACACTATTATAAATCTTCAATTTTAAATTTTTTGTTAACGTGATATTTGTTGTGTTTAATATTTATACAACATGGAGCGCGTTATGTTTAAGAAAACCTGTCTAACTTTGGCGGTGGCTATATCTGGTCTGTCAATGCAGTCGGCCTGGGCACAAGATGCTTTCTGTCCAAGGGTGGAAGGCTTTTACTCTACCTGGGATTACCCGGCGGGCGGTCAGCTGGATGTTCAGGATCTGGCCACTGATAAACTCACCCATATTATAGTGGCATTTGCCTATCCCAATGCCGATGGCACGCTGAATACACTTGAGGCTGATCGCTATATCGACGACATTGTGGCACATGCTCATGCTAACAACACAGGCGTCATGATCTCAGTGGGCGGTGCTGGCGTCGACTTTTTGTCAATGGATGAGCAGGCCCGGACCAACCTGGTAAAAAACCTGGTTGCTTATGCTGAGCTACACAAATTAGACGGTATTGATGTCGACTGGGAAGACTGGAGTACATACAACCAGCCAAACCCAGTGGAAAGTGGTTATCTGCTGGAGCTGGTAAAAGATTTGAGAGCAGCTTTACCTGCGGACCTAGAGGTGAGTGTTGATGTTCAGGCCGGTGGTTGGTCGGGGATTAACTTCCATCCGGACTTAGACGAGTATGCGGATTACATACGCTTCATGGCCTATGACTATACCGGCGGCTGGGGTGGCTCACCGAAAAACCATCATGCTGCCTGGTCTTATATTCACGATGGCTTGGTTAATCCTGCCCAATGGAGCCAGAGCATGATCACTAAGTATGACGTGAGCAAAACCAGCTTAGGTATTCCTTTTTACAATAAGTCCTTCCCGGACGGGGTGAGTGGCCCTGTGATGACTTATACGGCGCGAGACATTGTCGAAACCTTTGTTGACGGACTTGGCGTAGATTACAACGCGGGCTTTTATGAGCTGGATAACTACCTGCATTTTTGGGAGACACCGGAGCTGGTGCGTACCAAGTCACAGTTTGTTGCCGACAATGGCTATCCGGGCATTTTTATCTGGGAGCTTCATCAGGATGCGCGCGGTGAGAATAAGCTCCTGGATGCCATTGGGGAGGTGCTACCTAAATGCCAGCCTTGTGCCGAGTCCTGGCAAGCTTACCCGAGTGTGTATCACACAGGGGACGTCGTGAGCTTTGCAGGAAAAAACTGGCGGGTTAATGGGGGGCCTTTGCATGGGGTTGCACCTATGACTGAAGGGCATGCGCACAGGTACACCGAATTGGGTGCGTGCCAGAACTATGTTGCAGCGCAATAAATAAGTCTAACAGGCATAAAAAAGCCCCAAAACGGGGCTTTTTAAAACTAAATTAGATTAGTAAGTTGCGCTACCTTTGGTGCGCGGGAAGGCGATAACGTCACGGACGTTGCCCATACCTGTTACATAAGCAACGAGGCGCTCAAAGCCCAGACCGAAGCCTGAGTGCGGCACTGTGCCGTATTTACGCAGGTCGCGGTACCAGCTGTAGTCTTCTTTATCCAAACCCATTTCTTCCAGGCGCTGGTCAAGCACATCCAGACGCTCTTCACGCTGAGAGCCACCGATGATCTCACCGATGCCCGGTGCAACAACGTCCATTGCGGCAACGGTTTTGCCGTCTTCGTTCTGGCGCATGTAGAAAGCTTTAATGTCACGCGGGTAGTTTTTGATAACAACCGGCGCATTAAAGTGCTCTTCTGCCAGGTAACGCTCGTGCTCTGACTGTAAGTCGACGCCCCAGTCAACCGGGAATTCAAACTTCTTACCACAGTTTTTCAGGATCTCGATCGCATCGGTGTAATCAACTTGTGCAAAGTCTTTGTCGATAAAGGACTCTAGACGCGTGATTGCCTGTTTTTCGATGCGTTGTGCGAAGAACTCCATGTCGTCACGGCGCTCTTCTAATACAGCTTTAAAGGCATATTTCAGCATGTCTTCGGCAAGGGCCGCAATGTCGTCCAGATCGGCAAAGGCGACTTCCGGCTCAACCATCCAGAATTCCGCCAGGTGACGCGAGGTATTCGAGTTCTCTGCGCGGAATGTTGGGCCAAACGTATAGATTTTTGACATGGCGCTGGCATACGTTTCGCCGTTCAGCTGACCAGATACGGTCAGGAAAGCTTCTTTACCAAAAAAGTCTTCGCTGTAATCAATGTCGCCCTTGTCTGTGCGCGGCAGGTTTTGCATATCCAGTGTAGAAACACGGAACATTTCGCCCGCACCTTCACAGTCACTCGCTGTGATGATAGGGGTGCTGATCCACATGTAGCCTCTTTCGTGGAAGAAACGGTGGATTGCTTGCGACAAACAGTTACGAACGCGAGTAACCGCGCCAATAACGTTGGTGCGTGGACGCAGGTGTGCATGCTCACGCAGATATTCGATGCTGTGACGCTTTGCTGCCATCGGGTAGGTATCCGGGTTCTCAACCCAGCCCAGTACTTCTACTTTGTTAGCCTGAATTTCAAAAGCCTGGCCCTGACCTTCAGAGGCCACCAGAACACCGGTCACGGCCACAGAGCAGCCAGCGGTAAGACGAGTCACTTCTTCATAATTATTAAGCGAATTAGGGACTACGGCTTGAATAGGATCGAAACAAGAACCGTCATGGACGGCTAGGAATGAAATACCCGCTTTTGAATCGCGTCGTGTACGGATCCAGCCTTTTACAGTAACCTGGCTGTCTACCGCAACGGTGCCTGCTAGTAGCTCCGTTATCGCTGTGTGGCTCATCTTTACTCCAAAATGATTATTTATAATTAGTCTGTTGCGTGTGTTGTTTAACTCACTGCCATGACCACGCTTTTTGCGCAGTCAGCTATGTCGTATCTTACCTGCGATAGACGCATAAAAAAACCATCAAATGCGGGTCTGAGCTAATTTCTTAAGGCTTTTTTATCCTCTTCGGGACGCGCAGGCAAGGTAACGATTAATATTTGCTCATATCAGAGCTGTATATTACGAGAAGTTGGCTGCCGTTTGCTGGTTACCGAGTAAAAACTGCGTGCCATTTGCCTGATGAATTACTTAAATGCAAAATTTATGGCATTATATCTGTCTACTACTAAGAAAAACTGGATATAAGTCGTTCAATAGATGAAACAGGCATTTATATTACGGGGATTACCTGGCTCTGGGAAAACACATTACGCTTACGCACTGGCAGACGAGCTGGTGGCAGGCGATGAAACGCAATTCATCATTTGCTCTACCGATGATTACTTTCATAATGAGCAGGGCGAATATCATTTTGAAAAGTTCAGACTACCGGAATACCATAATCTGAACCTGGCACGCTTTATCAATGCACTGGCTGAGGGGATCCCGCTGGTGATTGCCGACAATACCAATATCAAGCGCTGGGAGTTTGTTGCCTATGTCAGCGCTGCGCAGGCGATGGGGTATCAGGTCAAAGAAGTGATAGTCGGCGAAGTGAAAGATAAATCAATGCAGCATTTATATGCCAAACGTAACACGCATGGTGTGGCACTGAGAACCATCAGTAAAATGGCCTATATGTTTGAGTGGTAGTGGCAATAAGCGACTATCCGAAACGAAAAAGCCGACAAAGTTGTCGGCTTTTTTTAGGGCTAGAAATCTTACATGGCTTCGTATTCGTCCTGCCAGAAGAATTTCTCTTCGCCAAATGCCGGTTTAAGGCCATCAAGCCAGGTCGCTTCTTCATCGTATTTTGCAAAGAAAGGTCTCTGCACCCAGTCCGGGTTACGGGCTTGAATAAAGCGTAATACAAACACTTTCTCGCCGTTAATTTCTGTTACACCAGAGACTTCAACTTTACCCGGGCCTGCACTCATAGAAGGTCCGCGCACCGTGCGGCTCACACCCGATACATCTTTATAGGCATCGCGGAAGATTTCCCAGGTCTTGTAAAGCGGCAATTCAAAGTACCGCTTAGCACCAGTATCACGCTCAATGAACATGTAATAGGGGATCATGCCCATTTGTGTCTGCTCTTTCCACATCTCAGACCACATCTTAGGGTCGGTGTTGAGGTGGTTAAGCAAAGGCGCCTGAGTACGGATCTGTACACCAGTCTTACGTAGCAATTTAATCGCTTCTTTGGCAATGTCAGTGCGTAGCTCTTGCTTGTGATTAACGTGAGCCATAATAGACACGTGCTTACCAGCGTCGACCAGCTCTTTAAGCAGGGCTAACAAGTCTTGTGCGTCCGGATCGGTCACATAACGGAATGGCCAGAAAGTCAGAGACTTAGTACCAATACGAATAGTACGAATATGATCAAAGCGCGGCTCTTTCAGCGCTTCCAGGTATTTACGGAGCTTAACGGTGCGCATTACCATAGGGTCACCGCCTGTCATAAGCAGATCGGTCACTTCTGTGTGCTCTTCCAGATAGCTGTGTAGTAGATCTTCGTCGTTGTTGTTAAAGCGGGTTGCTTTACCAACGAACTGTGCCCAGCGGAAACAGAAAGTACAGTAAGAGTGGCAGTACTGGCCCTGTGCCGGGAAGAACAGCACGGTTTCTTTGTATTTGTGCTGAATACCTTCAACGCGCTCACCGTCAAAGGTGGGGACGTTTTTATCCATCTGACCGGCTGGATGCGGATTAAGCTTTTGTCTTAACTTGGTCGATAGCTCAAAAACTTCTTCTGGTGTGTGCTCACGCTTAAGCAGTGCGGCCATTTCTTCGTACGACTCGTCGTCCAGCATACCACGCTGAGGGAAAGTAAGCTGAAAAACGGGATCGTTAGGTACTTTGTCCCAGTCAATCAGTTCATCAATAACATAGTTGTTCACGCGGAAAGGGAAAACGTTTGCAACCACCTTCATCTGGAAGCGCAGGTGCTCAGGCAGTTTTTCAAGTTGCTCAATTTTATCAATCTGACGGTGTTGATAAACAGTAAAGCGCGGTGGCTGATAAGCTTCAGCTGGCTGCAATTTGACGGTTTGTTGCATAGTTACTCGATTCTCAACTCTATTTCGAAATTCACAATCAAAGTCGCCTAGTCTAACAAAGCCATGAAATGATTTCAGGTACAAACGATGAAATATCTTAAATAATTGCAAAATTGGCAAAAAAAGTGCCAATTTTGCTTTTATTGTCGCACTTTTTAGCTGTGCTGAGGAAAGCTAGTACGCGTTCTGTGCGATGGCGTCATAAATCCCATCAGCCAGCTGCGCGATATCTTCATCCGGTGTGATATACGGAGGCATCAGATAAATCAGCCTGCCAAACGGGCGGATCCACAAGCCTTTTTCAATAAAAAAGCGCTGTATCTTTGCCACATCTATGGTGCGGTTTACTTCAACCACCCCGATAGCCCCCAGCACTCTGACATCCTCCACCGCATCGAGGCTTTTACAGCGCTCGAGCAACGTTAAACTATTCGCCAGCCGTTGGACCTGTTGTTGCCAGGCATTCGTTTGCAACAGGGTCAGGCTTGCATTTGCAGCAGCGCAAGCCAACGGATTACCCATAAAAGTGGGGCCGTGCATTAGTACTTTGGCTTCGCCCTGACTGATCCCAATGGCTATCTCATCTGTGGTGAGCGTTGCCGACAGTGTCATGGTGCCACCGGTCAGGGCTTTACCCAGGCACAGAATATCCGGGCTAATGTCGGCGTGCTCGCAGGCAAATAGTTTTCCGGTACGGCCAAAGCCGGTAGCTATCTCATCGAGGATCAGCAAAACATCATATTGGTCGCATAGTGTGCGGAGCTTTTTCAGGTAATCCGGGTGATAGAAGTTCATCCCGCCGGCATTTTGCACTATGGGCTCAATGATAAACGCGGCAACCTCCTGATGATGGGCTGCAAATGACGCTTCAAGTTGTGCAAGCTCTTCTTCACATGCCTGTTCATGGAAGCGCCCGGAGGGTGCTGGCACAAAAATATGCTCCGGCAGAAAGCCCTGGTACATGCTGTGCATAGAATTCACCGGATCGCACACACTCATGGCGGCAAAGGTGTCGCCATGATAGCCTTTTTGCGCTGTCATCAGTTTAGTTTTGCGTGTGTGGCCCTGGCTTAGCCAGTACTGCAGAGCCATTTTAATCGCCACTTCAACGCTAACCGAGCCACTGTCTGCCAAAAACACTTTATTGAGGGGAGCCGGGGTCATGGCAACCAGCTTTTTACACAACTCAACCGCCGGTGCATGGGTCAGCCCGCCAAACATCACATGGCTCATCTTGCCTGCTTGCTCAGTAATTGCAGTTACGATATCGGGGTGGTTATAGCCATGAATGGCGCTCCACCAGGATGCCATACCATCAATTAATTCTTCGCCTGTTTCCAGGTGGATACGGTTGTCCTGGGTATGGCTAGCCGGGTAAACGGGCAGGGGATCCAGCATGGAGGTGTAGGGGTGCCAGATATGCGCTTTATCAAAGGCTAAATCAATTGTGTTATTATTACTCACTTGTAAACCTTGTTTAAGTGGTCCGTGTTGACAATGGTAAAGCAAGAAGTAGACTAAGCCAATCACCGTCATAACAACTGACTAAAAAATGTCAGTCAAAAGAAGAGAATAATTATGGAATTGGGCACAGTACGTCACGATTGGACGCATAAAGAAGTTAAAGCACTATTTGAAATGCCATTCAATGATCTGTTGTTTCATGCTGCGAGCATCCACAGAAAAAACTTTAATCCCAATGAAGTACAGATCTCTACACTCTTATCGATAAAAACCGGTGCGTGTCCTGAAGACTGCAAGTACTGCCCCCAGTCGGGTCATTATAAAACCGACCTGGAGCGTGAACGCCTGATGGAAGTAGAAAAAGTGGTAGCTCAGGCCAAGGTGGCCAAAGAGAAAGGTGCAACGCGTTTTTGTATGGGCGCTGCCTGGTCTGATCCGAAAGATCGCGACATGCCTTATATCGAGAAAATGGTGCGTGAAGTCAGAGAGCTGGGCCTGGAGACCTGTATGACGCTCGGCAAGCTTGATAATGATAAAGCCCACGCACTCAGAGAAGCAGGCTTAGATTATTACAACCACAACCTGGATACATCGCCTGAGTACTACGAGCAGATCATCACTACGCGTACTTATCAGGATCGTCTCGATACACTCGATCATGTGCGTGATGCGGGTATGAAAGTTTGTTCCGGTGGTATTGTTGGTATGGGTGAGCAAGCTTCTGACCGTTATGGTCTGCTGATGCAGCTGGCTAACTTGCCAAAACAACCGGAAAGTGTGCCAATTAACATGCTGGTTAAAGTCGCGGGTACGCCACTTGAAGACGTAGAAGATCTGGACCACTTTGAGTTTATTCGCACCATTGCTGTTGCACGTATTATGATGCCTTACAGTTATGTGCGCTTGTCAGCGGGCCGTACTGCCATGAACGAGCAAATGCAGTCGATGTGTTTCTTTGCCGGTGCAAACTCGATTTTCTACGGCGACAAGCTATTAACCACAGAAAACCCGGAAGCCGATGCAGACATGAATCTGTTGAGAAAACTTGGTATGCAACCGGAGAAGCGTCAGGATTATTCAGACGAAGCCTATGAAGCGTCTCTGAATTCTGCCATTGCAGACAAAGCCACTTCTGAACTGTTTTACGAAGCCAACTAAATGGCCTTTGAGTTCATCGATGCGGCTCTGAATAGCAGAGCTGCTGCCTCTTTGTTGCGCCATCGTCAGTGCATTGATAAGGTCTCTGCCCGTGAAATTGAAGTTGATGGTAAGCGTTACCTCAACTTCGCCAGTAACGATTACCTGGCACTGGCCGACCAAACACTGAACCTGACAGGCCAACCCGGTAGTCGCAGCTCCGCACTGGTGACTGGGTTTCAGTCAGTGCATGCGGCATTTGAATCGCAGCTGTGTGAAGCCTTTGGTTATGACAAAGCATTGCTGTTTGCAAGTGGCTTTGCTGCCAATACCAGTGTGCTTCAGGCGTTATTTAATGACCCGGCTGTTGGGCGCGAGGCAGAGCTGTTTCAGGATAAACTCAACCACGCAAGCCTGCTCGATGGTGCGCTGCATAGTCAGGCCAAGCTGACCCGATTCAACCACAACGATGTGGGGCATTTGCGTGCCCGGCTAGAAAAATCTAAAGCAAAACATAAACTGATTGTGACGGAAGGCGTGTTCTCGATGGACGGCGACTGTGCGCCTTTAGCTGATATTGCTCAGCTTGCAAAAACCCATAACGCCTGGCTGATGGTCGATGACGCCCACGCGCTGGGCGTGGTAGGCGACAACGGGCTGGGCAGTATTGAACGTGGCGTAAAACCAGAACTTTTGGTGATCACCTTTGGCAAAGCCATGGCCTGTCAGGGGGCCGCAGTGTTATGCAGTGAACGGGTTCAGCAGTATTTATTACAGTTTAGCCGCGAATATATTTACTCAACCTCGATGTCGCCCATGCTGACCGACATCGCAAGCAGCCAGTTTGCTCAGTTACGCAATGCCGTTTCACAAAGAGCAGCATTAAAAAATAACATTGCCTATTTTACGCAAACCGCTGCGCAATTAGGCATTGCAGTGATGCCCTCAGATACAGCTATTCAGCCTATTGTGCTGGGCTCAGCAGACAACGCACTGGCGGCACAACAGCAGCTTAAAGAGCGGGGCATTTGGCTCACTGCCATTCGCCCACCCACTGTGCCACAAAACGCTGCCCGGCTGCGTGTGACGTTGACTGCTGCGCATACAACACAAGATATAAATGCGTTACTTAATGCACTTAAGGAGGCGATATGAGTGCGTCTGTTAAAGCGCAGGTCGCTTCACGTTTTTCTCGCGCGTCTCAGGTTTATGTACAGCATGCCAATGTCCAGCAACAAGCCGCGGAGATCCTGCTCAGGAAAATCACCCAACCCAGTACAACCTTGTTAGACCTGGGCGCCGGTCCTATGCAGCACTATGACGCGCTAAGTACACGCTGCGCTCAGCTGGTGGCGCTGGACCTCAGTGCCGGTATGTTAGAGCAGGGGCCTCAGGATGCTTTTAAAGTCTGTGCGGATATGGACAATTTGCCGCTGGCAGATAACTGTGTAGATGCCATTTTCAGCAACTTTGCTATGCAATGGAGTCAGGATCATCCGGCTTTGTTTAAGGCGCTCAATCGAATATTAAAACCCGGCGGCAAAGCCTATCTGAGTGTTGTTGCCGACGGTTCACTGTGCGAAATACAGCAGGCCTGGCAGAATGTTGATGCGCACTGCCATGTTAATCGGTTTACGTCTTTCGACAGTCTGCTTGCCTATGGCGAAGAGGCTGGGTTTGCGCTCGATGATGCCCAGCTGATGTGCCTTAAAGAAACCTTTGCAACTGCGCAGGCTGCTTTTAAATCTGTGAAAGCCATTGGTGCTAACCAGTTGCAACATGAAGGCCAGCGTCGTGGCTTGCTGGGCAAGACACAATATCGTAAATTACTGGCAGGATATCCACTTACCAATGGCCGTGCCCAGTTAAGTTATCAGGTTGCGTTTATGGAGCTGACTAAATTATGAGTGCATTTTTTATCACTGGCACAGACACCGAAGTGGGCAAGACCCATGTCTCTTCTTTGCTGCTAAAACTATTGGCCCAGCGGGGGAAAAAAGCAGTGGGCTTTAAACCATTGGCGGCAGGTGCCGAAGAAGCCTTTGGCCAGCTGGTTAATGAAGATGCACTAAGCCTGATGGAAGCGGCGTCAGTGCACGGTAAATACGAGCAGATCAATCCGTTTTGCTTTGAACCGCCCATTGCACCACATATCGCTGCCCAGCGTGCAGGTGTGACTATTAGCTGTGAAGCCTTAAGTGAAAGGTATCATGAGCTAAGCAGCTTAGGTGCTGAGTATACGCTGGTGGAAGGCGCCGGTGGCTGGGCGTTGCCGATCAACGATACTCAGTTTTTGTATGACTGGATTAAGCAAGAAGAATTGCCCGTGATCCTGGTGGTGGGTATGAAGCTTGGCTGTCTGAACCATGCATTTTTGACCGAGCAGGCAATAGCCGCCGCAGGGCTAAACTGTGTTGGTTGGGTGGCCAATCAGGTAGACCCCGAGATGCAGGAATACGACGCCAATCTGGAGACCTTAAAACAGCGGTTAAAAGCTCCATTGCTTGCTGTCGCACCATACAGCGAAGGCACACCCAAACTACAGATCCACAGTGCATTGCTTGATTTACTGGGTCTTCAGCACAGCGCCAAAGCGTGACCCGAGTGCGTCGTCAGCACCGTAGCGATAACTCAGTATTGTCTGTACTGAGCTATGCTGGCCTGAGTTTGGCATTCTTGCTATTGCTGTTCGTTACTCCGCGACAGGCGTCAACTCAGGCTCTTTCTGTTGTCAAAGGAAAAGCAATCAACCATTGCGACTATGGTTGTGCCCATGACAGAGCGATTAAAGTAAAATTGCTGGCGAGTGGCCATCTATACTTTATGTATGAGAAGGTCAGTTACCCTCTGAATGAGATCCGCGAGCTCGGTAAACTAGTAGATAAGTTGCGCATCGAAAACTCTACGGAAAGTGTTTGGTTGTACATATCACCAGACGCGTCAGTTGAAGATGTCATTACGGCGTCAAACTTGTTCAGACAGCACTCAGTGCACCAGATAGTCATGGGCACACTTGGAGCAGGAGAGTAAGCGTATGATCAGTTGCAGTGATTATGACTACTTTGAAATTGTTTGTATGTTTCGCTATCCGGTGACTCTGAGTCTGCGAAATGGTGAGCAAGTCTCGGGCATTGCCGCTGATCTCTGTCGTGATATGAACAGGGACGAATGTATTCAACTGACTGTTTCAGGCACAACCAGGCAAGTTCTGCTCACGCATATTACTAAGCTGACGGTGACCGTCGCCAACCCTCATTTTTATGAAAAACAATTTATTTAACCCATAGACTTTCTCGTTAAATTAATGAAAACTGTGTCTGAGCGTACCTACTTTGTTTTAAGGAGCATGCATGACACTCAGGTTCAACGTATTTGGCAAGCGCATGTCTGTGAGCCGTATTGGAGCACAATGGCAGTTGTTTATTGACTCAGATACAGGGATCCGAGCACGCGTGTACGATGTGGTGATCCCGCCTGAGCTTGATGACGGGGAGCTGGCGAAGTATCTGGATGATATTTATCATGAACTGTCTTGTGAACGTTACCCCAGAGTGACACAGGTTGATTAGGAGAACACTCAGGCAAAAGCCTGCCGCTCCCGTGCCTGCCACGCTAAGGCCACCCACCTAAGGTCGCAGTACAGTTATTGTTGATTTTGCAGATTTTTGACTATCTTTAGTATCAATAAGGATGGCCAGTCATGGTGTACAAGATTGGCGTCATTAAGTGATCACCGGAGAAATCATGAATCTGCTTAAGCGCTTTTCCATTATTCAATTATCCATTATCAGCTCTACCGCCTTACTTATTTTCATTTTAATCCTGCTTAGCAAAGTGGTTTACCAATATTGGCAGGATATTGAAGCCACCAAAAATGACATTGCCTACATAGGCTTGCTGGATGCGATGGAAAAAGTGGCACATCATCATGCTGTGGAGCGGGGTTTAACGGCTGGTTTTTTGGGTAATCCAAATGCCCAAACCCGACAAGCGGTTGCTGCACAAAGATTGAAAGCCGATGCTGCGGTTAATGCGCTGGCGGGGTTATACAACGGGGCGTTTAAAGAAGACGATAAAGTACAAAAGTGGCTACCGAACTTGTTTTCTTTGTTACGGGAAAAAGATGCGTTGCGTCGCGAGGTGGATCAGCAACAAGGTAAGAATGCCTTCAATTATTACAGTCACGTAAATCAGCTTGCGTTAAGTACTGCGATGCGCATGCAGGCCTATGTAACTAACCGCGAGTTGGCGTCGAATTTATCCATTGCTTTCTTAATGGCACAGAGCAAGGAGCGAAAAGGTCAGTTGCGAGGGAAAGTGAATGGCGTGCTGGCAAGGAAGTCGGTCAATGAAGCTGTGGCGCGGGATCTCGCTTATTACCAGCTACAGCTATCACTTCTGAAAGAGCAGCTAGAGACTGCGCTGTCTGGCGACGTACTGAATACGTATAAACGGATCATGTCTGACAGCCGTGCAAAAACACTGGATAGCGTTATCACGACGGTTTCGACGGCCGATAACGTCGATTTTTCGCGATTGCCCGATAGCAGCCAGTGGTTTGCCCAGGCAACAGGGCAAATTCAGGATGTAAAAGCATTACTCGACAGTCAGTGGGCACATACACGAGAAATCAGCGAGGCGTATAAAGCGGATCTGGTCAATCAAATGATCTGGCTGTTTGTATTATTTCTGATCTTTATGCTCATCATAATAGTGATCAACACGCATCTGTTTACGTCGTTGCGAGACGAGCTGAACGAATTGACCAGCATATTGACCAAAGTGGCGAATAACGGCGATCTCACTTTAGATGTAAGATTAAAAACCAGTGATGAACTGGGCAAAATATCGGAGTCCATTCACAATACGGTGTATGCCTTTAAAGATCTGTTGGTTGGGTTATCTAAGTCTATTAATGTAGGTACTAAACTGGGTAATCAGATGGAAAAAGCGGCCAGTCATGTCACGGAAGACGCTCAGCGCACGCAGAGCTTGGCAACGAATATTGCCGCGGCGATAGAGCAAATGGCCGCAACCAGTGAAGACATCGCCAAAGCGGCCTCAGATACGCTGACAGCCAGTGATCAGCTTAACGACGAATCTAAAAAGTTGCTGGAAGACAATCAGCGCAATCTGGATGCCATGAATGTGCTATCGCAAAACATGGAGCAGGTAAACGAAATGGCACTTAATATGGAGCAGCAGGTGGAGGAGATTAACACCATACTGGACTCTATTCGCAGCGTAGCTGATCAAACCAACTTGCTTGCCCTGAATGCTGCAATTGAAGCGGCCAGAGCGGGCGAACATGGCCGGGGTTTTGCGGTCGTTGCCGATGAAGTCAGAGGGCTTGCCAACAACAGTAAGGGGTCGTCAGAGCAGATCTCTACATTACTCAGCAATCTGAATGACATCAGTCGCAATGTGGTCAATGCCATTAAGGAAAACACCGGCCTGGCGAGCAGCATTATGAGTGAGGTAGAACAAACTCGCCAGGTTTCTATGCAGGTGAGCGATCACAGTAATCACGTAGAGCAACTGACTACCTCAGTGGCCACGGCGGCGCAGCAGCAGTCTGTGGTTGCACAGGATATCTCCAGTAATACCACCGCGGTATTAGATGCGGCAAATGAAGAACTTAAAACCTCTCAGGCACTGAAAAAACTCTTTGATGACATGAAACTAAACAGTGATACACTGCAACGCACTATGGACAATTTTAAAATCGACTAAAGGCGCAGTTTCAACAAGACGATCTCTGCGCAGGCGTTTAGAGAGTGCAGGTATGTTGAATAAGTTATGGCGCTGGGAAGCGGGAAGGCAAGACTCGGGCTACGATAAAATGCTGTTATGCGGCGCAATCTGGCCCATTAAATTCGACTGCTACCTGATCCACTTCCCGGTGGGCAGTGAAATTAAACAACATGTGGATCAGGTCGACTCTGGCAAACATTACCGGCTCAATATTATCCTCAAACACGCTAAACAAGGTGGAGAATTTATCTGCCAAAATACCCTTGTTAACTGGGCAAGGGTTAAACTATTCAGACCCGACATAGAAGCCCATGCCGTGAGTAAAGTTACGCAAGGTAGCCGCTATGTGTTAAGTGTTGGTTGGGTGAGAGCACATTGATATGGCAATAGTTTATTGGTTATGACTCTAAGCTGGACAAGCTCGATTGAAATTACTTCACCATCAAAGTAATTCATGTTGTGATAATAAGAACTAGGTACAAAATCGAAATTGACTCGAAATGATAAATATATTTAGAACTAAGAAAAGTGCCCAAAAAGAGTGGAAAGTAAAAACACTGGATTTTGCTAAAAAGGTAAATCTGTATGTGGAAAAAGGGTTGAAGTATGGCTGGGAAGAGGCAGGTTCAGTACCTGAGGACAACGGACGGGAAAAGTTAGTTTCCTATTTGCTGAAAGAAATAAGGGAAGCAAATACAAACGGTGATATAACTAAGCTAAGAGAAAATTGGCCTTTGGCTCATAGCCCGATGATCCCCGAGCTGGAATCAAATGGGCAAAGTATTCCTGTTGTTGCCATCCTCGATGACGAACGGGTTGTCGCCAGAATTGGTGCCTTTTATGAAGAAGGGTATGTGGTAGAAATCGATGACTTGTCCGTTAAACCCATAGACGGTATCCGTTATTTCGGTAGGAGTCCGAATAAAAAGCTTTTCGCCTACTGCAAGGATAATGGTGTTTCGGTGACCGAAGGTTGGCTGGGACGGGAAGTGTCATTTTTCTCCTACCCAACGGGTCTTGAAAGTGTACCACCACAGTTTGATGTTAAAGCGTTTGAAACGCCACCAAGGCCTTCACAGTTGATTCCGTTTCCAGACGGTAATAAGGTGTTATTTGTAAGCTCGCAAGGAATTTTTGTTTTAAGTCATAATGAGAATATTCGTTTGTTACCAACAAAAGAAGACTTAGTCCGTCATTTTGAATGGATGCAAACAGAGCTACCAGAACGTGAGTTGACCGTGGACTTGAGCATGGCGCATGGAGCTATTTCTCCAGATGGGAGGTTTATTGCGATAGGTGAGCAATACAGTACGCATAGAATTTTGGATGCAAATTACAACCTCATTGGTGATATTGGAAATCTCAGTGAATACGCGCATTATGCAATTTTTAGTAAACACTCTGACATGATCGCGTTGAACTCTTGTCACTTCTACAATGGCATTACGATTGGTTTCTCAACTAGCCATTTGCCCGATTTTAAAACTGAACCATACGAAGATAATGAAGACACGCCTGTTCTCCAAGATGGAGCAAGAGTATACGCAGGCGTTCACAGGCACAATGAATTTATAATTGGCGATGCTTATGGCTACTTGAGGGCGTTTAGTGAAAACGGTGAACTACATTGGCAGCATTACATCGGTGCTAATATTGGTGACATTGATATATCATCAGACGAATCTAAGCTAGTCTGTTCTACCTGTGCCGGGTATATCTCTATTATTGAGTTGGATACGGGCAAGCGAAAAGAATATGAAATAGGTACTGGCGGGCACACAGAGTGCCGACGCTGGTTGTTCTGGAAAAATGAAGATAAGCCTCTTGCGTGGTAGATATAGTTCTCAAATTAGGACTCTGGAAAATCTATCTCATACATTTACCGAATAAGAATCTACAATCAACGGCGTGAATAATGATGAAAGTGCTTTGTTCCTTTTTTATCTTAATAGTCATTCTTTTTGGCACATTCCCTTCCTATGCAGATGAAGTTTATCGGCTCAGGCTGTTCTTTGGCCTGTCATTGCCAGGTGGCGGTGGTGTTTCTCTGGAGCAATGGCAGGCGTTTCAAAACGATGAGATAGTAAAGACGTTTGACGGTTTTAATGTTGTTGATTCGGTTGGTTATTACAAAGGTAAACCAGAGCGCTCTAAAGTGGTGACCGTGATAGTGGACGAGCAGGGCGTTGAAAAGGCCAAGATGCTGGCGTCTTTATATGCCCGCCGTTTTGGCCAGGAGTCGGTAATGCTGGTAAAAGTACCGGTTGCTGAGTGGGATTTTATCGGGCCAGATTATAAAAGCGCTACGAACGGGCAATAGTTTAGGATATGAGTGAAAAGGAATGAAATATTTACGATCTTGCTTTAAGCGCTTTGTTGCTCTGATGAAGCTTACGATGCTTATTAGTTTTGCCCTCTGGTCCGCTCAGTCATACAGCCAAAGAGAAATCAGTATCGAGGCTTCTTTAACAATAGAGCCAACGTATCTTGAGGAAAGTCTGGTACAGGGGCGAGAGGTTGTTAACCAGATGGTTAAATCGGGCGTTTTCTCACCAGAGCCACAAGGAAGGTTTGAATATCTTAATTTCCACTTTCCTGAAAAAGAAACGCGTGTGTTAGGGTATCAGCTTGTTTATTTTAACTTCGAATATGCCGATAAGTATATAGGGTGCTGTATAAACCCTGGTGCTGCGGTTGTTCTCAGGCTCCCTTCAAATGAAGATGATGCCTATTTGCAAAAATTTGCAAAGCTCAACTACTGCAATATCTCAAGAGGCAATCACATTTATATGCCAAGGGAAATACAAAAGATGATCGTCAAGCTCGGAATCCCTACTGTGAAACTGGTAGAGTTATCTTGCAAAGAGCGCGATAGGCATGAGCTTGAGGAAGAAATTATGGCTCACGAGGTACGATAAGCTATGAAGGTTCCTTTAGCGTTAATTTTTTTATCAATATCATCGGCGTCGTATGCTGAAACTTTGGTTACGGCTAAGTATGAAGCAACAGTAACAAGGTTATGTGAAGAGACCGATGTTATGTGTGACAACGTTGTATTAAACTTAATACATAATCTCAAAGGCGAGAAATTGCGGCTCGGCGGTAAAACATTACACAAAAACTGTCTTATCCCAGGTTCTGAATGCAGATTTGTCGGGTATGAATTTGAAGGGAAGCAGCTAGTCTACACACTCTTAACTGATGGTATGTTTCAAATCACCAATCAAAATGGCGAATTAGTATATTCAGAGAAAGGGAATTGGCTATAGGTTTATTATGATTAGCATGAGTATTGAGAGTGCTACTTTATTGATAAAAATTGGCGGCGTACTCTTTTTAGTAATGCCGTTATTTATTCTGTTTTTTAAAGGAGTGAGGCTAAAACCATTGCAAGTACTGACCAAATACCTCCTTTGTGTTGTATTAATGTATCTGGTTATAGCTGTACCTTTATACAATTTAAATTATCAGCTGGATTTAATAGTTGTACAATTAGACAGAGATAGCGATGGTTCAATCAGTCTTATTGAAGAGTCAACCTGGACTGAAGAGGAAATAAAAGCGAGAAAGATGCGAGTTGCCGATGGCGGCAGAAATGTGGTTGGCTACTTGTTAACGCCTTATCTTGCAGCGGCCTATAGCGCGGTCGTGTTTCTGTTTAGCTACGTTTGCATATGGTTCTTCAGGAAGATCAAAGTGCGATTTTATGCCTAGCACATTAATGCATAAAAAATTCTACCTTCTGGCACTTATGTGTGCGCTCTGTCAATCTACATCGGTAGCAGCAAACCCGTGTAAAAATGTATCTGGTACATTATCGGTTTGGAACGGACACCCTCCGAGTTTAAGGATATCGGATACAGCGGATGGCAATATATATGGTGTTGAAGAAGCGGGAGAAGGGCCAAGCCCAGAGGCGTTACCTACAGGGCTTTATGCACGCATTTTATCGGGCGAAAATCACATCACAGCCACTTTCTGCCTGGACATACTGAAAGAAAATCGTCGCGTTGTATACGAAGGGTTGGAAATCAGATTAATGAGAATTACCAGTTATACAGAATGAAGATATTCGGTATGTAGCGGCGTATCTTTCTTAGTTAATATTGTGCGGGTGAGCTGATGAGCTCACCCTTGCTCTTTCTCTCTTGCCTGATAATTTGGCAGCAGTTCTTCGACAATGGTCTTTGCGGGGATGGTGTAGCGGACGCCACTGAACATTACTGAGGTGTTTTCTTCAATACCGGTTATCCCGGTCAGTGTCCAGCCTTCGCCTTTTTCCGGGCACCATACTTTAGTGGTGGGGGGAATGACAATATACTCTTCGCTCATCTTAACGACTCCTGACGGCTGTTACTTAAGGCCCGATAGTTTATACTAATTTAGCGAAAAAGAGAGGGCTTTATTAAAAGCTTTTGGATGATGGAACCCGATGCAAATTAAAACCCCCAGATTACTGCTAAGGCCCGTGAATTATCGTGATGTACCAGCGCTGGCAGCGCTGCTAAACGACCCCTTGGTAAGCCAATACAATGATTATGGCGATAAGCTGACCCAGCCAGAAGTCAGGGCGATGTTGCAGGCTGATCTTGAAGAGCTCTACGAAGGGCGAGGCGGGCGTTTTGCGATACAATACGAAGGAGAACTCATAGGTACGCTCGGGTTGTACGATTACGACGTCAATACAAAGCACATTCATCTTGGAATTGAGCTCGCTCCCCGATTTTGGCGTCAGGGTCTGGCCTCTGAGGCACTCAGAGCGGCTTTGAATGCTTTGGATAAACTGGTGCCTGATTGCGAGGTTTCCCGGGTTGTTGGCAAGGTTTCAGAGGAAAACACCGGCTGTCAGCGTTTATTGCTGGGGTGTGGATTTAAGCAAATAAGTTGCGGGCGACTATGCGTTTTTGAGCTGCACACGAGCCAATTGCCCGTTGCTTTGTATACGGATCAGGTCAGTTTAATCTGATTCCTCTTAGTCTTGTGGTGCGAAAAAACGTTCACATTGAATTATGCTGAGTTTTGCTGGTACTCTTGTAGTACTAACGCTCTAAATCAGCAAGGAAAAAAGATGGAAGTAGGCTCTGTGATCACGGCCGCCCTGGTTGGCAATTTTGCATTTGATATCGTAAAAACCTATGCTCAAGTCACCTCTCAGTTTTTGAAAAAAGCGGCCGAAGGCAGCGCTTATGAATGGCTGTTTGAAGCGAAAACTTCAGACAAAATCGCCGCACGGGTTAACGAGCTCAGTTATATTGATGGTGAAACTAAGGGTGCGTATTGTCAGCGCCTGGCGCAGGATGAAATGTTGCAAAGCTTGTTATCTGGCCAAGCCGCGCAAGTGTCCCATGGTGAGCGGGCAATTAACCAGTCCGGTAAATCTAACATTGCTAACTCCGGGGATATAGATACTCAGGTTAACAGTACAGGCTCCGGAGCCACTTATATTAACTCCACAATACATACCGGCGGAGATACACCGGCAAAAAAAGGTTAAACCTGCCGGAGAAGTTTGACGCTCTGGTAGGTCGTGAAGCCATAGTCGAGCAAATTATCACAAGCCTTTTTGAGCATAATCGCAGTACGCAGATATTGCTGAGCGGGCTGGGTGGTATAGGGAAAACCTACATCTGCCGTGAGGTAGTCCATCGTTGCCTGCAAAGTGAACATTTTCACGATTTGGTCTGGTTGAACGCGCAAAGCGGTCTGGAGCAGGAGTTAAAGAGTGCGGTAGCCAGCTATTTTAATGTTGATGTGTCCGACGGTGCGCAGTGGCTCAGCCAGCTGGTAAACCGGTTTAACCAGAGTACCTCACCTTCGGTGTTGTTTATCGACAACCTGGATAACCAGCAAGACAATCACGCGATTCTGAGTGCGCTGCGTAGAACCAAGTGGCACATAGTTGCAACCTCACGTCACAAGCCAACAGGCTTTGAAGCAATCATTCCGGTTAAGCCGTTGTCTTATGATGAATGCATTGATCTGTTTATCTATCATTATGATCAGGGTGAGTTAGATGATGAGCGCATTCAGATTGGCCGGATTGTGGAATATTGCGGCCGCCATACACTGCTGTTTACCCTGTGGGCTAAGGTTGCTGCCAGTGAGGGCATAGAGCTGGACGAACTAGAAGCCGAGGTAGGTAAGAGTGAGTTTGATTTATCCGGGCTAAGCGATGAGCCAATTGAAGCATTGCACAGCGGCACTGAGTTTGCGGACAGGCGTCAGTTTCAGATACATCAGCACCTGTCCCGACTGTTCGATTTTAGTGATGTTGCTGCGGATGAGCTGGACATACTGCGTATCCTGGCAGTCCTGCCCAGTGAACAATACAAGGGAGACTGGTTACGCCAGTGGTTTAACGTAACACGTAATAAGCCCTTTATTTCACTAGCTAAGCAAGGGTGGTTGGAGCGTGATGGCAATGTGTTTTTTCTGCATCCGGCCATAGCCTATATGGTAAAGGAAAAGGTCCGGCTAAATCACAAGCGGTTTGCAGACTTTGCAACCGCGTTTGATGATTTTGTTACCCCTGAAATGACGGGTCACTGGATAGAGTCCGCCCCCTGGCTGACACATTTAAGCGCCTTACTCAATGAGAAAGCGCTGCCAGAAGTACAACAATGCAAAGTTCAGGCTACTTTGGGCTGCTTACTCGAATCTCAGGGTAATTATAGAAATGCTTTGTCTTTGTATAAAGATACTCTTGCAGTCAGCGAGCGCGTGTTAGGCCTGGAGCACCCGCATACACTGAGTTCAAAAAATAATCTGGCGTATCTGTATAAATCAATGGGCAGCTATGAGCAAGCTTTACCTTTATACGAAGAGACGCTAGCAGTCAGCGAGCGGGTACTTGGCCCGGAGCACCTGGATGCGTTGAGTTTGAAGAACAATCTGGCGTGTCTGTATGAATCAATGGGGCGTTATGACCAAGCCTTGCCCTTGTATGAAGAGACTTTGGCAGTTAGCAAGCGCGTATTGGGCCCGGAGCATCCGGATACACTAGGGTCGAAAAATAATCTAGCGACCCTGTTTAAATCAATGGGGGATTATGGCCAAGCCCTGCCCTTATACGAAGAGACACTGATCGTCAGTGAGCGGGTGTTGGGTCCGGAGCACCCGAGTACGCTGAGATTGAAAAACAATTTAGCGGGGCTGTCTGAATCAATGGGAGATTATGACCAAGCCCAGCCCCTATACGAAGAGACTCTGGTAGTCAGAGCGCGTGTTTTCGGACTTGAGCATCCGGATACGCTCACTTCGAAAAATAATCTGGCGAGCCTGTTTGAATCGATGGGGGATTATGAGCAAGCACAGCCCTTATACGAAGAGACATTGGCAGTCAGAGAGCGTGTTTTCGGACTTGAGCATCCGGATACGCTCACTTCGAAAAATAATCTGGCGAGCTTGTATGAATCAATGGGGAAGTATGGCCAAGCCTTGCCTTTGTACGAAGAAACGCTGGCTGTCAGAGAGCGCGTGTTGGGCCCGGAACACCCGGATACACTGAAGTCGAAAAATAATCTGGCTTACCTCTATACATCACAGGGTAAGTATAAAGAGGCATTGTCGTTATTAGAGGAAGCATTTGTTGGTAGTAAAAAGACCTTGGGTGAGGATCACCCGATCACGCAAGCATTTGAGGACAATCTGAACACGTTGAAAGCCATGCTAAACAACCCATCCCAAAAATAAAAATACCCGGCTATGCAGCCGGGTATCTCAAATGTGCATTAGCAAACGAGCAGCGCTTACTCCAGCCCTTTTTTGCTGTACAGCGTAACCTTATCCGACACCAGCGTTACTTTAATATGTTTGCTGTCGTTGCCCCAGGTGCAGTTGGTGTGCAGGGTTTTTTCTTCACACTGATCTGCTGAGCCTAAGAGTTGTTCTAGTTCAGTTTTGTCCATACCCACTTCGATTTTGTCGTAGTTTTCCATACTTACTTTGGAGCAGGCGGCCAGGCCGAGGAACAGAGTCAGAGTTAAAATTTTTTTCATAGTAGTTTCCGTCAGTGTCTGTATTTTCTGATTTGGAAGATAATCCCCATTTTGGGATGATCTAAATAATGGATGTCACCGCTGTATACCCGAGTAAACTGAGACATTCTGGCGCTTTCTAAGTCGCCTTCATCACTTTTATAATGATAGTCAAAGTTACTGGTGACGTATAAGTAATGCCGTATATGGATTTTCATCCAGCCCTGTAGTTGCCATAGCGCAGGGTCTTGCTCTCTTAGTGCACGCTCTTTGGGCTCACCCAGCAGGCTGATAAAGCCATTATCGGGCGTATCTAAGCGAGCCACATAGCTGGCGGGCTGCTCGAACTTTTGTCCGCCATAAACGAGTATGTTCGGCGCGCGCTTTTTACTTTGGTCGGGAAAGCGCCAGCCGGTGTGCAGAATGGGTTCAAGTCCTTTCTTTTTTAGCTGATTGAGCACGCTGTCGAATTTAAGTTGCTCTTCGCTTAGCAAGTAGATGCTTTGTTTATGTTCCTGTGGCTCGGCATAGGGCGTCAACGGCAGCTGCTGATATTTTTCCATATAATCTATGCCATCGGCGCAGTGCCAAGAGGCTTCCTGCTGCACAAAGCGACTGGTTACCGTGCGAGGGTCAAAACGGCTGTCACCATTCAGACAAGCCTGCTGGCCTGCGCCGTTATAGCCCTTTGTCAGCAAGTCCAGAGTCCGGTTTAAATCCAGCTCAGGGTTTTCAATCGTAAAGTCCTCATTGAGCTGATCGTTTTTTTGCTGGGCAAAGGCGATCAGCTCAACTTCATACCAGCGTTTTGCACTGGCCGGCACAGAGGCCAGCAGCGCTGTGCTTAGTATCGCCATTGAAAGGGCTGTCCTTATCATGCCACCGCCTTTTTCTGAAAGTCGTCTATCATTGCATTTACCAGTTTTAAGCGTTCCTGACCATTTTTCTCTTCGATATTAAAGCGTAACTTACTGGCACCTTCCATGCGGTACACAGCCGGATTGCTTTGTATCAGAGCAATGATGAATGTCGGGTTAACCGTGGTACTGGCACTGAATTCAAAGTAGCCGCCTTTTTGGTTGGCTTCTACTTTGGTGATCCCCAGTTTAGCCGCTTTTGATTTCAAAAGTTGGATACTAAAGAGGTTTTTCGCTGCATCCGGCAACAGGCCAAAGCGGTCGATCAGCTCAACCTTTAGCTCGTCCAGTGCCTCTTCATTATTGGCGCTGGCAATGCGCTTGTACATGCTCAGGCGCATATTGACGTCATGGATATAGTCATCAGGCAGCAGGGCGGGGATCTTCAGGTCTACATCGCTTTGTTGTTGTAACAGGTTTTCAAGTGTCGGCTCTTTGCCCTCTTTGAGTGCCTGAACGGCCTGTTCCAGCATTTCCATATACAGAGTAAAGCCCACCGTCTGGATCTGACCACTTTGCTCATCACCCAGTAGTTCACCCGCGCCCCGGATCTCTAAGTCATGGGTGGCCAGAGCAAAGCCGGCGCCAAGATCTTCGAGCGACTCAATGGCCTGCAGGCGTTTCACCGCATCTTTGGTGAGCGTCTGGCTGTTACGGGTTAGCAGGTAAGCATAGGCCTGATGGTGGCTACGACCAACCCGGCCACGTAACTGGTGCATCTGCGCCAGGCCCAGCTTGTCTGCGCGGTCCATGATGATGGTGTTGGCTGACGGGATATCAATCCCGGTTTCGATGATGGTGGTACACACCAGCACATTGTGTTTCTGGTGATAAAAGTCACTCATCAGTTGCTCAAGCTCTTTTTCACGCATCTGGCCGTGAGCAATGGCAATGCTGGCTTCGGGCACCAATGCGGCAATGTCAGCCGCGGTTTTATCTATGGTCTCTACATTGTTGTGCAGGAAGTACACCTGACCACCGCGTTTAATTTCCCGCAGAATCGCTTCGCGAATAACCTCATCATTGCGCTCCTGCACAAAGGTTTTAACCGCCAGGCGTTTTGCTGGTGGCGTGGCAATGATAGACAAGTCGCGCATGCCACTCATGGCCATATTCAGGGTTCTGGGAATAGGCGTTGCGGTGAGCGTGAGTATATCTACATCCGCACGCAGCTGTTTGATTTTCTCTTTTTGCCTTACTCCAAAGCGGTGCTCTTCGTCGACAATCAGCAGGCCTAAGTCTTTATACTTGATGCTCTGTTGCAGCAGCTTGTGCGTACCTATCACAATATCGAGTTGGCCATTTTCGAGCTTATCAAGAGTGTCTTTTTGTTCTTTGGTGCTGTTAAAGCGAGACAATACGCCCACCTCAACAGGTAAAGACGCAAAACGGTCGCGGAAGTTTTCATAGTGTTGCTGCGCCAGCAAGGTGGTGGGTACCAGCACGGCCACTTGTTTGTTGTCGTTAATGGCCACAAATGCGGCGCGCATTGCCACTTCGGTTTTACCAAAGCCAACGTCACCACATACCAGCCGGTCCATTGCCAGCGGGGTTTGCATATCACCCAGTACGGCATCAATGGCGTTGCGTTGGTCGTCGGTTTCTTCAAACGGGAAGGTGTCGCTGAATTCGCGATAAGCCTGACCGTCGAGTTTGAATAAGTGTCCAGGCTTACTCTGACGCTTTGCGTAAATGTCCAAAAGCTCAGCGGCAACGTCACGGACCTTTTCGGCCGCACGGCGCTTGGCTTTCTCCCATACATCCGAGCCGAGCTTATGCAACGGGGCTGAAGCTTCTTCACCGCCGGAGTAACGACTCAGCATGTGCAGCGCCGATACGGGCACATATAATTTGGCGTCGTTGGCATAGATGATGGTTACAAATTCAGTGGCCACTCCCGCTGCGTCAATGGTTTGCAGGCCAAGGTAACGCCCAACACCATGGTCCAGGTGCACAATTGGCTGGCCTTCTTTAAGTTCGGCCAGGTTGCGAATAAGTGCATCCTGACCCTGATCGTATTTATGCTTGCGACGGCGGCGCTGCGACACCTTAATACCCAGCAGCTCTTGTTCCGTCAGTATGCTCAGAGGTTTGGTACCATCAAGCAGCACCGAACGCTCCAGCGGACTGACGATCAGGCCCACATCGTTACGTGCACCAACAAAGTCGCTAAAGCTGTCGAACTCTTTGAGTTTCAGGCCACTTGGCTTGAGCAAGGTCATCAGGGATTCACGACGACCATCCGACTCAACACTGAACAGCACACGGCCTTTGTTCTTCTTCTGAGAGGTAATGTAATCAAGCAGAGGCTTGTATGGGTCGCTCTGTTTATGGTCGACACGTACATCGGTCACTAAACTGGCACCGAGGTTAGTATGGCCCGCCTTAGTGCCTAAGCTTGCTTCACACAGGCGAATTCTGGGGTAACGTGCAAAGCCTTCAAACAGGGTTTCGACATTTTGATACAAGCGCGCCGGCTCCAGCAGAGGGCGTAGTGGGTCAACCCGACGGCTTTCATAGCGTTTGTTAACATCCAGCCAGAACTCCGAGGCGGCTTGCTCAATATCACCCTGATGCATAAACACTGCTTGCTCGGGCAGATAGTCAAAAATCGTCGCAACTTGCTCATAAAACAACGGCAAATAATATTCGATACCCGCCGGCCAGTTGCCCCGGGTAACCTGCATGTAAATGGAGTCCTGTTCGCTGCTCGCACCAAAGGTTTCACGATAAGCAATCCGAAAACGTTCTATGTCTTCGTCATTGGTGGGGAATTCATGGGCCGGTAACAGGTCTATTGACTTGATCTGCTCACTGGAGCGCTGGGTTTCAATATCAAACAGCCGAATGCTGTCGAGCTCATCATCAAAAAAGTCGAGTCTGAATGGCGTGGTACTGCCCATGGGGAACAAATCTATGATAGAACCGCGCACAGCAAATTCACCATGTTCCATCACCTGTTGTACATTGCGATAACCGGCCTGCGTCAATGTTTCTTTCAGCTTTTGTGCATCCAGCGAGTCACCGACTTTAAATTGCAGGGCGTTGCCGTAAATAAACTCTGGCGGTGCGGTGCGCAACATTAAGGTCGACACGGGCAGCAGTAATACGCCCTGATGTTGATGGCGTAAAGAGTTCAGGCTGGCAAGACGCTGTGAGATTATGTCCTGGTGCGGCGAAAAGTGATCGTAAGGTAAGGTTTCCCAGTCCGGAAACACATGGACTTTGTCTTCGCCCAGCAAGTAACCCAGCTCAGTTTCAAGTCGCAGCGCGCTTGGTGTGTCAGGGGTTACGACCACAACTAATGCATCATGTTGTCTGACGCCTTCACTGATGGCAATGGACATACTGCTACCGACCAGCTGGCCCCAATGGATTTTATCCTTTTGTGATTTGACCCAGGGAAGTTGGTTCCACTGCGCTGTTGCCATTCATATACTCCTGTTACTGCATGTTGTTTTTATTGCACGTAGTTCTAATTTGCACGTAGTTTTAATCGATTCGCTTTCGCGATGATAAAACAACGGCCTGATAATGTGCTCAGGCCGTAAGAGGGATGCTTTAATCCCGGTAGATTTTGCAAAGATCCTGATAATGGTCGATGCGACGATCTCTTAGGTAAGGCCAGATGCGTCGTACCGATTCACTGCGGCTCTGGTCCAGCTCAACGACCAATAGTTGCTCTTCAGTCTCACTGGCGTGTGCCAGCAGTTCACCCTGAGGTCCGGCGACAAAGGAGTTACCCCAGAACTCGATCCCTTCGCTTTGGGCGCTGGGGTCGGTTTCGTGACCAACACGGTTGACACTCAACACTGGCAGACCATTAGATACGGCGTGGGCGCGCTGTGCGATCATCCAGGCGTCGCGCTGACGAATTTGCTCGTCCTTATCATCGCGCGGATCCCAGCCAATGGCGGTGGGGTAGATTAACATGTCAGCACCGGCCATCGCCATTAAGCGTGCGCCTTCGGGGAACCATTGATCCCAGCATACCAGCACACCCAGTTTACCGACTGAGGTTTGAATTGGGGTAAAGCCCATGTCGCCTGGTGTAAAGTAGAACTTTTCATAAAAACCCGGATCGTCAGGAATGTGCATTTTACGATATTTACCGGCAATGCTGCCGTCGGCTTCGAATACTACCGCCGTGTTGTGATACAAGCCGGTTGCGCGCTTTTCAAAAAGCGAGGCAACGATCACTAGGTTCAGCTCTTTGGCAAGCTGGCAAAATAGGTCTGTACTTGGGCCTGGAATGGTTTCTGCCAGGTCAAACAAATCGGTATCTTCGGTTTGGCAAAAATACAGGCTGCGATGCAGCTCCTGTAATACCACGAGTTTTGCACCCTGAGCTGCGGCATCACGGATCCCGGCAATGGACTTATCCAGGTTGTTTTGTAAATCAGCACTATTGCTGTGCTGAACCAGTGCGACTTTTAACGTGTTGTTACTCATTAAAATTTAGTCCTGTTTTAAAAATCCGGCGGGTAGCTGCATTGTAATACAGTGCAGGCTGCCAAACTGATGAATAATAGGCAGGCAGTCAATGCCAATCACGGTACGTTCCGGGTGAGCGCTTTGCAATTGAGTCAGCGCTTGGGCATCTTTGTCATCGCCATATAGCGGCATCAAAACGGTGTCATTGATGATCAGATAA
The DNA here is from genome assembly GCF_056161105.1 of Pseudoalteromonas sp. AWH4_217. Taxonomy (NCBI): domain Bacteria; kingdom Pseudomonadati; phylum Pseudomonadota; class Gammaproteobacteria; order Alteromonadales; family Pseudoalteromonadaceae; genus Pseudoalteromonas; species Pseudoalteromonas sp. AWH4_217. The sequence continues at coordinate 301,327 of NZ_JBSWYM010000003.1, read as the reverse complement.
TTTGCATAGGTGGCAGGTAAACGGTCGCCTTCATCGTTAAAGACCGCTTTGGGCCAGGGTAGAGCAACCAGGTTGTATGGCTGACCCTGGGGTGTGCGGAACGACTTAAGTTGTGTTTCCATGGCGCTCAGGGCCGCATAATGCTCATCCTGCGGGTCATCACAGCTGACATACACCAAAGTATCATTGGGGGCAAAGCGCACCAGCGTATCAATATGGCTGTCGGTATCGTCACCTGCTAAAAAACCATGGTCGACCCACAGGAACTGTTTTGCGCCCAGTGTGTTACTTAACTCCTGTTCAAGCTCGGTTTTGCTCAGGTGCGGATTACGGTTTGGATTGAGCAAACACTCAGAGGTGGTTAACAGGGTACCTGCTTCGTCAATTTCAATACCGCCGCCTTCAAGTACCAGCTCGATGCGCTCATAGTGGTTTGCAGGGTTGGCGACTTGAGCCTGAAGCTGCGCGTTAATCTGATTATCCAGCTCGGCGGCAAACTTATTACCCCAGCCATTAAAGGTGAAGTCTTTCACAGACAGCTGACCCGATGTGTCACGCGTGGTGAGTGGACCATGATCGCGGGCCCAGGTGTCATTGCAGGGCGCATCCACGAACACAATTTGCGTTATGTCGACGTCTGCGGCGATAAGTTTACGGTTAATGTGTGCTTTTAGCTCAGTACTGTGTGCCACAATAACCACTTTCTCAACTTGAGAGATCTGCTGACACAAAGCGATATAAACGGGTTCAACCTGGGGTAAAATATCCGCCCAGTCGGTATCGGGATGTGGCCAGGTGAGCATCACCGCATCTTGCGGAGCCCACTCGGGTAAAAGTGTAAAACTCATGGTGTTATCAATCAAAATTAGTAGACGACTAGTTTAGCACTGACAGCTTGGCTGTCAGCTATTTTGTTCGTTTTCGTCAGGCGACTGACGTTTTTTTAGCTGCCGGGTTTGAGCATGTAAACTGGCACGGACCAGTAGCTCTTGATCATTATCGCGGATCTGGGTAAAAGCCAGGGTATAGCGAAAGCCCGAGTCCACAGCTTCTTTGTCTATGACCTGCGCATAACAAAAGATGGCGCTGGCTTCGTGTTGCAGAAATACCTTGGTCCTGAAGTTCTGGCCAATGTCATAGTCCTGCTCAAGCGTTGCCGTAATGCCGCCACCACCGTAACTGTCGCACCTCAGCAATTCGTCTTCGGGTTGTTCCGTGGCCAGGATATGGCTCATGATTAAGTCGATTTTTCGTGACTGGGCCTGCAGATAGGCGGCCAGGTCGCTTGCCACATCGCCAAGGTTGCGCAATGGTCTTAGCGCATTTAAATCCAGCTCATTGATTTCATTTGCCAGCCTGAACAGAGGCGGAATGGCAGCTTCAAGCTGTGCCTGGCTCTTTGGTACCATGTTGGCATCTACCGGGTACAGATTGATTTGGTTTGATTCGGCAATCTGGAAATATTGCTCGAAAGTCTCTTTTAGGTCGCTATGCATATGCCAAAATGATATTGATACTGTCTTTATATCCATATACTAGCGAGTTTTAACCGCACTCGCTAGTATTATGCTGTTTCAGAATTAGACTCTGAATTGTTCTAACATGTTTTCCTGCTTGGCAATTTTCTCTACCTGAGACTGCATGGTGTGATCAACGGCTTTGGCTTCATCAAAGACAGTGTCTGACAAGTTGCGAATTTGCGAGGCGTTATTATTCACCTCTTCTACCACATGCTTTTGTTCACTGATCATATCCGCAATGCTGACGTTTAAATCAACAATGCTTGCTATAGACTGGCGGATCGACTCAAGGGCTTCACGGGTGTCATTGGCTTTATTGACCGACTTTTCCACAATACTCTGGCTCTGATTCATCACCCCAACGGCGCTTTGTGCGCCGCTTTGTAATTGGTCAATCATGGCTTTGATTTCTGTAGTGGCTTCCTGAGTGCGTTGTGCCAGGGTCCTGACCTCATCGGCAACAACGGCAAACCCGCGACCCGACTCACCAGCTCGGGCTGCTTCTATCGCAGCATTGAGCGCCAGTAGGTTGGTTTGTTCGGCAATGCCATTGATCACAGACAAGATCTGTTCAATGCCCGACGAAGAGACTTCCAGCTCGGCTACCACATCGACCGCACGTTTTATCTGTACAGACAGCTCGGTGATGGCATCAGTGGACTCAGCGACTATGGTTTCGCCGTTACTGGCAAGGTTGTCGGTGTTCTGTATGGCATCTGCAGCCTGTTGAGCGGTATCCGCTACTTGCTGCTCTGTATTTGACATATTACCTGTCGCGGTGGCCAGCGTATTCAGCGCATTAAGCTGCTCTTCGATAGCCATAGTTGCCTGGTTTGCACCTGTTGAAGTCTGGCGGGCATCTTCTAGTACTTCGTGGCCAAGTTGTTGTATATCCGCAATCAGATTTTGCAGACGAGAGGTAAAGCGATTGAAATTCTCTGCCAGTGAGGCGAATTCTGGCTCATTAGAAGCCTGTAAACGCACGGTCAGGTCTGCGTGACCTTGCGCAATATTCGCCATGGCGACATTGATGTCTTCAAGCGGTTTTAGTAGCAAGTTTATGACCAAAGAAAGTACGACTACAGCGGCTATCACGGCGATAAATGAGAATAAAATGGCGTCTTGTGCCATGGTATCAACTGCACTAAATACTTTGTCTTTCTCAAGTGCCACACCAACGTACCAGTCCAGCCCTTCCACATCTTTAAAGGTGACCAGATAGGTGCGGTTGTTCATTTCAACTTCCTGCACTATTTGTGATACCTGAGTACGGCCCAAAAACTCGCTAGCTTGTTGGCCATTAAGCTCTGTATTGGGGTGAGAGATAATAGTGCCATCTTTACTGACCATAAAGGCAAAGCCTGAGTCGAATAATTCGAAAGAATTGATCATGTTACCGAGCTTGGCCAGACTGACGTCAAAAAAGATAGCGCCATGGAAACGTCCCCCTTTTTCGACAGGCGTACCCACGGATACCACAATTTCTTTGGTGACCGAATCGGCGTATGGGGCTGTGACTATCAGCTGGTTTGCTTGTTTTGCGCCGGCAAACCAGGGTCGCACCCGCGGATCCCAGGTAGGGCCTGGATCCCAACCCGGATCACTGGCTACATAGTTGCCGGTTGCGTCTTCGCCATAGCCTATCAGTAAAAAGGTCTCTTTCAGCTTTGGCTGTGAAATCAGTGGCAGAGCATCTTGTAGCGTGTCGCTTTGCTCTACCAGGCCGGTGGTCAGAACTGCCAAATCAATGGCACCCTGCATTTGCGAGGTCACCGTATTGCTGATCCCCTGAATGATTTCTCCCACACTATCATTGACTTGTTGTTGTAAATTATCTTTCAGCAAAAAATACTGTTTAAGTGATAGTAGTAACAAGGCCAGAAAGAGCACTGAGGCTGAAACGGCAATTACCTTAAATTTGAACTTCACAGGCATATCTCCTAACTGCTTCCCTCTATAAAGGTAAATCATTGACGGAAACTTTCAATTATTTAGGTATTTAAATCCAATGATGGGCTTTGACTTCAAAACAGGACCGGACTATTAAAGTTACGTTCATCACAAGTTGATTACATTAAGTTGTGAATATGGCAATAAAGGGGTTTGGATATGTTACGCAAAGTATGTGGTCTGGCTTTGGCTTCAACATTTTTGGTTGCCTGCGGTGGTAGCGATAGCAATAGCGGCTCTGGCACTCAAACGGATGTGCAGTCGGAACAAAAAGCCAGGTTTACTTTGGGGGTGTCGGATGCGGCCGTTAACAATGTGGCTGCAGTAAACTTAGTATTTAAAGAGGTTGTTCTGCAAAGCTCTGGCGGTACGACGACACGTTTTGAAACGCTGGATGAATCAGGTAATCCACAAAAAGTGAACTTACTGGCTTATCAGGGTAGCAGCACATTCGAGCTGATCGCTGATAAGGAAATTGACGCCGGTGACTATGAATGGATGCGTGTCACTGTCGTCAATGGTGTTGAGGGCGAAGTTAGCGAGATGCACTCTCATGTTGTGTATGAAGATGAAAGTCGGGCCGCACTGGTTGTAAAGCGCAAAGGCAATGATGGTGAGGGTGAAATCCAAGTCAATTCTGTGCTGGTTAACCAGGGGGAAAATGACTATGTCCTGGAGTTTGACTTGGGTAAAGCGCTGGTCAAAACAGGTAACAGTAGCACGGTCTACCTGAAGCCAACCGCCGTCAGGCTTGAAAATCAGGCGCTGGTATTTGATATTTCAGGCGCCGTAACGGCTGATCTGCAAACAGCCTGTATCGCCGATAATTCTACTCTGGCACCGACAATAGGTGGGTTTAAGCAGGTTATCTATCTGTATACCCAGACTGAAGGCGAGCTTGGAGATGTGCAGGAAGAGGGTAACGGACCTATGGCAACGGCAGTACTCAATCAGGAGGGTCAGTTCGAGATAGGCTTTGTACCCGCAGGGGACTATCAGATAGCGTATTCGTGTCTGGGACATCTTGATGACCCTGAGTCAGTAGATACGACATTTGCATTGTACTCGACGCAATCAGTTTCTGTGAGTCAGGATACGGAAGTGACGTTCTCAGAATAACCGTCCATTATTTTGTCAATAGTTGCGCTCCTGCCTTTTTGGCTGGAGCGTGACTATTCACCCCAGAGTTCATCCAGCTCTTCATCGGATATTTCCAGATAATCCATCACATCATCTTTGATCACTTGCCACTCAGGGTTTTGTTCGCTTACGGGGTTGGTAGACAAATACGTTTTGTGACGCGCAATCTTTAAAATAGACAGCAAGTCGTTGCCAAGACTATCCAGCTCTCCCGAAGTGAGAATGCCATCGACATCGTGTTGATAATAAATCACATTAATGACTATCTTTGGCAGTCGCCATTGCTGCGCCAGTAACGCACCTATGGTGCCATGGCTGGTATGATATTGTTCGAATTCAAACTGACTTGCTTCGGTCCAGCCATCGGTTTGCGCTTTGTCTAATACACTCTGATAGTCATCAAAGTGCTGACATAAAATTGGAATGCCAACACCGTGAAACAAACCGAGCATGTAGGCATGATTGGCCAGTGCGGAGCGGTTTAGTCGGTTGCAGATTAATGAAGCATGTTGTCCTATCTCTGACTGGGTTTCCCAAAAGTCACTGAGCGCTGGTGGCAAGTCAACGGATGACTTTAAAGCGACGGCTTTCACCAGGGGAATAAGCCGTTTCAGACCCAGCATCATAACGGCTTGTTCGATGGAGTCGATCTCGCGAGAGCGCCGAAAGGCGGCAGAGTTCACTACTTGCAAAATGGCCGCACTGATCGCCACATCGCCTTGTAAAATTTCAGAAATTTTGGTGATGTTGGGCTCGGGAAGTTTCGCTTCTTCTGAAAACTGCAACAGTGCCTGAGGGCGCGGAGGAATATTGACCGTTTTTAAAATGAGTTTTTCTTGCTGTGTAAGGGAAATGGCCATGCAACACTACCTGTACGACTGACTATTATAAAAAGATAGTCAATAATCTGTGGTGCAGGCAACTCTCTGTTTCAGGGCGCTGTAAAAAGCAAAAAGCCCCGCTAGAGCGAGGCTTTTTAAACGTTATACGTCTCTATTACACGTTAGCAAGCGCTGCACGTGCGTCAACATATTCCATGTTGAAACCCTCAGCCACTTCTTTACACGTGATCTGACCTTTCATTACATTCAGACCATTCAGGAAGTGCTGATCAGCAAGCAAGGCTTCTTTGTAACCCAGGTTTGCAAGCTTGATGATGTAAGGCAGAGTCGCATTGTTCAGTGCGAATGTAGAAGTACGTGGCACAGCACCTGGCATGTTAGCAACACAGTAGTGAACTACGTCGTCAACAATGTAAGTTGGCTCTGCGTGTGTAGTTGCTTTAGAAGTGGCAATACAACCACCCTGGTCGATAGCAACGTCAACAATGGCAGCACCTGGCTTCATCGCTTTGATGTGATCCGCAGTAACCAGCTTAGGTGCAGCGGCACCCGGGATAAGTACACCACCGATAACCAGGTCTGCTTCCAGTACGTGCTTCTCAAGTGCATCAGCAGTTGAGTAGATCACTTTTGCCTGGCTGCCGAACTGAGCGTTCAGGCTGCGAAGTACATCGATGTTACGATCAAGGATAGTAACGTCAGCACCCAGACCGACCGCCATTTGTGCAGCGTTACGGCCAACCATACCGCCACCGATAACAACCACTTTAGCAGGTTCTACGCCTGGTACGCCGCCTAGCAGCATGCCACGACCTTCGCGAGACTTTTCAAGCGCCTGAGCACCAGCCTGAATAGACATACGGCCAGCCACTTCTGACATAGGCGCAAGCAGAGGTAGACCGCCACGTGCGTCAGTCACTGTTTCATATGCAATACAGATTGCGCCGCTCTTAACCAGGTCTTCTGTCTGAGGCAGGTCAGGTGCAAGGTGCAGGTAAGTGAACAGGATTTGATCTTCACGAAGCATCGCACGCTCAACAGCCTGAGGCTCTTTTACTTTCACGATCATGTCTGCTTCTTCAAATACCTGCGCTGCCGTATCACGGATCTCAGCGCCTACCTGAATGTAGTCTTCGTCAGTGAAACCGATACCGATACCAGCATTTGTTTCTACTATTACCTGGTGGCCGTGATTAATCAGTTCACGAACACTTGCTGGAACCATACCAACACGGTACTCGTGGTTTTTTATTTCTTTAGGTACACCAATAATCATAACAATTCGCCTCAATTAAGAACGGGGTAAAAATTTTCGACCATTATAGATATGGTTTGCTAGTATGTCCTACCTTTTTTGATATACTTGATAGTCATTAACACTGCATTAAGTAAATATTCAGGATAAAAAACTGATCATGCATACTCAGTTAGATAGAACCGATAGAAAGATTTTAGTTGAACTGCAAAAAGACGGACGAATTTCTAATGTAGAATTGGCCAGAAGGATTGGGCTAAGCGCAACACCTTGCCTGGAGCGGGTCAAAAAGCTTGAACGTGAAGGTTATATAAAAGGCTACAAGGCGGTTGTGGACCCGGTCAAACTGGGTCAGGGTTTGTTGGTCTTTGTAGAAGTGACAGTCAATAAAAATTCGCCTGACGTATTCGACCGGTTCAATCAAGCGGTAAAGCAACATGACGAGATTATTGAATGTCATCTGGTATCCGGTAACTTTGATTATCTGTTAAAAACCCGGGTAACAGATATGTCTGAATACCGAGGTGTTCTGGGTGAAATACTATTGAAACTGCCTAGTATTAGCGAAAGCCGTACTTATGTTGTTATGGAAGAAGTCAAAGGGGAGCAAGGTGAAGTGATAAAACCTTGTGCACCCTAAGGAAATTCTTGCTAAGGTGTGCAAAAAGTCATGTTAGAATTAACTAAACAGTATTTAGGTATTACACAATGCGCTTAAATGGTATTCAGCGCCTGCTGGAGACTGGCCTGATCATCAGTACGGCGGCGGCAATTTTTACGCTGTGCGCACTCTTCAGCTTTGATCCGGCCGATCCCGCCTGGACGCAAACGGGCGAATTTATTAAGGTCAATAACATCACTGGCGCTGCCGGTGCCTGGGTTGCCGATATTCTGCTGCTCAGTTTTGGTTGGTTGGCCTTTCTGGTGCCGGCTTTTATTCAGTTATTCGGCTACCTGTTATTTAAAAAACCACACAAATTATTGCAGCTCGATTACACCACGTTGGGATTAAGGCTCATTGGCGGTACCTTGTTTATCACCTCTGCCAGCGCTATCTGCAGTATCAACTTTGACGATATTTATAACTTTTCTTCCGGTGGGGTAGTGGGGGACGTGGTCGCCAGTGCCATGATGCCTGCGTTCAACTTTACCGGTACCACCATCTTATTACTGTGTTTTTTCTTTGCCGGTTTAACCTTACTCACGGGTGTCTCCTGGGTTGAGTGCGTTGACTACATTGGCGAAAAGGTAGTGGCATTTTGTAAGTGGTGTTTTGCAAAGATTAAACATCGTGCAGAACACACGCCTGTTACAACACCTACACCAGACAATGTAAATTTAGATAGTGAGGCACCGAGGCCAGAATCTGCCCTGATAAACACCATGGATAGAGAGGCCGGGCCTGATAATGGACTCAATGTTGATGTATATGCAGAAAATGAGTTGGATACGTCGACTGAAGCAGAGCAGCCAGAATCAGAAGAAACTAAACCGAAGAAGCTTAAAGACAGATTATTCGGCCCCAAAGCCGAGCCAGTCACAGAAGAGCCAGTTCCGGACAGGGTGCCGGAAACAGATAAACGCTCTGGAGACGACATCGCTGTAGCACCAAGTGTGTTTGATGAACTCGATGATATTCTTGAGCAGGAAATTAATTTTTCAGCAGTAGACGACGAAGCATTTGATACAGTCGCTGCACTTAATGCGCTAGACGACACACCTGCGCCTGTAGAGACCAAGGTCGTTTCGCCAGCCAGACCATTGAAGCCCAAGGAAAAGCCGACTTCTGGTTATCAGCCGCCGCCAAGTGCTAAAGAGCAGTTTGAGGCTTTATTAGAAGCTGAGCCGCCGAAAGATCCGTTGCCCTCGCTTGATCTGCTGGACAGACCCGATAAGGCGAAGAACCCGATATCCGAAGAGGAATTGGAAGCCGTATCTCGTCTGGTAGAGGCAAAATTACTGGATTTCAATATTCAGGCCAAGGTCATGGGGGTTTATCCTGGCCCTGTTGTTACTCGTTTTGAGCTGGACCTGGCACCCGGGATAAAAGTAGCGAAAATTACGGGTCTGGCAAAAGATTTGGCACGTTCGTTGTCTGCGGTTAGCGTTCGAGTCGTCGAAGTGATCCCGGGTAAGACTTATGTGGGCTTGGAGCTACCTAATAAAAACCGTGAAATAGTACGTCTTTCTGAGGTTATAAACGCGCCTAAATTCGAGCAAAATCCCTCGCCACTGACTATGGTACTGGGTAAAGACATTGCAGGTCAGCCTGTGGTGGCCGATTTGGCCAAAATGCCGCACCTGCTGGTGGCAGGTACAACCGGTTCAGGTAAGTCAGTGGGCGTTAATGTCATGATATTAAGCTTGCTATACAAGTCGCCACCAGAAGATGTGCGCATGATCATGATTGACCCGAAAATGCTCGAATTGTCGGTGTATGAAGGCATTCCCCACCTGTTATGTGAGGTGGTCACCGACATGAAAGAAGCTGCCAATGCGTTGCGCTGGTGTGTGGGTGAAATGGAGCGTCGTTATAAGCTGATGTCGGCACTGGGAGTGCGTAATCTCAAAGGCTATAACCAAAAAATATTGGATGCCAAAGAAGCCGGACACCCCATTATGGATCCGCTGTTTAAAGATACCGATGGCATGGCGGATGAGCCCCAGGAACTCGATAAGCTGCCGAGTATTGTGGTGGTGATTGACGAATTTGCTGACATGATGATGATTGTGGGCAAAAAGGTGGAAGAGTTAATAGCCCGGATCGCTCAAAAGGCTCGTGCAGCGGGTATTCATCTGGTACTGGCAACCCAGCGACCTTCTGTCGATGTGATCACTGGTTTGATCAAAGCCAATATCCCAACGCGGATGGCATTCCAGGTATCGAGTAAAATAGACTCACGTACAATTTTGGATCAGCAAGGCGCTGAAAACCTGCTGGGTATGGGTGATATGCTGTATCTGCCACCTGGTACCAGTGTACCAATCCGCGTACATGGCGCGTTTGTAGACGACCATGAAGTGCATGCGGTTGTGAGCGACTGGAAAGCACGTGGTAAACCTAACTATATCGACGACATCTTGTGTGGTGAGGCCACAGAAGATATTTTACTGCCAGGCGAGACAAGCGAAGGTGAAGATGAAGAATCGGATCCGCTATACGACGAAGCGGTGGGATTTGTGATTGAAACAGGCAAGGTATCAGTCTCGAGTGTTCAACGTAAGTTACGTGTAGGCTACAACCGCGCAGCTCGTCTGGTCGAACAAATGGAAATGTCCGGCGTCGTTAGTGCGCCAGGACACAATGGTGCCAGAGAAGTTCTGGTACCTAAAGGTGGAGCGAATTAATGAAGTTAAAACCACTTATTCTGGCCCTGAGTGTTATTGGGGTCATCCCTGTTGCAAGTGCAGCACAAACGAGCGACGCCCAGACCGTCAGCGTCGCGGCGCAGTCGTTAAAACAAAAGCTAAAGGCACTTGAGAGCTTCCGGGCAAAGTTTGAGCAAAGCGTTATCGATCAGGATGGTCACCTGATCCAGTCAGGTAAAGGTGAAATCGCCTTGCAATATCCAGCAAAAATACGTTGGCAGCAGGATGAACCTGATGAAACGCTGCTGGTCTCTGATGGGTTAAGAACAGTCTACTTCGACAGCTTTGCAGAGCAGGCTACCATACTCAATACGCTTGGTCTGATTGATACCACGCCTTTTGTGTTGCTAACAACACAAGACCCCAAACAGTGGCAAAAATACAGTGTGTCGGAGATTTCAGGCGGGTATCGCATCGAGCCCGTTCAAACGGGTGCCCAGGTGGAGCGTCTGGATGTTTTGTTTGCAGACAACAGTCTTAAGATAGGCCAACTTAACGTGACAGATTCATCTGGCCAGATCTCTAGCTTTAAGTTCAGTGATGCGCAAATTAATGTACCAATAGATGCCGGGCAGTTTAAGTTTGTGATCCCAGAAGGGGTGGTCGTCGACGACCAGACTCAAAGTGACTAATCTGGGATTTGATTTTGCGCCAGACGTTCGGCCTTTGGCGGCGCGAATGCGCCCAACGGACCTGAATGGTTATATTGGTCAAAGCCACATTCTGGCGCCTGACAGCCCGCTGCGCAGAGCGATTTCTCAGGGGCGGTGTCATAGCCTGATCTTATGGGGACCACCCGGTGTGGGCAAAACCACGCTCGCTGAAATCATTGCCCACCACGCCAAGGCACAACTATGTAAGCTATCTGCGGTGACTGCCGGCGTGAAAGAAATTCGTGAGCAAGTCCTTGAAGCAAAAAACCGCCTGGCTCAGGGCGGGATGCGCACGATACTCTTTGTCGACGAGGTGCATCGCTTCAACAAGTCGCAACAAGATGCATTCTTGCCGCACATTGAGGACGGTACCTTTATCTTTATCGGTGCGACCACAGAGAATCCGTCATTTGCATTGAATAATGCGATTTTATCCCGGGCCAGAGTTTATACCCTTAAACCATTGAGCCTGGATGAGCTTGGCTTGGTATTACGCCAGGCACTGTCCCTAGATAATGAGCTCAGCCGCCAGCAAATCACCCTGGATGATACTGTGATAGACGCATTGTCACACGCCGCAGACGGTGACGCCAGAAAAGCATTAAACCTGCTCGAACAGGCCACTGATCTGGGTGCCAATGGTGAAGGGCAAATAGTGATTGATGAAGCTGTGCTAAGGCAGGTTTTGCCCTCGCACCTTGCAAAATACGACAAGGGTGGCGACATCTATTATGACTTGATCTCTGCGTTTCATAAATCCGTGCGCGGTAGTGATCCGGATGCTGCGCTTTACTGGTATTGTCGGATTCTGGCTGGAGGAGGAGATCCTTTGTACGTTGCCAGGAGATTGCTGGCTATAGCCACTGAAGATATTGGCAATGCCGATCCTCGTGCCATGCAGGTGGCGCTCAACGCCTGGGATATTTATCACAGAGTGGGGCCCAGCGAAGGCGAGCGAGCCATTGCGCAGGCAACGATTTATCTGGCCAGTGCTGCAAAAAGCAATGCGGTTTATATGGCATTTAATCAGGCGCAACAAGATGCAGCGAGTGACCCGGATTATCCTGTGCCCGAGCATTTACGTAATGCACCCACCAAGCTTATGAAGGAGCTTGGCTATGGAGAAGAGTATCGCTATGCGCACAACGAACCCGGTGCATTTGCTGCGGGTGAATGCTATTTCCCCAGGGAGATTCAGCAACGTCGATACTATGACCCCAGTGACAGAGGGCTTGAGAAACAAATTTCGGAAAAGCTCCGTTACTTGCGTGCCCAAAACCAGCAAAGTCCACAGCAGCGCTATAAAGATGAAGATGACTTCTGATGGATCCACTTAAAACCTACTTAATGATTGCCTCGGGCGGTGCCTTTGGCGCTTGCTTGCGCTTTTTTATTAGCGATCTCACCCTAAAACTCTTGGGTAAGGGATTCCCTTTTGGCACGTTGACCGTTAATATTCTGGGTTCACTGTTGATGGGCATTCTCTACGGATTAATTGATAAGCAGATCATTGAAGTATCGCCGGCTAAAAGTCTGGTCGGAATTGGCTTCTTGGGTGCTTTAACGACATTCTCTACCTTTTCAATGGATTCTTTGCTGTTACTCCAGCAAGGCCAGGTTGTGAAAATGGTACTGAATATAGTGTTGAATGTCGTGATGTGTATTTTCATGGCCTGGATAGGCCTGTGCTTAGTCATGCAAAAAGGTTAAAAGAACAAACTATGTTAGATGCAAAGTATTTACGCCAGGACATTGAGGAAGCAGCAGAGCGTTTGAAAAAACGTGGCTTTGAACTTGATGTGGCAGCTATTAATGCGCTGGAAGAAAAACGAAAAACACTGCAGACCAAAACTCAGGAGCTGCAAAGTGAGCGTAACAGCCGTTCCAAGGCGATAGGCCAGGCCAAAGCAAAAGGGGAAGATGTTCAGCCGCTACTTGATGCAGTTGCAGATCTGGGCGATCAGCTCAGCGCGGCAAAAACTGAGCAGGATGAAGTGCTGGCTCAGTTGCAAGATATTGCAGCAACTTTACCTAATCTGCCGGCCGAAGATGTGCCTGTGGGTGCTGATGAAAGCGAAAATGTTGAAATCAGTAAATGGGGCGAGCCTAAAACATTCGACTTTGAAGTAAAAGACCACGTTGACCTGGGTGAAGCGCTGGGCAAGGGCTTGGATTTCGAAACCGGTGTTAAGTTAAGTGGCTCACGCTTTACCGTGATGCGTGGCGGTATTGCTCGTCTGAACCGCGCGTTATCACAATTTATGCTGGATACGCACACAGATAAAAATGGTTACACGGAAATGTGTGTGCCTTACCTGGTTAACAAAGCAAGCCTTTTTGGTACCGGTCAGCTGCCTAAGTTTGCAGAAGACTTGTTCCACACTGAGGCACTGAGTGAAGACCAAGACGGCTACAGCCTTATTCCTACTGCTGAAGTACCTTTGACTAACTGTGCTCGAGATGAAATCTTCGATGAAAAAGACTTACCTGTTCGCATGACTGCTTACACGCCTTGTTTCAGAAGTGAAGCAGGCAGCTATGGCCGTGATACCCGTGGTCTTATTCGTCAGCATCAGTTTGACAAGGTAGAATTGGTTCAGCTGGTGAAGCCAGAAGACTCAATGGCTGCGCTGGAAGAGCTTACTGGTCACGCAGAGGGCATTTTGCAGGCGCTGGAGCTACCTTATCGTAAAGTGGTCCTGTGTACAGGTGATATGGGCTTTGGTGCCGCTAAAACCTATGATCTGGAGGTTTGGCTGCCTGCACAAAACACTTATCGGGAAATCTCTTCTTGTTCAAATATGCAGGATTTCCAGGCTCGTCGTATGCAGGCACGTTTTCGTCGTGCAGGTGAGAAGAAGCCAGAATTACTACATACGCTAAACGGATCCGGATTGGCAATTGGCCGCACTTTGGTCGCAATATTAGAAAACTATCAACAAGCAGATGGTTCTATTGTGGTGCCAGACGTGTTAAGACCATACATGGGTGGTCTTGAGAAAATTCAGTAAAGTGCTTAACGCATTGATCTAAGGCCGCATTCCTGCGGCCTTTTTTATTACAAATTAATGAATGTTTTTTTACGCTTAAATTTTAATAAATAAGCCTCAAAAAAGAGTAAAAAAGATAAAATAGCTAAAGAAAAAGGATTTGTTGTATTTATATCTCTTTTCTTTCATTTTCATTATCCTCACTCATCGCCAGCCTGTTGCATGTCAAAACGATATATGATTTATTGTTTTTGAAGGTTTGGCCAATCCTGAATTAGTCGACGTGTGTCTGGCAAAAAAGTGCATTCACAGTCGGCCGTTGTTTAACCATATGCAATAGTAAAAATGTTAGTAGTTAAGTGGAATTCGAGCTATCGGCTGCCAGTCAGCCTGCGGCGAAGCACTGAATCAAATTGTACAGAGGACATTGTCGTGTTTCGTGCGGATTGATATTTACGAATTTATTAACTATTTATTAAATGTGGATGTCGTAACGACGAAAGCAACTTGAAAAATATGAAGGTGAGGAATTTACCTATGAAGAGACAGAAAAGAGACCGTTTAGAAAGAGCACATGCCCAGGGATTCAAAGCAGGTTTAGCGGGCCGGTCCAAAGATTTATGTCCATATCAGCAAGTAGAGCACAGATCAGAATGGTTGGGGGGATGGCGAGAGGCCATAGATAACCGCAACATGTACAAAACCTAAATTCCTATAAATATCTAATGACTAAGCAATGTCGAAAGCCCCTTTAAAGGGGCTTTGTTTTTATAGGCACTTAGGTACTTAGAAGGCGCTAGTGTCTTGGAACAAGCCAACTTTCAAGTCTTTTGCTTCGTAAATAACCCGGCCGTCAACTTCTACTGTGCCGTCCGCCAGACCCATAAACAGCTTACGCTTAATAACACGTTTCATGTCTACACGGTAAGTTACTTTCTTAGCGGTTGGCAAGATCTGGCCTGTGAATTTAACTTCACCCACACCCAGTGCTCGACCAAGGCCCGGACCGCCTGACCAACCCAGGAAGAAACCGACGATTTGCCACATCGCATCCAGACCCAGACAGCCTGGCATGACCGGGTCGCCACGGAAGTGACAGTCAAAGAACCACAGATCAGGGTTAATATCCAGCTCTGCAACGATTTGGCCTTTACCGAATTCACCGCCATCCTCATTAATCTCGATGATCCGATCCATCATGAGCATATTATCGATTGGCAGGCGACAGTTGTTCTCGCCAAACATTTTGCCTTCAGCACAGAGGATCAGTTCTTCTTTTGTATAGCTATTTTTTGGTTCCATAATCTTCAATCTTAGTCTTAAATTGCCGCTACTTTAGCTTACACTTGTACGCCAAACAACTCTGAACAGTTAAAATTTGCTTGCTCTTTAAGCACTTTAACCATTTGGCGCCGAATTCTTTATCAATTACCACTGCTGAGCTTCGTCACTCTAGTACCGCTATTATCCTATATGCGTATATTCACAGAATAATAGCGTTTTTAAAGCGCATCAAACTGGCAGGGTTGAGGTTAATGAATGAAAACCATTCAAATAGACATCTCATATTGATAATTTCTTTGTTTCTCGACCTTTCAGGGCGATTTTTGTGTTAAAAATCTTTATAATTGACTCAGTCGTTTTTAATGTTAACGGAAGTTTATGATCCTTTTTGTAGATGCTTTGACGGTAATTGATTTTTCTTACTTGTGTAGTAAACGCGGCGCCGTCGGCGAGAGCTGGATTGTTGATATGACATTGCATGGCCAGTTAAATGAAGAGTCTATGGTGCTGGACTTTGCCAAGGTAAAGAAACAGATCAAGGCCATTATCGATGACACAATTGATCATAAGCTGGCAATTCCAAGTCAACTGGATTGCAATTTGTCGTCGCAAGACGGCAGAGTGAGGTTTGACGGTGAATTTGGCGGTCATCACCTCGCTATGAGTGCACCTGACGAAGCTGTTTGTATCGTCGAGGGTGACGTTATCAACGAAGACACTGTGATTGCGTTTTTGAAGCAACAAATCTTGCCTAACATGCCTGATAACGTAAAGGACGTCGAAATTGAACTTCGTCCGGAGCCTAGTCGCAGTTTTTACTATCACTACAGTCATGGCCTGAAAAAACATGACGGAAATTGCCAGCGTATTATCCACGGGCATCGTTCCGATCTTGGTATTTATTTAGATGATATCAGTATGCCTCGTTTACAAAAGGAATGGGCTGAGCGCTGGCAGGACATCTACCTGGGCAGTGAAGAGGACCTGATCGACGCAGGTGCGCTGCAATATATCAACGCAAACGATAATGACTATGCCTTTGCTTATACGGCTTCTCAGGGGTATTTCGAATTGGCAATCTGCAAAGCACGGTGTGACTTGATCCCCTGTGATAGTACTGTTGAGTGTATCGCTGAGTACCTTGCAGGGGAGATTAAAGCTCAATATCCAGAGCGCAAAGTGAAAGTGAAGGCATTTGAAGGGGTAGGAAAAGGAGCAATTGCTTATGCCTGATTGGCTGAGTAAAGCAAAAAAAGTGGGCATCATGCTGGCTGGTTTGTTTGTTGGCATGGGCGCGAGTAATGCAGTTGAGCTTAAAGGCTCTCTGACCCAGGGTGGCATGGTAGTTGGCAAGTTGGCAGGTGTGCAATCAGCGCACCTCAACGATAAAGAGCTGGCTATCTCTCCTGACGGTAAGTTCGTATTTGGCTTTGGCCGGGATGCAGACGTGGAGCACACTCTCAGTTGGGTTGATAAAGATGGCAAAACACACACCAAGTCATTACTGATCACGTCCCGAGAGTACGATATTGACCGTATTACTGGCGTAGAGAAAAAGTATGTGTCGCCGCCAAAAGAAGTCCTCGCGCGGATCCGCAAAGAAGGCGCACAGGTTAGCGCTGCCAGAAGTAAACTCAGTACGCTACCGTACTTTGATGACCCTGTGTATAGACCAGCTAAGGGCAGAATATCGGGTGTTTACGGTAGCCAGCGCTATTTTAACGGTAAGCCAAGAAGGCCCCATTTTGGATTGGACATTGCCAATAAAACCGGCACGCCGGTATTGGCCCCTGTATCAGGCAAAGTTGTTTTTGCTAATCCAGATCTCTATTACAGCGGCGGTACCCTGATCCTGGACCACGGATATGGTATTACCTCTACCTATATTCATCTGAACAAGTTACATGTAGAAGAAGGGCAGCTGGTAGAACTTGGCGACCATATTGCCGATATAGGTGCAACCGGCAGGGTAACCGGACCACATTTGGACTGGCGTTTTAATTGGTTTAATGAGCGCTTAGATCCTGAACTTCTAATGATTGATAAACTCGCAACGAAAAGCAGTAAAGAATGACACAAACAGATAAAGACGCAGTAATAGCTCAACGAATTAAAGACTCGCAAACCTCTGTAACTAAGACGGTGTTTCCAGGTCGCACTAACCATCACAATACTTTGTTTGGTGGTGACGCATTAGCCTGGATGGATGAGGTGGCCTTTATTGCTGCAACACGTTTTTGCCGCAAGCCCTTGGTGACCATTTCATCCGACCGGGTAGATTTTAAAGAAGCTATTCCCGCTGGTACATTCGCTGAACTTGTGGCAAAAGTCGCCCATGTTGGTAATACCAGCTTGAAGGTAGAAGTTCACATATATCTTGAAACCATGCATAAAGACGATAAGCATCTTGCTATCTCTGGCAGCTTTACATTTGTAGCCGTTGATGATAACCACAGACCCACGCCAGTAGTTTGTGATCAAATGCTGAATGGCTTTAGCTAACGGACAGTTCGCAATCAGCATCATTTTATATAGGAGTCACAAACACTCCTTTTTATCGTCAAAGAACACATCATACAGTAATTTGAGTTCATATACTTAGCAATGACTGAATAATGTCCCCATTTTTCACCAAACTGCCTTTTATAATCGAGCTGGTTTGCAGTATCATCAATGTGATGGGAAGGCGCTTTTAGCGATGCCCAAAACTTAAAAAGCAGGATAGTGTATTACCTGGAAGGAATTCATGGATTACGACATCTCACCGCATTTAAATCTCACTCCGCTAAACATAAAACAGGCGAGTGTACTACTGGAAGCTGTAGAGTTGAGCAGGGAGAGCCTGGAAACTTACTTGCCCTGGGCAGCGTCTGTTACGGATCTGGATGGCGCCAAAAAGTATATCTCAGAACGTCTAGCTATGTCTGACAGTCGCTATTTTTCTATTATGTATCATCATCAATTTATTGGTGTTTTTGCTGTTAAATCGGTAGAGGCACCCAATACCTGTGAAATCGGGTACTGGCTTTGTGAAAAAGCACGCGGTAATGCAATAATGGATAAAGTTCTCCGCGTGATGTTACCCAGATTACAAGAAGAGCTAGCAATGCGGTATATCGAGTTTCATTGCCTGGATTTTAATGTCGCAAGCATCAAAATCGCACAACGGGCAGGGGCTAAACTGGTCCGGCGCTATGTGGTTCCAATGCAAGATAAACTACCAAAAACTATGTGTATATATACCGCGGACTTGTCATAAAGGGTTGTATGAAAGAGTTACTTAACAAAGGCAAAGTAATGTTGTCTGATATGCCGGAAAAAGTGTCAGCAGAGCTGGCATCAGGCTTTCAGTTTGTAAAAGAAAAAGTGAATGGACTGCCTATTTTCATGTCCGTGGAGAGGACTGCAAGTAACAGCGGCATAAGGTATGATGAGAAGCACTATTTTGTCGTACCCTTTGCCCTCAGTGAACATGGTTTTGCTCTGCATACTCTGAGGAACCTGCCCGAAGCGGTGCCTGAAGTTAATGACCTGCCAAAAAGGCGTGTTTTTCACTTTCCAACCACCCACGCTGAGGCCCAGCTGCGAGAATATATGGTTAACTGTGCTGCACAGCTTGCTATAGAGCGAACCAGCGCAGACCCGGGTTCACTGCATTCCCTGGCTGATCAGATAGACGCATTAGACCGCAAACTAACCTATGGTATGCTTTTGATTGGCGGTGTTGCGGCTTTAACTAACCCCTTGTTGGGGGCTGGGATCGCTGCTAAAGCTTTACTCCCGGGTGTTGCAGGCATAGTCTCAAAATTTACACTCAGGCCAGCTGCGCAGAAGTTGGCCGAGCATAAAGAAGTCGAAGCTATCAGACAAGCAGAAGAAAACATACTTAGAGAGTTCGGCGACGCAAGCACGGTTAAGGTTATCAACCCGATTTTACAACAGCTAGATCTTGCGTTACGTACTACAGAGAATCAGCACGACCCGTTGCTTGATTTTAATTTTAGTACCGCTGAAATAAAGGAGCTTCACGGCGATAAGTGGCAAGTACTAACGGAAATTGCTATGTATCATGTCTACAAAGATGTATATCACGACCCATTATTGTACAAACAAGCACAGCTCGGTCCTGAGGATATTCGTTGGTTTGATGTGCTGTTTAGCGATTTAAAAGACAGCTAAAGGCGTATTGGGCTTTCGCTGATGCCTTAAAAAGAAAAAGTCGACCCAAGGGTCGACTTTTCTTTTTTATAGCACCATTGCCGCAATCCAGCCAAAGATGAGCAAAGGGATGTTAAAGTGAATAAAAGTTGGGACTACTGAATCCCAGATATGGTCGTGTTGACCATCGGCGTTTAAACCGGATGTTGGACCTAAGGTCGAATCAGACGCCGGTGAACCTGCGTCTCCCAACGCTCCTGCAGTTCCAACAAGTGCAACCGTTGCCATAGCAGAAAAGCCCACTTCCATTGATAGAGGTACAAACAGAGTTGCGATGATAGGCACCGTCGAGAAGGAGCTACCAATGCCCATAGTAATGAGCAAACCCACCAGTAAAATCATGGCAGCGGCCAGAGGTTTATTCTCGCCAACAAAATCAGCACACGCACTTACCAGGCTTGCAACATGACCTGTTTCTTTCATTACAGACGCAAAACCTTGTGCAGAGATCATAATAAAGCCAATCATCGCCATCATAGCCACGCCTTTACTAAATACATCCGAACTCTGATCCCACCTAACAATACCGAACAGGCTGAACATCATAACGCCAACCAGACCGCCCAAAATCATCGAGCCACTGACGTTCTGTGCTAGTAAAGAACAGACAATCGCCAGTGTGCCGGCAATGATAACCTTGCGTTTTTCCTGAGCATCATGAGTCATGATACCGGACTGAGACATGTCTGGCTTAACTTCATCATGTGTATATTGACGTTTTTTACGGTAACTGATGAACACTGCAACGATCAGACCAATAAGCATCCCTAATGCAGGGATCACCATTGCATAAGGGACTTGTGTATTGACTATTTCAAGGCCGTTATCAACCAGGTTTTTATGCAGGATTGAGTAAAGGTAGATACCACCAAATCCGTAAGGCAATACCATATAGGATGTTGCCAGACCAAAAGTCAGAATACAGGCAATGGCCCGGCGGTCGATATTCAGCTGATTAAATATCACTAACAGTGGCGGTATAAGAATTGGGATGAAAGCTATATGCACCGGAATAAGGTTTTGTGATGCAACAGAGCAGCCCAGAATAATAACCATAATCAGCATACTTAACAGCTGACTGGAACTTTGCTGATTGCCGTGGACCAGTGACAGCAGCTTGTCGGCCAGGATCTGGGTTAACCCAGATTTAGAAATGGCAACAGCAAACGCACCTAACATCGCATAGCTCAGCGCAATTTCTGCGCCACCGGAGAGGCCGGAATTAAAGGCATTGAGTGTATCGGATAACCCAAGGCCGGCACTTAGCCCGGCAACCATAGCACTGATCGTCATTGCAACAATCACGTTTACTCTAAATAGTGTCAGGCCGAGCATCAGCAAAACACCAATAATGACAGCATTCATAATGTTATTTTTTCGCCTTTTTTATTATTAAACGACCCAGCGCCTTCATCCTTGCAGCTTCCGCCCTGGTTAACGGCGCTCGGGAAAATCTCGATTTTACAAAGTATTGGTTAAACTCTTCCAGCTCCTGCGATAAAGCGGGATATTGAGATTGCAATGCAGACACAGCTTGTGCGGGGGTGACTTTGTGCAGCCCATCTCCTCCAAGACGACACACTGCGTGATGCAGCCTGACAGCCTCAGGTAATTTTACAATTTGTTGTCGTTGTAGGTACCAAAAACGTACAACAAATATTGTGATCAATAGTAAGAACACACTCAGTCCCGGTAATATTTTATGGTATTGCCCGAATAAGTCTCTCAGCAGTCGTGATTGCTTCTGGTGATCAAAATTTAGCACCCAGCGAGTCCATTGGTAATCGAGTTGCTCAATCTGAAGTCTGAGCCAATTTACCAGAGCCAGATTGGAATAAGACATCAAACTCAGACCCAGGTTGTCCTTAAACTCCTCTTCAAGTGCTGTCAATTCAGACAAAGAGCCAGTGAGTCTGTCTGGTGCTACCCAGGCAGTCGGGTCCAGGCGGTACCAGCCTTTTTGTGGCACATAGTACTCAACCCAGGCATGGGCGTCATACTGATAGACGCTATAGTAGCCGCGCTCTTCGTTATATTCACCACCTAAATATCCAGAAACCAGTCGAGCAGGAATTCCCGCTGCACGTAACATAAAGGCGGCCGTTGCGGCGTAGTGGCCACAAAACCCTTCCCGAGTCTGGGTTAAAAACACGTCAATGCTATCTGTAGCATTAATTGCCGGAGGCTTAAGAGAATAACTAAAACTGTTCTGAACAAAGTACTGCTTCATTTGTGCAATAAACTCTGCGGTGTTGTCGGCGCGATTATCCCACTGCTGAGATAGCTCTGTAGCAAGCGGGTTTAATTCGTCTGGCAAGGCGGTATTGACTCGATATTGCCAGTTGACTAGCCCCGAACTTGTTATGTGGATAGGCATAACCTGATATTCAATGCTGCTACTGAGGTGCTTTTGCATAAACAAAGTACCAAAGTGGTTGGTATTAACCCCCCGCGTTGCTGATTTGGCCTGGCCCAGGCTATATAGCCAGGTTTTACCCGATGCTCTGGCGATCACGGTATAGCTTTCACCGACTGCTCTGTAGGGCGCTTGTAGCGGCACATCATGGTGCGGTGATACCCGCCATCGTGTGCCGTCGAATTTATCATGTACTAAAGTGCGCCAGTAAAACGGCGGCTGCATCTGTGTATTATTAGGCAGGATGGCCCTGAACACCAGCTCGTCTGAGCGAGACAGTTCAGAGATCTGAAAAGGATCTATATCCTCAGACAAACCAGTTTGTGTTTTTTTTGCACCGGGAAGTTGCCAAAATGGTGAAACTTTCGGGAGTAAAACAACCATGATGGCAGCCAAAGGGAGGGCAAGTAACAGGTGTTTAGTCGCTTGTTTTGAGGCGCTGCGAAGCTCAATATCATGCTCTATCCAAAGCATTTGAGCCAGGTTCACCACCAGAAGCGCAAGTACGAACAACAGTGACAAAACATTCTGAGAAAAGATAAAAAAACAGGGATAAACAAAAAAGTTGAGCAACTGTACAGACATTGCCTGTTTTTTGCTCTTTGCCTGGATAGTCTTCAGTGCGCACGCGCCTAGTAGCAAGGATACGAACATTTCGACCAGATTTGAAAAACCTATCGCTACAAATACGACCAGTATGATAGTAAAAGCCAGGAGGTTGATCATTGTTTCAGAGGGCCCTTTAACCAGGTCCCGATAGATTGCTACCTTAAACAGCACGATAAGCAGCATGGCACTGGTAAATACAACCCCAAAACTGTTAAACAGCAAGAGGCTGACTAGCCCATACATTACTGTTGTCATTAAGGTTTGTGCACCCAGAAGTTTGTCAGAAGTCACTTAGTGCCTCCAAACACATTTCCCGATGTTTGTCGCCACGATCGACGCCGAGCTGAACCGCATTACTCAGACGTAACGCAAACACATCCCCTTGCTTGTCTGCTTCAAGGATCTGGTAACACAGCTTCGATAACCGGATTTCTTTGTTGCCATCGTGTGCAGCATAATCAAAGGTGTGCTGGGAATAATAACTGTCGCCGCTGTACTGTTTGACCAGCAGTTGCTGGTTTTTAGCAAAGTGTCGCCAGGATATTCTGTTTTTGCTTATGCCCGGTCTAAAGCGCTCCAGGCCGTCAAAGTTTTCATGGCTTTGTGTACTCTGGTGTAAGTATTGCCCTTGAGATTCAGTTGCTTCCTGGGTACTGAATGTCAGTTGGCAGGTGAGTGGAGCAGGGTAGATACAAAATGTTCTGTCTACATTCAGATAGGTCCAGACGCGCACCAAACCGAACGGATAGCGACTGGATAATTTAATTCTGCCAAGCTGATATCGTCCCCTTTGCTCTGGATGTAAAAAAAGTGAGGCGACTGTTGCCCCTTGCTGATAGTTGTTGTTGCTGGTGCTGAAGTCATACTCCTGACTTGCGATATCCAGGGAAAAACAATCATGGGGCGTAGCAAGTTTAATGAGTACTTCAACAGGCTTTGAAGCAAAATTGTTCTTAATATCCAGCACCTGTATCGTCAGGCCATGTAAATTTAGGTACCCATATATCAGTGCAAGTACCAGGATCAGAAGCATAATGTATGCGACGCCGAGTATCAGATTATTCTGGTAATTGCTGCCCAAGATAAAATTAAGGATCACCATACATAGAAAGAACGCGCCTTGCCTTGACGGAACAATATAAATGTTATGATGAGAGAGTGTGATTTGCGCAGCGCTGTGTTTGCGCTTAATCATGTCAGCCAGCCAGGACTGCAGCCAGTCACTGCGCATTGTTACAATACAACCGCGACGTTATCAAAGACGCTCATGATCACATCGTCCAACTCATGTGTAGCGAGATTAAGACGATGACCGGCAACGGCTCCAAATACGGCTTGCACATCATCAGGTAATGCATAATCTCGCCCCAGAGTTAGTGCATAAGCACGAGTTGCCAGCCCTAAAGCGATACTGGCACGTGGTGATAGGGGATCACTAAACTGCCCGCTAAAGCGCGTGAAATTCACCAGGTTGATAATGTATTGCACAACGGAGTCTGACAGGTTGATGGAAAGTACAGCTTGCTGAAGTGCGGCAAGCGCACTCATGTCTAACACGCATGGTATCTCGCTCAAAGCCTGCCTTTGCAAATTGTTGCCCAAAATAAGGCTTTTTTCGGCTTGCTCATCCGGATAACCTAAGCTGATCCGCAAAAAAAATCGGTCGAGCTGCGACTCCGGGAGTGGATGAGTCCCCGATTGATGCAACGGGTTTTGTGTGGCAATGACAAAAAACGGGTCCGGCAAAGGATGTGTCTTACCATCAACCGTGACCTGGCGCTCTTCCATGGCTTCGAGCAATGCGCTTTGTGTTTTTGGACTGGCTCGATTTATTTCATCGGCGAGCAATACCTGACTAAATATAGGCCCAGGGTGAAAGTCAAAGCTTTGTTGTGAGGTATTAAACACACTGGAACCGGTAATATCGGCCGGCAACAGATCACTGGTGAACTGAACTCGTTGGTAACTCAATCCAAGTACGTTCGCAAGACCGTGGGAGAGGGTGGTTTTGCCCATGCCGGGCAAGTCCTCAATTAACAGGTGACCTTTACAAAGCAGGCAAACAACAGCGAGCCTGATCTGCTCTTCTTTTCCCAGTATCAACTCCGAGAGCTGACTGATTATTTCTTCGGTGGTTTTATTCATGCAATCATTTCGAGTCTTTTCATAACTGAATCGACTTTTTTAGCGTTAAAAGGTTTCGCAATAAAGCCTTTTGCGCCCAACTCCCAGGTATTTTGCACGTTTTCGAGGCTATTATGTCCAGAACACATAATGACATGGACATTGGGGTAATTGTCATTGATATATTCCAGAATTTGCGTGCCATCGGTATCGGGTAACTCGATATCCAGGAAAATTACATTGGGAGATTTTTCGGCCATCAAGGGCATTGCAGATTTGAAGTCTTCAGATTCATAGACTTCTTCAAAACCCAGGTTTTCAAGAATGTCTATCAGGTAACTACGTACATCTTCGACGTCATCAATGATCAAAATTGGCTCTAGGGGTCTGACAAGTTCCATATTGTATTTACTTCTTTTGAACGACAAGGCTAATACTAAGACAAGCGTAAAGTGAGCTCAATGGCAATTTATCAATTAACTGTAAATTCATCTTAACGATAAGTTGGCTAGCACATTAATCAGCGTATACGTACTGAAAAATATGACAGGAAATAAGGTGGTAAGTTGAAACGTTATATATCTATATAAATTAAATTCAAGAGTAAAATGTCCGATACCGTCTAGTATAGGACATTAAGAGCTCAAAAGGCACATTCAGTACCACCCTAAGTCCTTCCAAATTTAACATCCTATAATTTACGTTATGTTAAATGAGTTATCTGTGACAAGTTTAGAGTTAATGACTAAGCTTATGCTAAGAAATCTGAGAGTCTGTTAGCAATGGCGTGTGCTTTGTTCTTATATCTTTGTTTTATATTGCTCTATCCACTAAAGAGCCTGGCTAATACACAAGAAGTCAGTGTTACATATCGTGATTATAAAGGCACTCATACCGTGTCTGGTAAAAAAGTCAATGACCACACCTTTCGCTATAATATTCAAGCTGAAAAACAAATTCAGGTAACCACTTTAGAATGGCAACCCTATATTGGTTTGAGCTTATGCAAACAAGGTTGGGTTATGCAGGCCACAATCGCTTTACTGCATAGCCAAGGCTATGGTGCAACAGTGACTTTCTATCCGTGGGCACGTGCCGTCGCGTATGCCGAAAATGGAAAAGTAGATTTGCTGGTGCCAGAGTATTTCATTGAACCTGAGTCGCCTTCGGATACATTTCCTGGCACACGTCGATTGGATCATCTCACTCTCACCGAGGCATTTGGCTGGGGTCCGATCGCACTATACAAACGCAAGGATTATAACACAGATCACTTTACCAGCCTGGCTGCACTTGCTGATGAACGTATTGGCGTTGTCCGTGGCTATCAGAATACACCCGAGTTTGACCGACTCATGGACGCCGGCAAATTTAATGTCATGGAAGCCGTTGATGATGCGCACAATATCAGGTTACTTATGGCTGGTCGTGTCAACCTAATCGTTGGCGATCCTGAAGTTATCAAGATGGAGATAGATTCTTTTGCACAGCATAATGAGACTGAATTGGCGACGATGGCCACCAACTTGGTGATGGTAGAACCTATTTTACAAATGAATGGTCTGTTCTTCGCCGTCTCAAAGCATAATAAATATGGCAAAACTCTGTTGTTTGAACTGAATCAGGCTATAGCTGAATTTAAAAAGCACGGTATCCTGGACGAGATAAAGTACAACACAGCCAATAGTTGCAAGCAGTAGTGATTACCTAACTTTTACAGAAAATTGTAAGCCCCCTGCTGCTCTCTGGCCGATTTCAAACTCCCGTGTTATGTTGAAGCCAAATGATCAATACAGGGAGCATCATGTGAAATTAGATATTTATCAGGTTGATGCATTTGCATCTGCTGTGTTTGAAGGTAATCCAGCCGCCGTATGTCCTCTGCAAAGTTGGCTGTCAGACGACTTACTACAAAAAATAGCGGAAGAAAATAATTTATCGGAAACCGCGTTTTTCGTGCCTGCAGAAAATACTTTTCAGCTACGCTGGTTTACGCCAAAAGGAGAAGTGGACTTGTGCGGTCATGCAACCCTGGCTGCGGCACACGTTTTATTCACAAATTTGAATTTTGATGGTCAGACAATTCAATTCCAAACGCGAAGCGGCTTACTCTCGGTAACAAAGGGGCCACAGGGATACAGTATGGACTTCCCCGCTACACTCCCGCAGCCTGCTGTAACCCCTGAAAATCTGCTGATCGGTTTAGGGATTTCCAGCTTTGAATGTGTATTAGCTGGGTTCGACTACATCGTTGTGCTTAGCAATGAGTCCGAAGTGAGCGCGATTGTGCCTGAATTCGAGAAGCTAGCCCAGCTTGATCTACGAGGCGTTGTTGTTACTGCGCCCGGAGACTCCGTTGATTTTGTCAGTCGCTGTTTTTACCCTAAACTGCGTGTAAATGAAGATCCCGTAACGGGATCGGCTCATTGCCAGCTGGCGCCTTATTGGTGTGAGCGATTAGATAAGAACGAAGTCATAGCACAGCAGCTATCTGAACGAACAGGGACAATACGGTGTACACTTGTCGAAGGCAGAGTCATACTCGAAGGTAATGCTGTAGATTATTTACGGGGTCAGATTTTTATCTAACGATTAATAACGACGGTTCAAGTAAACAAAAAAGGGAGGTCTATCCCCTCCCTTTTAAACTTTGCATTTAATTTAACATAATGAAAGAATGAGGCTTTTTGCCTTGTTTTATACAATTAATGCAATGCGGCGGTAAATGGGATACCTTCGCAGATCTCGGCTTCTGCAATCAGTATTTCTTCCAGGCGTGCGTCGATAACTGCTTTGTCAAAGTACTCGTAGCCCAGCTCGACAAACAGGTTTTTGTGTTTTTCTTCCGACTTGGCAATAGTCACGTAAAAGTCTTTTTCTTTGCCTTCTGGTAAGGCTTCCGCAACCAACGAAAAGCGCTCATGGCCTCGCGCTTCAATCACAGCTGCTACCAACAAGCGATCAATTAAAAATTCATCTGAGCCCTGACGAAATAGCGCACGCATTTTTTTAATATAGGGATCGGCTTTGTCATTGCCCAAAGTCACCTGGCGATCAGTCAGTAATTTAAGCACTTGCTTGAAGTGGATCATCTCTTCAATAGCGAGATCTGCCATCGCTTTAACGAGTTTGATTCGATCTGGGTAGTGGCTCAACATTGACATAGCCATGCCGGAGGCTTTTTTCTCTGCGGCAGCATGATCCTGCAAAAATGTATCAAACTCTGCCATGACTCTATGTGTCCATTCAAAGGGGGTGTGAAATTTTAGCTCAAACATCGGTAATTTATTCTGTTGTCAGTTTGCGGAGTATTTTACCTAAGTACGAAGCTAATATCCAAAATTGCTGCGTGCCCCCTATTCTTGTGTTTACTTAGTCCAGATTAGTTGGTATCGGACATTTTATTCATGCAGAACTAAGATGAGCTATAAAGAAGGCTATCTTTGTCTGCTTTTCCGTATCTGGTAGATTCTACTTTCAGTGGATGATCAATTTGCTTCCACGCTGTCACTTTTCCTCCCTGATTAAGGTTTGGCATGGAACTCACCAAATCAGTTTGAACACCAAGAAAGCCTGTCAGTGTTTGCAAGCTACCGGGTTTCGCTACGTCTAACATCAGGTATGTGTGCTGCTTGCGTTCTAAAAAGCTAAGGCAATCATTGCGATGTTTTAGGTAGATATCTATCAGGTATTGATCGCTTGCGATATTATCTGCGCTTAAGTGTTCAAAGGTATCAAAGTAACAACGTTTTAATGTGTCATTGAATCCACCCTGTTGAGTTTCCAGCCTTGGTAACATACGGGTTAGTAAGCGTCGTATTGAGGGAACCCAGCTTGACATGGCTCTGTCCAGATAGACAAAGCGGCTGTTTGGGTACAACTCTGACAGAGTTTCGTAGTCATTGAAGACAGGGGTATCAGCGATGACCTGAGCTTGAGAAAATGTTTCTCGGGTATAAGCTGTATGTGCCGTTTTAAAACCTAGTTCTAAAAAAGCAGCACATACACTGGTAGTACCGGTTCTTGGTAATCCGGTAATAAAAATTTTTTCCATTAAACAAAATAACAATAAATATTAATAATCGACAGTGCCAGCAGCGATAAAAAGCTTAATGCCATGCCCAAAACGCGTAGCTTTAGATTGGCTTTGTTCAGCGCAAATGAGTGCAAAACCCGACCTGTCAGGTAGGTGCTGCCCGTGATGTATAACCAAATTGCCTGTCCGCCTTGAAATTCCAAAGCAAATAGGAGGATTAAAAGTAATGGCGTGTACTCCATGAAGTTGCCATGGGCGCGGATCGCTCTTTCTAAGGCGGGGTTTCCACCATCACCAAGCGCAACTTTATGTTTGTGACGTAAACCTATGATATCAAAACTGAGTTTGATATAAAAAAGAGTAAATATGGCAGCAAAAAATCCTGTTATCATGACGCAGACCTACTTGTTAGTATTATAAGTAGGTCCAGTATAGAGAGTTTACTCGATAAAATATACCGCATACACTTCAGCACTGAGTGTTGTGTCTCCAGTGTTATAAGCTTGACTGACATCCATGGACTCTGCCGCCATCATCTTGCCGCGAGCATAAGGCTGAACAGGTACGTTCATGGGTGAAAACGACACGGAATATAATCGACCAAGCTCTACGTCAAAGTCATCTGCAAGCTCTCTGGCTGCCGCCTTAGCTTCCTCAATGGCTGATTTTTTAAGCTTTTTCATGTACTCGGCTTTGTCTTCAACGACAAATTCAGTGTTATTAAATTGATTAATGCCACTGTCTACAAAGGCCTGTAGCAGATTTGGGTATTGTGCAAGATCTTTTAGTTTGACGGTAAGACTACGGCTGACTCTGAAGCCGTCGAACTCTTCTTCGTTGTTGGTACGATTGTAACGTGTCTGGCGATGCACATTAAGCTGCTCCGCATGGATATCATTGGTTTTTATATCGAAATCTCTGGCTATCTGAATCGCTTTGGCCATGATTTGATCAACATTTGCTTTTGCATCTGGTAATGACTTGTGTTTTTCAGTTATCGCGACACGAATAATGGCTGCGTCAGGCTGTACTTCCAAAGAAGACATTCCTTTGACATACAAGTGTGGACCTTCGGGCAAACTACCTGCTTGTGCGCTGGTACTGATCGCAAAAATTGCGGCGGCTAAAAGTGAGCGCATGGACGCCTCCTTACTTTAATCAAATGGGATAACGTGGTGTTGAAATTATAAAACCACAACAGGTGCGCCAATTAAAGCACAACTTTGTTAATCAGTGCTGAATGTTATACGCTTTGTGTAAAGAGCGAAGAATAAAGGGTTCCTCTTGCTCAAAGAACAACCCTGTGTGGGCGGTGAGTATCGCTTGCTGTAAATCTGGCCTTTCAAGTGCTGACTGTAATAGCTCGATTGCTTTCTTTCCTTCGTTTGATTTGGCACACGTTATGTAGCCAAAAATAGTCAACCCAGCCTCTTCAATAGCATGGAAACTATAACTGTTGAGTGCCTGTGCTGAAGGATGTTCAGTAATAAAAACCGAGCTGTACTCAATTATTCCGTCCAGCTTGCCCTGGCTCAGCATCGTTCTGAGACGATAAGCACTTTGATTACCTTGTGCTACCCAAAAAGCTGATTGGTTTGCTGCGATAAAATTGTCAATGTCCAGGCCATAAGAACGGCCCTCCGATACTCCAATATTCAGGCCCATTCTGACAACGGTGCCCAGAGAAATGGTATCGGGAATATTAGGTTGATCTTTGAGTATTAAACGATTGGCAGGAAATGACATCAAGGGATAAGGCGTAAATAAAGCCATAGCTTCTCGCTCGGGCGTCTTAACCTTATTGTACAAGCACGCTCTTGGATTACGAACGAGCTCTCGCCACTCTCTTTTGCGACTGGCAGGCATAAAGGCAAGAACTAACTTTCCCTGAAGGGTGTGCTCTAATTTAAGGAGTAGCTGGGTCGCTAGATCGGTGGGGGCTTTATTTGAATCTGGAGAGTAGTCTGAAATAATATCTACGTAGATAGGTTCACTTCTTACAAAAACAGAAGCGAGCAAAAAAACAGCTACGATAGTACAGCGCATTCAGTTCACCTAATTCGAACATCTATGCAAAGCCGGTTTTGCTGGGTTCCTGATTGCAAGCAAAAGGGAGCCGGACCTACACAGACTTTCTATCAGTGCTCCATGCACACCCTAACGCTGAACGAGCAGCGCTGATACTAGTGTGGCTCAAAAAGAAAGAATGTGCCATGGTGGTTTTATCTTTGTTGCTGACTGCACAGGCACGAAGAACAGTTTGCAAGTGACATTCATCACCGATGGAAAACCTGTTCACAATCACTATTGGGGCTGAGTCATAGAAAAAAGGCGCGAATCAGATTCTCGCGCCTCAATTTAATCACACACTACAACGTTTGTAGTTGCGGTACTCTGGTAACCAGTAATTTTTCTCAATGGCTGCCCAGATTAGGTCTTCCGGCATCTCCAGCGCAACGCCTTCTTCCATCGCTTTCTTGGCCACAGCAAATGCGATCCGTTTGCTCAAAGGTTCAATTTCAACCAGCGAGGGAAGCAAACTGCCTTTACCTGTATTAGCCCAGGGTGAAGACTCTGCAAGCGTTTCACTGGCAATCATCAGCATAGACTCTGTGATGCGTGAGGCCTTAGCAGCCAATACACCCAGTCCAATGCCCGGGAAAATGTAGCTGTTGTTACATTGCGGAATCGTAAAGGTTTGGCCGTTAAACTCGACAGGTTCAAACGGACTACCTGTTGCGACGATTGCCTGACCTTCTGTCCATTCAATCACATCTTTTGGATGTGCTTCAACCTGACGCGATGGGTTGCTCAGTGGGAAGATAATTGGACGTTCACAACCGGCATTCATCGCTTTAATAACCTGCTCAGTGAATAAACCAGGCTGACCGGATACGCCAATCAGGATATCTGGTTGAGCGCAGTGCATCACATCAAGTAAAGAAGCAAATTCACCACTGAAGTTCCAGGTTTCAAGCGCCGATTTCGATTGAACCAATGCCGCCTGGAAATCGCGTAACCCTTCCATACCTTCGGTCAGCAGACCATAACGATCGACCATGAATATCTGGCTACGAGCTTGTTCGTCAGAAATCCCTTCGGATACCATCTGTGCAATGATTTGCTCCGCAATGCCACATCCGGCAGAACCTGCTCCAACAAAGACGACCTTTTGCTCAGACAGCTTTGTACCTTTAACACGGCATGCCGCCAACAAAGAGCCAACTGTAACGGAGGCGGTACCTTGTATATCGTCGTTGAAACAGCAAATTTCATCACGATAGCGACTCAGCAAAGGCATTGCATTGGGTTGAGCAAAATCTTCAAACTGGAGTAAAACGTTTGGCCAGCGACGTTTAACGGCTTTGATAAATAGATCCAAGAACTCGTCGTATTCGTCCTGAGAGATACGCTTATGACGTGCGCCCATATACATGGGGTCATTCAGTAATTTTTCGTTGTTCGTGCCTACATCGAGCATAACAGGTAAGGTGTATGCTGGGCTGATCCCGCCACATACTGTGTATAATGCTAGCTTACCAATTGGGATACCCATTCCACCGATCCCCTGGTCACCCAGACCCAGAATACGCTCACCGTCGGTCACCACGATAACCTTAACCTTATTTTTAGTCGCGTTACGTAGAATATCGTCAATTTGATGGCGTTCTTCGTAAGAAATGAATAAACCACGCGAGCTGCGGTAAATGTCGGAAAACTTTTCGCATGCATCACCTACCGTTGGCGTGTAAATGATAGGCATCATTTCTTCGAGGTGATCACGCACTAGACGATAATACAGGGTTTCGTTGTTGTCCTGTATAGCACGCAAATAAATATGCTTGTTAAGGTTGTCGCTGAAACTTGAGAACTGCTGATAACAGCGTTCGACCTGCTCTTCTATGGTTTCAAAACGTGGAGGAACGAGACCCGTCAGGTTAAAGTTTTCTCGTTCGCGCTGACTAAATGCACTGCCCTTATTTAATAGCGGAGTTTCTAAAAGCGTTGGGCCAGAGTATGGAATGTAGAGATAATTGGGATCGGATTGTTTAGTCATATTTACAAGCTGTGACTCGTTAAATTAAGTACAAGGAATTATTATTGCGCAAATGCATTAAAATTCAATGAATTTTAAGCATGTCAGACCAATAAAAAACGGCTCTGTTCAGACATGGTCAATGCGTAAACAGAGCCGTACATTATACGATAAATCGATCTTAAGCGCCAAACTTACTCGCTGGATTCTCCCATTGCCGCGCCTTCCCTACGTGGATCAGCCCCCCCTAATAACAGATCCTCTGTCACTGCGATGGCGTGAATGCCAGAATTCAGGTCTCGGACTCTGACAGTATGTCCCTTTGCTTCCAAAAGTGGCTTTAACTTTGCCACCTCAGTACCTTTTTCAAGCGTGGTGTATTGGTTGCGGTTAGTTACCCTCGGCAGGTCAATAGCTTGCTGCGGTGACATGCCCCAATCCAGTACGCCAATCACTGTTTGTGCCACATAATTGATGATGCGACTGCCTCCCGGTGAGCCAACAACAAGTTTTAATGAACCGTCCTTGTTGAATACCATGACAGGTGACATCGAGCTACGTGGACGCTTGCTGGCTTCCACTCTGTTTGCAACCCAGAGGTCACCAATTTTTGGAGACAGCGCGAAGTCCGTAAGTTGATTGTTTAACAAGTACCCGTTAACCATGACGGTTGAGCCAAAGGCCATTTCAATAGAAGACGTCATAGAAACCGCATTGCCCTGTGCATCCACTATCGACAAATGTGTGGTTGATGGCAACTCGTAGCTGTTGTCCTGTGCGTAAGCCAGCTTGCCCATACTAGGATCGCCAATGGGAACATCTTTATTGTCTTTATCTGTGATAAGTGCCGCTCTTTGCTTCAGGTAAGCGGGGTTCAGCAAGCCCTGAGTTGGCACTTCTACAAAGTCAGGGTCGGCAATATAATAGTTACGATCAGCAAAAGCCAATCGAGAAGCCTGAGTAAATAAATGCAGGGCTTCAGGGTCATTTGGTTTATATTGACTAAGCTTCTTACCCTCGAGTAGTTTCAGGATTTGCAAAACGGCAATCCCGCCACTGCTTGGTGGGGCCATTGAGCACACCCTGTAACTGTGGTAGGTGGTACAAATGGGGGCACGTTCTTTACTGTGGTAATTTTTAAGGTCAGATAATGACAGTACGCCTGGCGCAATCGCTGATTTTTGGACAGCGCGCACTATATCATCGGCATTTTTACCTTCGTAAAACCCTTTCAAACCAAACTCTGCAATTTCTCGGTATAGTCTCGCAAGCTCTGGGTTCTTTAACAAAGTACCCGCTTCCAGCGCTTTGCCTTGGGGATAGAAATATTCTTTGGCTGGAGATAATTTGGTCAACCCCGGGTTGAGCTCTTTTTCTAACAACATATGGAGTCGTGGAGAAACCAAAAAGCCCTTTTCAGCAAGCTCTATTGCAGGCTTAAACAGATGGCGCCACTTCAATTTTCCATACTTATCATGCGCTTGCTTCATTGCGTGTAACACACCGGGTGTGCCTACAGAGCGTCCTCCAACTACCGCTTCTATCCAACGTACGGGTTTACCTTCCTTATCCAAGAACAATGAGGGGGTTGCTGCTTTAGGTGCTGTTTCTCGGCCATCGAACGTAGTCAGATATTCATTTTCTTTGTCGTAGTGAAGAATAAAGGCGCCTCCCCCGATCCCCGAAGATTGGGGTTCAACAAGCGTTAGCACCAGTTGCGCTGCAATGGCGGCATCAATAGCACTGCCACCCTGTTGTAACATAAGCTGGCCGGCTTTGCTCGCATGCGCATTGGCTGCAACGACCATATACTTTTTGGCCGTCTTCTCTTTCTTTAACTGTAATCCGGTTGCAGCTTCGGGCTCTCTGACTTCTCTGGTGTTATTGTCTAGGGCTAAAGAAGTGAATGGTATGGCGGCGCCAAGCGCCAGTGCGGCAAGTGATAGGCGATATTTCATAGAGTCTGGAAATTCTTCTGATAGATGATTGGCATCATAAAAGTAAACAGGCACAATATGCAAAAAAATTCTAAGAAATATTATGTTTGATCTCCCTTTAGCGCCTCGTTACCTTCTTCCCCCGCTCGTTTTAATGTTCTTGTGTACTTTACTGATGATCCCATCAGTCAGGGAAATACTGGTTTTTAACCGAGATCTGATTGATCAGGGCGAGCTATGGCGGATCTGGACCAGTCAGTATGTTCATACCAACTGGATGCATTGGTTACTGAACGTAGTTGGCGTTGTGTTTATCTGGGTACTCCATGCAGAGTACCGCACTCCTAAAGTTTATGCACTTCACCTGTTGATACTTGGATTGTGGACCGGAGTCGGTATCTGGTTATTTTGCCCGGATATTCGTATTTACACGGGGCTCAGTGGCCTGTTACACGGCGTTATAGTCTGGGGAGCAGTAAAGGATATAAAAGTGGGAGAAAGAACCGGTATTCTGCTATTTCTCGGTATTGCAGGCAAGCTGGTGTGGGAGCAATACGCTGGCCCCAGTGAAGATGTAGGTCAACTCATTTCGTCGCGTGTTGCCATAGAGTCACACTTAATTGGTGCCCTCGGTGGGTTGGTATTGGCAGTGCCTCTGTTGTGGCAGAAAAAGTAAATAGTTAACAGCGCAGATCGACTGATCTGCGCTGAACATTAACTATAGATTTTCTTTAAACAATTTGTAGATACGACGGTATTCATCTAACCAACTCGAAGGCTGAATGAATCCGTGTGGCTCTACAGGGTAAATAGCCGTTTCGAAGTTCTCTTTCTCAAGCTCTATCAATCTCTGTACCAGACGCACAACGTCCTGGAAAAAGACATTGTCATCAATCATAGGCGCATTGATCAACATAGGTTTGTTTAGCCCCTCAGCAAAGTAAATTGGTGAGCTACGACGATACGCAATGGGATCATCCGCTGGACGGTTCAGAATATTCGAGGTATAGGGGTCGTTATAATAGGCCCAGTCAGTAACTGGTCTAAGCGCAGCACCCGCCTGGAAGAGCTCTGGCTGAGTAAATAAGGCCATGAAAGTCATAAACCCACCATAAGAGCCACCATAGGTACCAACAGAGTTTTTGTCTACGTTGACGTTTTCGACCATCCAGTTAACACCATCTGCTAAATCTTCTATCTCTGGTTTACCCATATGGCGGTAAATAGCTGTACGCCAGTCTCGACCGTACCCTTTTGAGGCTCGGTAGTCCATATCCATCACGACGTAGCCTTCGCTGGCAAGCAAGGAGTGGAACATAAATTCACGAAAATATACAGACCAGCCCATATGTGAATTTTGTAGGTAGCCGGCGCCATGGTTAAAGATCACGGCTTTGCGTGTTTTGCCCTGCTCCCCTTCCTGATAGTCAGCTGGATAGTATACCTTGGCATAAATCGGTTGCTCGGTATTGCTCGATGGAACAGCCACCACTTTTGGTGCTATCAGTTTTTTATTCAGAAATTCCTGAGACACAGTATGGGTGATTTGTTTTGGCGTGCTGCCTGGTTTAGCATCAGCGATAAATAATTCAGGTGGCATGACAATTTTTGAATGCGTCAGTAGCAGTTTGCTTTCATCAGGGCTCAACACATAATCTGTCATACCATCAAGGTTTGTCAGCGTTTCAACTTCACCTGATTGCAGCGCAACTCGGTAAATTTCATAGATACCAGGGTGCTTGATGTTTGCCTTAAAGTAGATGGACTTGTTATCTTTTGTCGGCGTAAGCTCTGATACCTCATATTTTCCTGAAGTCAGTTGCTTCGCCTCGCCTTCCAACGCTTTGGTATACAAATGACTGTAGCCTGACTCCTCAGACAGGTAATACAGAGTATCTTGATTATTAAGCCAGCCAAAATCATTGTGCGTGTAATTTATCCATGCTTCATCGTGCAAACGATGCTGAGAAACCAGTTTGTTGCTATTAAAGTTAACAGTCGCAATCCAGCGGTCTTTATTGTCCCAGGACTCTAGCATGACAGCTACCTCAGAGCCTTGTGTATTCCATTGAATTGCCGACTGATCCCACGCCCAGTCAAGCATCAGAGTAATATGACGAGGGGATTTCTTGCTGGTATACGTTTTACCAAGTGCCAGCGCATTCTCTTTCCTGACCTGTGCCAATACATCTTCATCGAAACCTGGCAATGTGTCATAAGGCAGCATGCTTTGCTGCTTGCCATTGAGATCTATATAAACAAGGCTGTGCTTGACAGGTTTGTTATCCGCTACGCGGCTGCGTGCTTTAACCGGGTCAATATTACCATCCTGTGACACATAGTTAGGCATGATGTCCTGTTCACTACGCTCAGGAACGTCTTCGGTAAGTGCGACGAGCAATTTATCCCCTGCCGGAGATAAACTGGCTTCAACAATACGCTGGCCTTTACCCAGGTAAAACTGGTTGTTGTCGAGGGTGGCGTTTTGCTCGACTAGCGCTTCTTGGCGGCTCTGTGCGTCTTTTGCGTTTTTATGTTGCAAGGCCACATAGTTAATTAATTTGTGCTGTTCCTGAGCGATATAAGTTTTTGGCTCAGCAATGCCTTCAGGAGCGTCGCTAAGCACCAGCTTAGCCAACTCGGTCGTGAGTCCTGACTCCAAATCAATTTCATAAAAGGTATTACCCGCTAAGTAGGCTAGATTGCCGGATGTCAGAAATTGCAATTGCTTTGCCGTTTGACTGGAGCGTGTTAACTGATGAACCGAATTGGAAGCGACGTCTTTGACAAACACATTGCCCGCAAAGGTATAGGCTTGTCGTTTGCCATCTTGTGAATATACCGCGTTTACAGCACCAATTTGATGCTTGTCAGATAACGCGATTTGTTTAAGCCCGTGCTGACCATATTTGAAAGTATCTCTTAGCTCACTACCCGCTTGTTTTTGTTGAAACAAAACGGATTGACTATCGGCACTCCAAAACTCCTTCTCAGGTTTTCGACCTAGCCAGTCAGGATGAGCCATAGCCTGCTCTAGCGTAATCGATTCAGACCCCGTTACCGCTTTGGTCGTAATCACCTTTGCGGGTTGGGTTTCGTATGAAGTCGATTTGTTTTGACTTGATTGGGTGACCTGACATCCGGCGAGGAACAGCGCTGATGCCACGGCAAGAGAAGTAAGAGATTGTTTCATTATATGAATTGTCTAAGGTTGTTATTGTGGGCTAATTTAAGCAGAAGAATACGGATAATTCGAACAATTTAAGATAAACGACCTAATAGAACGATTATTGCAAAAAAAAGGCCAGTAAAGATACTGGCCAAATACTCTCTGCGCTCACATAGTCGTTGATGGACAACGAGTATGAAATGAGGCCTATCCACGCCTCATAAAAGTAGACCCGACGCTTGCGCAATAAGTTCCAAAAAAAATTCATTTATTTTATTTTTTTGTAATGCATTGATGTCTATATAGAGAGCTCGTTAGGCTTACTTATCTTATAACGAGATCAAACCATCCAGGATCAGTAGTAGCATCACACCGCTGACGATAAACCACAATAAAGAAGCCATCGCAAAGGGTCGCCAGCCACTTTGGCGTAACATTGTCATTGAGACACCACTGCCTATTAAAAACAAGCTCGCTACCAACACTGACTTTGCGCCGCTGTAAAGTACAGCCCACACAGGCTGGTAGTCAGGTAACCAGGTATTTATCATAGCCGCCGCAATAAACCCAACAATGAATAAAGGGATACTGGCCTTTTCGGAAGAGCGCCAAAATACGCCGGCAATGGCAGCATAAGGGACAATCCACATTGCCCGGGTCAGCTTAATCGTTGTAGCCATTGTGAGTGCAACCGGGCCGTAAACTGCGGCGGCAGCCACTACACTGCTGGTATCATGAATCGCCAGCGCACTCCATAATGCGAATTGACTTTCTGTCAGAGAAAAGTAGTGCCCAAGCCAGGGGAAGATAAGTAAACCAAGTGCGTTTAGGGCGAAAATTACACTTAACGAAATGGCGATTTCTTCTTGTTTTGCTTTGATCACAGGCGCCATAGCGGCAATAGCGCTACCACCACAGATAGCCGTGCCAAATGAGATGAGTGTACCCGTATTACGGTTTAGCCGGAATACCTGGCTCAGTATTTCACCCAAGCCAATCGTCGCTGTAATACTGATAATAGTTAATACCACAGAACTGCGACCTACACTCAACACCTCCTCAATATTAACGTTAAACCCCAAACCAATGACAGCCAACTTTAATAACCATTTTGAGCCAGAGTTGGATAAATCAGGACAAGGGTTGCCCAGTAACAGCGCAAACCCAAGGCCAATGAACAGTGCCAAAGAGGCGCTTGCAAAAGGAGATAACGCAAACAAGAAAGCAAACAGAAATAAGGTTCGGTGTAAACCAGGTCGTTCTAATAACATGTTATTGCTCCCCAGCAGTCATCAGGCAAAAAAACGCCGGGTAAACCCGGCGTGATGATAGCCCTAATTGAGGATCAGGGCATGACTTGTCTGAGTAATGCCGGGATAATCCGCTTCGGGGAGGAACTCAGCAAGCTCAGCCAGCCGCTCGCCCAATTCGTGCAGACTATTGGCAGAGACGTTAATATGTCCCATCTTTCTGCCAGGCTTTGCGGTTTTACCATACCAGTGACTGGTAACGCCAGTGACGCTTAACACTTCTGTCGGTATACCACCCTGACCTAGCACGTTAATCATGGCTGTCGGTCTTAGCAAGCTAGTATCACCCGTGGGTAAGCCGGTCACTGCGCGCATATGGTTCTCAAACTGGCTGACATGACAGCCTTGCTGAGTCCAGTGTCCTGAATTGTGCACCCGCGGTGCAATCTCATTAACCAGCAAAGTACCGTTAACGTCAAAAAACTCTATCGCCAGCACACCAACATAATCGAGCTCATCAGCAATAGCAGCAAAAGCGGTCTCTGCTTGTGACTGGATTGCAGACTTCTCTTTGCCTGCTACAGATAACGTCAGTACGCCGTTAGTATGCTGATTCTCTGTCAAAGGATAAATACGGCATTGACCATTGTGGTCCCTGACACCAATTATGGATACTTCGCGGTCAAATGGGATCATTTTTTCGGCAATAATCGCATGTGGTGCAGTGTTCGTACCCGCAGCAAGAAACTCAGACATTTCTTGCCAAATCGCTTCTACTTCGTCATCGTGTTTGACACGCCATTGACCCTTACCGTCATATCCTGCCTGACAGGTTTTAACGACAAGTGGTTTGCCTAGTTTTTCGATAGACGCCAGGAAATGGGCTTTTTCAGTGATCAATGCATAGGGAGCACAGGCCACTTTCGCTTTTTCCAACAGTGCCTTTTCTTTGGCACGATCTCCGCCTGTCAGTATGGCTTCAGCACCGGGGTAAAACCTACCAGTTTTTTGGCATACTGACAGTATATCTGCAGGGATATGTTCAAACTCTGCAGTAATAGCGTCTACATCTGCAATGGCTTGTTCCAGAGTGGCACTATGTGCTTCGAATGTTACTGGATTTATGACCTGCTGGGTCGCCACATCGTAGGCTGAAACCTGAATATCTAAGTGCGTCGCAGACAAGCTCATCATACGAGCTAACTGGCCTGCGCCTAATACTAATACTTTCATTACTACTCTGCTGGGTTAGGGTTTGCCAGAACTGTGTCGGTTTGTGCCTTACGGAACGCCTCTACTTTCTCAAAAATTTCAGACTGCTGACAGCCCAGAATTTGTGCTGCTAGCAAACCAGCATTGGCTGCACCTGCATCGCCGATAGCAAGGGTACCAACAGCTACGCCTTTAGGCATCTGACAGATAGATAATAGAGAGTCTACGCCATTTAAGGTTTTGGATTTAACTGGTACGCCTAGTACTGGCAGGCTGGTAAATGCTGCAGCCATGCCAGGCAAATGGGCGGCACCGCCAGCACCAGCAATGATGACCTTAATACCACGTTCTGCCGCTGAGGAAGCATATTCTGCTAACAAATGAGGAGTACGGTGTGCCGAAACAACTTTGGTCTCGTAATCAATACCGAATTTCTCCAACATTTCCGCTGCATGTTGCATTGTAGGCCAATCGGACTTAGAGCCCATTATGATGCCAACCGTCATAATTATTCCTCAGTTAAAATTGAACGATTTAGGCGCATAGTTATGGGGTGTGCGCCAACTTCATGCGTATTATACCCAAGTGGCGCTTCAAAGCGAATCGACATTTTCATCCTGGCTGGATGCCTTTCTCTTTTGTCGTTTCGGTATTACTTTTAGCATTGCGCCAGTGATGGAAAAAAGCATCAGGTCCCAGAATAAAAAAGAATATAACCAGCCCACCGGGTACCAGCACTGCCTTAAGTGCTGGGCCCAAGACATAGCTGTAGAACACAATGAATGGAATAAACAAGAGATAACCTATCAACCGCTGCAACATAAAGCCTCCTTAACTCATAATTGAGCGCGCTCACATTTTTAAATGAGCACGCTCAATTGTCAATGATTTTTATGACTACAATAAGTTTCGACTAACCTTTTGCTTTTAACAGAACCTTGAACGACTTGATATGTTGTGTGTTACGGTCCCCTACAGACGTGATATAATGACGAAAAGTTTTTAGCTTAGCACTGATGAAAAAAAGAGAAAAAACAAGGCAGTTGATACTAGACGAAAGTTGGCAGCTGTTTATTGCACAAGGCTACAAAGATACCTCAACCCGACAGATAGCCACTGCTGCAGGTGTTGCCGCCGGAACTGTATTTAGTCATTTCCCTAACAAAATCGACATTCTTAAAACAGCCATGCATCAGCAAATAGACAGTGTTATTGCATTAGCCCAAGGCACAGATCAACATCATTCCGCAAGGCTGAAACTCAGACATTACGCCAGTCATTTATTTGCTTTTTATTTGCAACACAGAGAATTTAGTAAAGCTTTGCTGGGAGATCTTCTTTGGCATCAGTCTTACTTTGCAGCGCAACTTGATGCATTCAAACAGCTGCTTTTTGCCGAGCAGGAATACAATGAAACGAAAGCAACAGTGATGATGGATTGTTATTTCATGACCCTGATACAAGGACTATCAGATCCCTCTTCGTGTGAAGAATCGATGCTGCGAGTTCTTACTAA
The DNA here is from genome assembly GCF_056161105.1 of Pseudoalteromonas sp. AWH4_217. Taxonomy (NCBI): domain Bacteria; kingdom Pseudomonadati; phylum Pseudomonadota; class Gammaproteobacteria; order Alteromonadales; family Pseudoalteromonadaceae; genus Pseudoalteromonas; species Pseudoalteromonas sp. AWH4_217. The sequence goes on along the minus strand of NZ_JBSWYM010000003.1, from coordinate 259,801 downwards.
TAAGCTGACATTATTATATTAGAGTCACAGTATGATGTGTTCTTAACCAGATATTAAAAGACAGAGTTTATAACTCTGCCTTTTAAAAACTGGCCTTATCTTTCTACATTAAACTGAATGCCTAATCGATATTTCTGAGGTTATAGTGAAGTCCTTTAAATACCAGATACTACCAGGTTCATTTAGTAAGGCTCGGTGCATAACCTGTTTAGAAAGTAACCAAAAGAATACGCCAAACAGTGCCGATATCACCTCCAGCATAAGCGCTTCAAGGCTATTAGGTGCCCAAAGTGCTGTGTCCGGAATAACTGTTGCTATGAATGACGTTGCAGGCACGAATACACACAACAACGACAGGAGTTTAAGTCCGTAAATTGCCGTTCGTGTCGGGCCGTAAGCAAATGCAGATAGCACGACACTAAAAAAGCTCGCATAATAGAGGAACAGATAAGCCTGATTTATGTTCACGGACGTCAAAGTCAGCCACTTATTGCAGGCAAATACGGCGGCAATGCCCGTTAGCGCGCCAAGGCTGACACCGACTGTAAGCGCCCCCATCACTTTATAACTCCGGCTCTGCTGAATTCCTTTCTTACGCCTTTTCTCAAGCCACAAAATATTCCCAGAATAAAATAAACCAGCGCCGGCCAACCCCATTAAAAAGTAAGCCCAGCGACCCAGATCCCCACCGTAACTACCAAAATGCAGACTAAAAAAAGTAGATACGATTTTTGCCCATACATTTTGCTCCGGATGTGCCGCGCTGGAAGAGGCAATTTCGAATGTATAAGGGTTTATAAATACGTAGTCATTTAACGCGCCTCGCATCAGCTGGTCTTCATTCACTACACCTACGCTGGCTGATGCGGCTGGTTTAGTCAGGTTTCCATACCTGATATACGAAACAGTATAACCCGGTGCGTGTGCCTCTACTTGCGCAACTAATTCAGAAACTCTTGGCAAATCCGCTAACTTCCGCTCAACTTTTGAAGGTTCAGTTCCTGGGAACAAAGGCTTATCACCATAAAGTTGCGACAAGCCGCCATAAAACACGTCATGATACGCAAAAACGGTCACGGTAATCGCAATCACAATGTGAAACGGTAAACTCGCAATACCAAGCAAATTATGACCATCCAGCCAAAAACGCTTTCTTTCTCCGTCCCGACGCAGCGCTTGAAAACGCTTAACCAGGGTTGGGAGCAGAAATATCACACCAGAAACTAACGCGATAAAATATGCAAATGCAGCAATACCGAGTACAAAAATCCCAGCCTGATGATGATCGATTTCTCCAATAATACCCGCGGTGCGGTGCAACATATCCAGCATAGCCGAAAGCGTATTTACAGGCACAAGTTGGGTAACCAGCTCACCGTCACTATTCAATGTACCGTGCCACTTAACCTCATCCAGGGCAAGCCCTCTTCCATTACCCTGCTCGTACCAACTTACAGGCGATAACGACTTATCAAAATACAGGGTTACGCTGTCAGCGGCTTTTGGATACGCCTGTAGCACTTTTTGCAGCAACTCATCATAGCGTTCGGCAGCTATTGCAGGCATATGTTTCTCCGGAGATGTCGCCCATCGGTCGATCTCCGGGGCAAACATCACCAATGCACCGGCAAAGAAACCGATAAACAAAAGTAAGCTGGTCGTTATGCCAGTCCAGGTATGTAGTGTTTGATAGGTGCGCAGAATGTCCGCTCTCACTTTCATAACGCATTCCTTAAAACCGCTTGCATCGCGAAACATACCGCACTTGCCAATAACAAATAGCACCAGGCTTGCTTTCCCGTTTTAAACAAAAAAGTCATGCTAAGTATCAGTAGCCAGATAGGCGCAATGATCCACATGTTGAACTGAGTTTTCCATAATAACTCAGAGCTTGTGAGCGTCCCCTTGAGGCCATCCGGACCGAACCATACGATCAGGCCAACAAACGCAAAACTCAGCAGTCCCCCGGCTATAATGCCAGCCAGAGATTTGCTCATCCAATGTGGTTGAATACGTGCCTCGCTGTTCATGACTTCCCCCTTTTGTTACTCATTAATAACGTAACAAAAGGAGCAATCATTAACCCCAGCATGACCACGATAATACTTTGGAAAATCACTGAAGGCCCTTTCATTTGTGAGAAAATAAAGCCATATGCACAGAGCAGTGTCAAATAAGACGCCACTCGGAAGCGGTTACTTAGCTTATTCGGCAGTAGTTGCTGGTTTTTATTGCTGAGGTAAAATAACAAGGTACCTGCAATCAAGAGCAGTACCTGAAATGAATTGAGCACTATCCCTCCCTGTATTTATTTTTACGATAACCCGCGCATTATACACAAACAGAATTGATAATCACTATTATTTACCTTGACAAAATAAACTAACCGCTACGCTCGACCTTTTTGTTTTTATACAGCCCATGAGCACAGATCAGGTGGTAGCCACGGCCAAACAAAACCAGACAAATCGCACCAGTCAATACCGGGAATAGCAAAAATGTCCATCCCTGACCGGTGAGCATAATAAATAATGGATTTGCACCTGCTGGCGGGTGCACCGTTTTCGTATACATCATTAGCATTACTGCTAATCCTGTTGCAGTCCCCAGCGAGAATGCATTTAGTGGGGCAAGTTCAACAAAAACGACCCCTACCAGTGCAGTAATACAATGACCTGCAATCACATTGCGCGCTTGGGCCAGTGGACTTTCGGGCAAGACAAAGATCAGCACGCAAGACGCGCCAAAGGCTGCCATTAAAAGCCAGTACTCTTGCTCATGCTGCCCAACCAGAGCAAGAGCAGTAATTGCCAGCATAGAACCTAATCCAGCAGAAAAATAGACAATCCAGTTTGACACAACATCTCCTTAGGTAGACCAGTCGTTCTATCCAACATGGTAGACAGCTTTGTCTACCCGTGTCAAGATAGACACAAATAATGGGAGGCTGATATGTCAGATAAACGAGAGTTGTTATTAAGCAAAGCACTGGAGCTGTTCTATCAAAAAGGGATCTGTGGCGTTGGAATAAACGAGATCATCTCACACAGTGGGGTTGCGAAGAAAACCCTCTATCATCACTTTAGCTCCAAAGACGACCTGGTGCTTGCCGCATTGTCACTTCGAGATCAACAATATTTGCAGTGGCTAAGAAGCAAATTGTTGGGCGCTGAAAGTAATGCAGCACTCATCGAGATACTGTTTCATGCATTAAGTGACTGGTTTCACGATCGTGCACCTGAGCTTGGTCCATTCAGAGGGTGCTTTTTCATTAACACCGCCAGTGAATCAGCGTCACTGAACACGCAAATCATGAATAGCTGTGCCAGACATAAAACAGCGGTGAGACACCTGATCACACAAAGCTTGCCCCAGCCGGATGACAGGTTGGTTGATGTCTTGTGTTTACTCAAAGAAGGAGCGACGGTGTCAGCCTTTGTCCAGGGTGACAAGCAGGCTGCTTCGCGTTGTATCGATATTGCATTAGCGTACGACGCTCAGTCGGCATTCGGGGTGTAATCTGGTGAAATTTAACCATTATGCCCAGTGCACTATAATGCCTTTATCATTACTTACTGCATGCTTTGGTCAGATATACCATGCAACAAGATAACTACCTTAAACATGGCGCCCTGACACTCAGTGTCTCGGTTATAATCGGCTTTATCGTGGATTACGCATTTAACCTCAGCCTGAGTCGCAACCTCAGCGCTCATGAATACGGCGACTATAAAGTCGCCTATGCTTATGCCACAATTTGCGGCGTATTGGTACTTTTAGGAGGTGATCGCGTCGCCCCAAAGGTTTTGGCTAAACCGCTTGCTGACAATGCAACCAGTCAGGTCGGCGGGTTCGTCCTGTTCTTCGCTAAAATTGCAGTCGGCTTGTCTTTAGCCCTCTTTATCTGTACTTATTTAAGTGGCTATTGGCACTTAGGTAGCTGGTCGATGGAAGAGCATCATGCATTACTGTGGATATCTGCTGCCATACCACTTATTGCCATCGGAGCAATATTGAGCCGTGTATTGCAAAGCGCAAAGCTGCTGGTTTATGCCAACCTACCCTGGCGGATTGGCTTGCCGCTTGGCAAAACAATCGCCGTCATAACACTGGCGGCTTTGCTGGAACAAGTGCACCTTTGGCAGGTAATTGCCGCAGGTATTGGTCTGTTGCTTATAATAACTTTCTGGCAATTAAGTGTTTTACGAAAACAAAATTTAATGTCTTTCATTCCTTTAACACCCGTCAATGATGGTACAAAACTCCTGATGACGTCCGTTCCCATGATGCTCGCCATGTTAGTCACAATCGCGATTTCTCAGTTAGACCTTTATATGCTGGAGCTACTGGCTTTGGAACATGAAGTTGGTCACTATGCCGGTGCAGTGACAACAGCTCATATGCTTCCAGTCGCTCAGGTTAGCATCATTGCTTTATTTGTCCCCTTGCTCGGCCAGGCCTTAGAGAAAGGCGAAGAACATGCCGAGCATGTGCTTTGGCAAGCTCAACGCGTTATGGTTGTGATCGTTGTATTGCTCTCCGTTGTTTTAATGGTATCTGGTTCGCACCTATTACAATTGTTTGGTGAAGACTTTTTTACGGCGAATGGGGCACTGAGGTACTTGATACTAGGCTCTTGTTTCTGGGCGGTGACAGCATTTATCTCAACCTGGCTTCAATACACAGGCAAAGGAAAATATGTCGTATTTATTGGGCTTTTAACATTAGTTACTGACGCGATATTGAATTGGCTACTTATTCCGGATCATGGCATTACTGGCGCAGCGATTTCCACCTGTACGGCGCTGTTCCTGGCTTCTCTACTTACCTGGATAACCTTCTTAACACATAGAAAACCGCGTCATGCTGGTGGGAAAGTAACGACATCACAATCGGAAAGACAGAGAAACACTATCACCAATAATAGCCTGTTAAAATAATTGACACATTCATTAGCGTTTTGTAATTTATAGCCGTGCTAGTTTGCACCATCAAAAAAATAAGAATAATAAGGAAAATTATGAAACAAAGAGTAAAACAAAGTGGTTTGTTTATTCTGATGCTGTGCCTGGGTTTAAGTTTAGGCGTAGCACTTAAACATGCTTATACCAAACTATCTTTTCACACCGAGGAAGTTACACAAGGCTCCACAGTGCTTCATTTAGCCCAACCAGAGCCGCACCAAACACCTCACTTTAATTTTCGGATCGGCTTTTCTTCAAATTTGCGCTTATCTTAATCCAGATAATGCGCATCAGTAAGCCACTCAAATAGCGCCCGGAAATACCGATTACAGGCAGCCCTGTCTCACAGCTTTATCCGGTCGCTACCTCTTCCCATTACTTTATACGAATACCTGATATGTAGACGCACTTTCATTGTTGCGCTATCTTAAAAAGTATTACAGGGTATGCTCAACAACGGGAGATAATTTGCGATACACCTTATTCGTACTTCTCTGCATTTTGTATATCATGCCCGCAATTGCAATACCTCAGTTCACCTCCAGGTCTTCCGCTGACATTCTAAGAGAAGCCGAGGATTACATCATTGTTGAACCCTCTCACTCTTATCGCCTGCTCTGGCAAGTTGCGACAATCACCAATCTCTCTCCATCGCAACAGATCCGCTGGCATTTAATCAAGGTACGCTCAGCAATAGCGACGAATAATTTTGATGATATAGAAGCAGAACTCATTGCGCTGTTGAAACTTCAGCATCAAGAATACTTCCAAAAACGCCTTGCAAGCATAATAAGTGCAATGGGTATAGCTTTGAGGCGTCTGGGCTACTTTCATCAGGCCAAATCTTTTTATACCTGCGCTCTCGGGCTTGATGTGCCCGACAAGAAGCGAATGGCCCTGCTGATTAATCTGGCTGTCCTTTCGCGCCATATGAATGACTACCCTTTAGCTAAACAATCCTATAAGGAGGCGCGAGACATTGCGCTTAGGCTCCATCATGAACGTGCACTAGCAAACGTAAACAACAACCTTGGCACCTTAGCATTGGACGAAGGTGATATAGAACTAGCAGAAAAATATTATCGGCGGGCGCTAATCGGCTACCAGTCCAGCGATAAGCGCAGCGGAAACATTACCGCAGGCACTAATCTATTGCTCATTTTTGCAATCCAGGGCCATACGCTCAACTTCCAGCGCCTGATAAGTCCAATTTCAGCTTTAATAGACGCTTACCCTGACGAATCAAAAAAAGCCCTGTTGCTGTGGTTAGTCAACGCCAATGAAACAAACTTGGGCAACTCACTGCCTCAAGCGACAAAAGACGAGTTAGTATTAGCATTTGACCGCCTGGAAAGCGTCAAGCTGCAATTTTTAATCAAGCACCATCTTGCGCCCAAAGTACAAGTAAATGTGACCCCAGGTAAAAGCCCCGCCCAGCTCACTAAGCCCGCTCCAGCTTGGTTAAAGGCTCGCAAGTTTTGTATCAAGCCTTGAGCATCTTTATTTTATTCGTCGAAATTCTGAGTTTCCAGATAAAGTGCGTTGACAAACTTATAGGGCACCGGAACTTGCCCGGTCAGAGGTAATCCTGCACCACCATGTATTAAGGCTGGTAATGCATTTTGATGGTGACACTTCACCTGAACCAATTGGTCAAAACTGGGTAAATGACCAATTCTATGAATAAGTAAACAGTGTCCCCGAGTAACGGGTCTGACATAAAAGTACCCATTTTTTACAGGTGTCACAGGCTCATCTAAAATAATTTTACCCACCTCAAGTGTTACATTTTTTCCTGCTAACTTTCCACCACGCTCAAAATGACCCTGATACACACTTCCAGACAGAACAGGGATGTCTCCAAGGCGCAATTTGGTTAGCTCAAAGGCTCTGGGCGCAAACGTGACCAAAGCTTGAGACTTAAAAAGCCTCTCAAAAATAGGGGCCAGCGCTGGTGTAGGTTTGACCTCAAATACAAATTGTCTGGCATGCATTCCCCGGGGCATAGGCAAATGCGAGGCGATTACCTTACTGTCTACTTGCATTATTACCAAACCATGAACACCGAATGTACTGTGCTCCTGATGTGCCAGTACAACTGGGCTTAGAAACAACAACACCAACCATCTAATCATTAAATACTCCAAAAATAGGGCAACGTAGTTACGCAATCTAAGGTATATTCGATTCCATATCATCAACTATTGGCGTATATAAATTCCAATATGGAAATATTAGAACTAAAAAGATTTGTTGCGATAGCAAATTTACAGAGTCTACAGTTGGCTGCAATTGACTTAAATACAACACCCAGTGCGCTCTCAAAGTCATTAAAAAAGCTAGAGTCATCATTAGGTGTCTTGTTATTCGACCGAGTTGGTAAGCAGCTTGTCTTAAACAAAAATGGCGCTCGTTTACTTCCTGAAGCGATAAAAATTCTTGATATCACACGCAGTACACAAATTGCACTGGCGCCCACAAACACAGTATTCACATGTCGAGTGTCAGCGCCAGCAATCCTTCAATATCGCTGGATCAGCCGTTTCGGTGCCGCAGCCTCCGGGATCCTAATTGAGTATGAGTCTGACTTCGAAATGGAGGCACTCAATAAGGTCAAACAGGGCCTGGTCGATGTAGCACTGACAACCAGCCTGGTCCGGCCCCACCTGAATGAAGAGCTCGAAGCTATGCCAATTGGAGAGTTAACCCTCGAACTGGCCGTTGGCAAAACTCATCCGCTTGCATGCAAGCATAGCGTAACCCCCTTAGAGTTATCGAGTTACCCCTTCGCGGTGCCTAATACGTCACCGTTTTGTGGTGAATTTCGCGGGTCAAGTTGTGATGGCTGGTATGATGATACGATGAACAGACAAATAAAATGGATAGTCAATGATTACGCTGCGTTATGCGAGCTGGTCAAAAGCGGGCTTGCAATCGCTTACCTGCCCGATTACATGCTCTCAGCCTGGCAGCTACGTAAATTAACGCTCCAATATGATAAAAAAAATCATACTGAGCAAGTATGCGCTATATATCGACGGAATGTACCATCTTGGATAAAATCTTTGGTTGAAGAAATACGTTTAGATAGTGGTAAGTAGGTGTATTGGTTTATCAATGCGCTTCTACAACTGAATATACGAAACCATGGATACATCAGCTTTTGCAACTTTTTACTTGATACTCGAGAACAATACTGTTACTTTTCAATGGCTTTGTATCTATAAAAGGAAATTAAAAATGAAAATCAAGTTAAAAGCAAAAAAAATGAAACAACTTTCAAAGTCATCACAGTCACTTAATGCGGCGGTAACACCTCAGGTAGCAGGCGGAACCGCAAATTGTGCATCAGATGGTATCACTTGTGGCTCACAGTTTTGCTATTCTCGCGAAGCTTACACTGTATGTAGCGACCTGCTGCACTAATAGCTCAACGAACACGAGTTAAAATAAAAAAGCCAGCGTTATGCTGGCTTTTTTATTTAGCTCGATTCACTAAGCTGATTTGGCTCGCTGTGCATCTTTCTTTGCTTGTTTCTGCTCTTTGCGGGCACGCAACGTTTCCTGCGCCTCATGACCAATGTGTCCTTCGCCGCGCTGTTTCGCTAACTCAATTTGCTTTTGACGCTCAGCAAAGCGGGCTTTTTGCTCTTCAGTCACATTTTCATGACAGTGGTGGCAAGAAACACCTTCCATATATTCCGGACGTTGCATTTCTTCTTCGGTGATCGGCATGCGACATGCGTGACACTGATCGTAAGAGCCCTTGTTTAGATCGTGGTCCACTGCAACACGGTTATCAAAGACAAAACACTCGCCTTCCCACATTGTTTCCTCTTTTGGCACATCTTCCAAATACTTAAGAATGCCGCCTTCCAGATGATATACCTCTTCGAAACCCTGCTCTTTCATGTACGCTGTTGATTTTTCACAACGAATACCACCAGTACAGAACATAGCTACTTTCTTATGTTTTGCAGGATCCAGGTTTTTCTCAGCCCACGCCGGGAACTCACGGAAAGTTTTTGTATTAGGGTCAATGGCGTTTTTGAATGTGCCGATCTCGATTTCATAATCGTTACGGGTATCAACCAGTACCACGTCAGGATCAGAAATCAGTGCATTCCAGTCCTGCGGCTTAACATAAGTACCCACCACTTCTTTAGGATCTATACCCTGAACACCCATGGTGACGATTTCTTTTTTCAGCTTGACCTTAGTGCGATAAAACGGACAGGTTTCGTCGTATGACTCTTTATATACAATGTTGTCCAGGCCTGGCTGCTTGTCCAGCCACGCTAGCAAGGCGTCAATGCCTTCACGTTTACCCGCAACCGTGCCATTTATACCTTCTTCTGCAAGCAATAAAGTACCGCGCACTTCATTGGCTTCCATCACATCTAGCAAAGGCTGACGGATCGCTTGATAATTTGGCAAGGACACAAACTTGTACATTGCACATACAACAAAATGGTTATTCATAACTTTCTCTTCGATAAGCTTTAAAACAGCCTACACTTAAGCACGACGTGTAAGCACATAACCGGATCGTAAATCCGGCGCCAGGCGCGATATTTTACGGATTTTATGGATAATTGCAAAACCGTTTGTCAGCAACCAAAGCAGAACTGACACAAAGCGCGGTAAAGTTATGGTGGTAGGTAGACTTAGTTTGTTATAATACTGCGTTTTAGAAAATAATTACTGGAGAAAAGTACCTTGAGATTTTCCGAACTGGGTCTTGACCTGCGCTTTGAAAAACAATTAGAACACCAGGGGATCACAACCCCAACCGAGATCCAGGCTCAGGCCATTCCCACTGCCCTTGCCGGGCACGATACCTTTGCACAGTCAAAGACAGGTTCAGGAAAAACTCTGGCTTTTCTGCTGCCCGCTGTTCAGCGCGTGATGAAACAAAAAGCGCTCAGTAAACGCGATCCTCGTGTACTCATCGTAGCACCAACTCGTGAGCTTGCCACGCAGGTGTTTAACCAATGTCGCCTATTAATTGCCGGTGCTGCCATGTCTTGCACTAAAGTGCTAGGTGGTGAGAACTTTAACGATCAGGTCAAAGCCCTGCGTAAAGATCCTCACTTTGTGATCGGCACGCCCGGACGTATTACCGACCATATAGAACAACGCAGCTTACAACTTCATGGCCTTGAATTACTGATTTTTGATGAAGCCGACCGTATGCTGGACTTAGGCTTTGAAAAGCAACTTGCGACCATTAACCAGGCAGCCGATCACCGACTTCGTCAGACGTTATTATTTTCAGCAACGCTTGAGCATGCTCAGATTGAAATCACCTCCAGAGATCTGCTCAAATCACCCAAGCGAATTCTGCTCAGCGGCAGTAACGAGAAGCACGACGATATTTGTCAGGCGATGTATTTTGCCGATCACCTGGATCACAAAGAGGCGTTGTTAAAGCACTTCGTACAACAGGATAACGTGAAGCAATGCATTATTTTCACGGCAACGCGGCAGGACACGACTCGGTTCAGTGACATGCTTAATGAACTTGGCATCAAAGCTGTTGCACTGGCAGGTGATTTGCCACAAAGCAAACGCCTGGAGATTATGGATGCGTTTAGCCGCGGCCTTTATAAGGTGTTAGTTACCACAGACGTTGCGTCTCGTGGTCTTGACTTGCTTAATGTTTCTCACGTCATCAATTTCGACTTGCCAAAACAAGCAGAAGAATATGTGCATCGAATTGGCCGTACTGGCCGGGCTGGGTTTAAAGGCGATGCGATTTCATTTGTCGGGCCTAAAGACTGGAAGAGCTACGAAGCCATTGCAGCCTATCTTAAGGAGTCAGTGCAGTTTCAGTCAGTTGAAGGGCTTGAAGCAAAGTTTAAAGGCTTTAAAGCCAAGGTGGCTAAACCTAAACCTGGTGCCAAGCGCAAACCTACAGAAACAAAAGCAAAGGCAAAACGTCCAGTTAAACGTAAGCCACAGCAAGCGAAAAAAGCCATTCCGGCACCGTTTGATGTCGACGGACACGCACCACTAAGAAGAAAACCTAAAAAGCCAACCGAGGAATAAATATGCTAGGTACTACTCAGTTTTTAATGATCGAAGAGATCTGTGCCGAAGGCGCTTACCTGGATGGCAAGGAGCATGGTGACGTTTTCCTGCCGCTTAAAGAGCTGCCCGATCACCTGGAAGCAGGTGATAACGTTGAAGTGTTTGTCTTCAGTGATAATCAGGGCCACCCCTGTGCCACCACCCAAAAGCCACTCGCTCAATTGGGTGAGTTTGCCCTGCTTCGTGCTAAACAAATCAATAAGGTCGGTGCTTTTTTAGATCTTGGGATCAGCAAAGATGTATTGGCCCCCTATAACGAGCAAAAGCCAAAAATGCGCGAAGGCTACAGCTACCTGGTTAAGCTGTATCTGGACAACGCCAGCAAGCGTTTATGTGCCTCCAGTAACCTTGGAAAGTTTTTGAACAAGACGCCTGCACAGTACAAAAAGTTTGAGCAGGTTGAGTTAATTGTCGCCGCTAAAACCGACCTGGGCTATAAGGTCATCGTCAACGAGCAACACTTTGGTATGGTGTTTTTTAATACCGTATTTAAACGTATGTACATAGGCCAGCGTATGACTGGCTACATAAAGCAGGTTCACGAAGACGACAAAATTGACGTGTTACTCGAAAAACCTGGCATGGATAAGATCTCAGACTTGGGTGAACAGATCCTTAAAAAGCTTGAGGAAAACAACGGCTTTTTACCACTGGGCGATAAGTCAGATCCGGAGCTTATTAAAAAAACCTTCTCCACCAGTAAAGCCAACTTTAAAAAGGCCATTGGTGGTTTGTTCAAACAGGAAAAGATCCAGATTGAAGCAACATCAATTTCGCTTTTAAGTACTAAAAAGAAAAGCAGATAAAGCTTTAATTAGACATTAAACATAAGTTTCCCTAATATGAAAACGCGCTTGTCATTTGAATACAAGCGCGTTTGACATTACTGATGTGTGCCATTTTTGCTTTTTGGCTAACCAATTTCAAACGATGTTACGCCAAACGTTTTGTCTATACCAATATCAGGCGCCAATTGCGTATACATTCGTGCCGTATCAAACACCGGCGTCATGTTGAGTTTTTCTGCAAGTTCAACCGCCGATGAATTACATGCCGGCACATCCAGATAAACGGCACAATCACACTCAACTTTTGAGCTCAATGCACCAATTATAGCCTCAGCCTGCTGCGCGTTTTGGGCAAACAAGGGGCCTATTTTATAGCCGTCGCGGCACTGTCTGATAACCCCGATCCCCTGTAATTCGCCTCCAATCAGAACACCAAGAGATTTTGCATTGCTCTGTGCCTGCCAGGCATGCCAAAACCCGGTTCTTTGTACCGGGAAAAACGGCTTAAGAAATCGCTCTATTGTTTTGTGTGGTAACGCGTTCAGATCTGTCATTTCTGTCGTACCTCGAACGGCCAGCATCTGACTGCTACCCTGATAGCGACGATTGGAATAAGCCAAAGTAAAGCCTGACTTCTTGTAGTTCTCCTGCTGCTCAACTACACCATCCAGACCAATGTTACACCCCGCCAGCCTGGCCATAGCTGCCTGCCAGATTTTCAAACCAAAACCCTGTCCTCTATATTCAGGTTTTACTATGTAAAATCCGATAAACCCGAATGTATCATCATATTTGACCGCGGAGATGACTGCGATTGGTTCATCGTCCAAAACCCCCACAAGAAACCCATCCGGATCAGCCTGATAGTAGCATTGCGCATCTTCCAGCCCCGGATTCCAGCCTTCCTGTGCAGCCCAGTCAACCGCGAGATCAACTTCGGCACGAGTCATAGTGCGGATTGTATAGGTGTTACTCATAAATTAGCTCCTTGATGTGAACCCACATCTGACTTTCTTATATACCCGCACTATAACTGGCTTAGCAGGAAAAGGAAGTCCGATTAGCTCGGCGCATACTCTGCCCTTGCACCCTGTTTACATGCCCTTTCTTTTGCAGGCCTCTGTAATCAGCGTGTTTATCATGGCTTTTTTATCTTGGCTATTTTCGATGACTGGGATGGCCCATGAACAGCCCGAAAGTTCAAAGTGAATTTTCCAGTTCTGCCAGGTTAACAGCTCCTCCAGTGTATAACTTTGTCCGCCCCCGGTGTCTGCGATCCCTCCTCCTATTGACTGGCTGACAGCAAAGAGCTTTTCGCTGAAAGGCGCTATAGACACAGAAAAAACATGATGGGTAGAATGACGATCCGTCGGTGCTTGATTTCTGCGGCAAAGCCCGAGCCACTGTCTTGCTAACAATTCAGGTTCTATTCGCTTTGAATTAAGAAACAGATAGTCCGCATCCAGCTCACCGCCAAATTCTAAGGATACTTTTTCTGGCGTAAACGTAAATCTCTTGGCGTTACAGGGATGGGCAAGCGCTTGCCAGCCAAAAGCCTTCCTGGGGATACTTAAACAAAGCAAGCGATACTCATTATCTGGAAATTGTATAATCAACTCCCCTGACTCATTGGGTGTTATACTCACAATGCGTTTGGTTATCGTTCTAGAAGCAACAGACAGGGGCGTAAGTTCATTGTTTGGCTTTGGCTGAGACTGCCTGGAAAACCCCTTTTCCATGACCAATAAGATGACTAACCCCGCCATAGCGATAACAAATGCGACTAACAAATTTTCTCCTTATGAGATTCCACTGGCAGCACCTTAGCCCAAGCTGGCCATTGCCGGTGCAGGAGATAATTCGATCTACTTATACCGCTCAGGAAACATTTTTCTTAATATGATGCCTGACCATAGATTTGCGTCGATTTCTCTGTGCCTGATTGCGTGGCGATTTACAACATCCATAATATCCATAACAAGCGCAGAAAAAGCCCCTGGATCTTTGAAAAACTCTGTCTGAGCTTTTTCACAGTCGCTATACACAGACAGAAATAATGGATTATGTTCTAGCTCTCTTGCAAGACTCTCATCATAGTCCAACATGATAGCTGGCTTGTTGTTCTCGCACTTGGGTGTCTGAACATTGTCTTCATTAGCATTGTCTTCAGATTTATGTCGCAGAGCTCGCTTCTTAAAAAATGAGACCACAAAGCAGACTGTAAATGCACAGAACATAACCAACATATAGACTTGTATATAGCTCACAACTCGTCCTTAGTACTGCACAAAAGCTTTAACCATGACAATGAAGAGCGAGAACAGTACCATTTAGCCTCGCAATCATCAATCACTGACAATTTATTCCAATCATATTACAGCGCGCAGGACTTGTGAGCGATATGTCACAGCCAATTATTATAAATAAAAGCTACCCAGCCTCGAACGTGGTCAGTAACTGTAATCAACTGTAATACAGCAAATGGCTAACCTTGACTATGTTTTAGCGCGACGAGCGGTAGAATACAAATCAAAGAGGAATTGAGATGAGCCAACAAATCCCAACCAGTCAAACCAAAGTTGATCCGGCATGGCGTAAACGTAAATGGTCTGACGTTCAGATCAGTGGTACTTGGTTAGCAACCCAGACCTGTAACAAAACCACTGATTTCATTACTCAGGGTGACACACCTGGCAACGTCGGAATTTGTTTTTCCGGTGGCGGTTCCATTGCCATGATTGCTGCACTCGGTCAGATGCGAGCACTCAACGATATGGGTGTACTCGGTCAGGCGCGGGCAATTTCAACGGTATCTGGTGGTAGCTGGGCTGTTGTACCTTTTACTTATCTGCCGGATCACATCGACGATGCAACTTTTCTCGGCCCTTTTGTGGAAGATCCTTCCACGCTGACATTGAGTACTTTAGATTACGCACCATCGGGCTATCTCGGCACAACCGTCACTCTGGATGGCATTAAGTGGGATAACATGGCGTATTCGGCTGGAAAGTTATTTGTTAACCCATACTTTCCAAATAACCGGATCTGGAATTATCAAATAGCAAAGAACATTCTGGAACCATCGGGATTGTCTTCCACTCATTTCGACGGACTTATGACGCCAGTCATCGAAACCGCATGGTTTGCATATAGTCGGGAAGACGCGGCGCATATAAAAGCACATTACCCGGGGTTACCTGACACAGTGCACACATATCAGCAAAGTGAGGGGCGTATAAAACGACCGTTCCATTTGTGCAATACAGCCGCATTTATTACGCCTAATACAAACCCGCAAACCGGTGATATGCTGGCGCCCGTCCAGTGCACCGCTATCGCAACAGGCATCTTTGCTGACGACTTAGGAACTGTGGAAACGACGGCTACTGATTTACAACAGGTTGGTGGCGGTTTAGTGTCAAGTTATTGTTTTGACACTCAACTCACCTCCTCGGCTAAGTCCAACATCAATGCCAAACTGCCCCTGAATAATGATAATCAGGTCTCAGCGTTTTCGCTTGCTGATGTTACCGCCAATAGCAGCGCGTTTTTTGCAACGGCCATTCAAGGAATGGATGGCATAGATCCTAAATATAATTACTGGTCAGCGGCAGATGTTGCTGAGGAAAAGCCGGGGGTGGCTGCACGCTTTGCGGATGGCGGTGGCATTGAAGACAATGGTATCGCTAATCTACTTGCTTTTGACGACATTGATCAGGTGCTGTCGTTCTCAAACGCCCTGCAAAGTGTTTACCGTGACCCGGATAACTCAGACAACAGCTGGAATATTGTGGTTGATATGTGGTTACCCACCTTGTTTGGATATACTCCTTACCAGCACACAGGCAATAAAGCAGGGTTGTCGGTTGGCTATCATCAATATGCAAATCTCACTGAAGCTCAGTTGCAGGGGCAAGGCATTCGTTACTTCAGACACAACCAGATATTTGACTCAGCACTTTTCCTGCCTTTTTTACAACAGCTATGGGACAGCATGGACAACTACACCAGACCTGCCGTTTATTTCAACGACGCCATCGAGGTGATGGCAAATAGCTGGTTCAACATTAAACCTCGCACCATTAAATGGCTGCTGATCCACTACGGTCCGAATAAAACATTTGAAGCAACGCTAAAACCCGATGTAAGAGCCAAACTCGACTCATACACAGCGCACTTTTCGGACGTACGGAAAAAGCATCCAAAACTCTACCCGCCCACACCTCTAGCTAATCAGTTCCCCAATATGGTTTTATTCGCAACTCATATGGAAGCGCCCTTAATGAACCTGTTTGCTCACTTCACCAGCTATGCGACAAACACGGAGCGTGAACGGATCCAGACCATGTTTAAATAGCCCTGAGACTTTTTGGCGGCCGACAGGCCGCTTTGTTTCTATGCAGCTGCTGAGTTTAAGGCGTGTTTCTTACAATGCTCTTAGCCTTAAAGCCAGCATATACACGCCAAAGTAAACCAACCAGAATAGTAAAAAAGGTATAAATGCGAAGGCAAGTGTTCCCACCAGAAGCCTTGATGGCTCAGCAGTGAAAAGACTTATCACGCTTAATACCATTGCAATGATTGCAGGGGCAGGAAAAGAAAACGGGAATACCCAAATAAATGCCGGGCTAAAAAAACAGGCTAACAGGCCACTTCGCAACGCCATTTTTTTCTTTAAGCTGAGATTTTCGGACTTACTGTAGCCAAATAAAACAATCAGGCCAGCAATAATCACATAGACTAAAGGCAGAAGTATCAGCATCCACATACAGACTCATCCATGTTTGTCCCTGACCTTTCGTATTACAGGATTCACTCTTTGGCATCAGAGACTAAAATTATTGTGTAACTCTTCAAGAATTAGAACTGTCGACAATAAGCTTTAGCTTAGACCCTAATAATGACACAACAATACCATCACACAAAAAGTAATCTGTACTAAATAACTAACTGCGAAAGGCAACGTATTCCCATAATCCAGGATACAGCCAGCCTAAAACAAGCAAAAAAGCACTTAAACTGATTGCTATAAAAATCACCCATTTTGGATGTAACTCATCACCTTCGAGGTTATCAATACCACCTGGCAACTCTTCTGGTAAATGAATGAGCTGCGAATGAGTAAGAAACAGGCAAAGGCAGATAGCAGAAAAGAGCAAGCTCAGCTCAAAGAAATAAGACAAAGTACTCGCTATACAAGGCAATATGATTGAAGCATTTAAAATACTGTGCCAGTATCTGAACATTTTTCTTGTTATGGCCCTATATCTTATGCAGAAGATAGTATAAAACCTTTTCTAGCAAAGCAATGATAAACACACCGATATCTTCCAGCTGAAATGAGAAATTTTTAACACTGTTAGCGTCATATTTGCTCCTTCAAATTGACATAGCAAAGCCAAACAAAATTAGAGCCGTGAAATATCCTCAAACTTCAAATATCTGCCGCAAATACTTCAAGATCAGGCACACCTCTTAGCTTATGGGAAGATATTAGGCCGCTAGATCCGGCTCTATCGCTTATCTGAATCAAACTTGAAGGTGACATCAAAACATCGGTGAGCGTGTTCTGACGCGTTAAACTGCCAACTTTTTAAAGCCCTAATTGACTCGCGGCTGAAGACTCGGCTCTTTTTAGAATCATTAATGTGATAACCAACTAACTTACCGCTATTGTCAACCGCCGCCCGAATATGGACAAAAGCGACCCCCTCAAGGTGTTCAGTATGTAATGGCCAGACGGGAATTACATGCTCCACCAACTGAAATGGCTCACCTATGCAAGATTCAACCACATATGTTTCAGTTTCAATAAAACTGACTAATGCCGAGGTTAAAAACAATCCAATCATTTTTTATAATAGTATTGGTGGAAAATGCATCAACAAATAGCTGTTCGTAACTTTATTCATGGTCTTCAACCCACTCCCTGTGTTGTTCCATGAAGTATTCCCAGTACTCTGTTTCACCCGAAATAGTTTGCAATTGACGCTCGATAATAGCGAGCTCTCTGGGGTCTGTAATTGTATTCTCATCGGGGCTAACTTGAGCAAAGCTCTGCTTACTGAGTTTGTTTAGATACAAGAGCGACTCCAAGAAAGAATTCAATGAAGTTGAAACTTGCTCTGGAACCCATTCCCCCTCACCATGCATAGCTGTATAAACCGGCATCAGAGGGTCACTTGTATCAACAAAAAACGGGTCGCCCAGTAGACTGTCAGTAGCTATGACGACCCAGCTTTGATACCAACTTCCCTCTTCTGTCCCTGTTAAATCTGAGCCATCAGGGTGAATGCTAAAGCCTATTTGTAGCCTGGCCAAAGTTGACTCATCGGCTACGCTAATGCCGGATGCACCAAAGAACGCCTCACTTATAGCGTGAGAAGTTAATGCCGTACTTATTTTCGTTATTGAACGGTCCACTTAAGAGTGCCCTCTTGTTTCGATTAAACTTCTATTCGACAAAATCCTTGATAACCACGTGAAGAAAATAATCCCACCCATATCAGCGATATAGTCATGCATATCTAACGTTCTTGTAGGTATAAGATACTGACTTAATTCTTCCACTGTGACAAAAACGAACACAGCAGCTGTGCCCCAAAAGACATCAATCGTACCGAGCTGGAAAACTTTAAATTTGCTGGCAACGTTAACGCATAAAGTGAGGGTACCAAACAATACAAAATGGCCAACTTTATCTCCATACGGAATCATTTTCACCAATTCAAAAAAAAGGCTTGGCTGAGCGGTGTTCGCCAAATAAATTATCCAGATGATAAAAAGAAAAAAGCAACAGGATATTATCGCGGTTAGTTTATACATAGCTCCTTCCTGAGAGAGTGTATGTTCTCAGAAATCATTTCTGTTACATCACAACTTTTTACCGGTTTGGCCACCCTCCCTCGCAGAATTTCCTTTTTTAAGAGTTTAAGTTTACTTGGAAATACCATGATTCCAAAAGTAAACAGAACTCTACCTGCAAATGTGGAGTGTTTATTGCCCCACATGAACGCCTGGAGCTTTAGCTCTTCTGTTACTGATGTTCCATAGCCCAAGAGCGTGTGATATGCATCATGCACTTCATATTTAGGAAGGTAGCCTAGATTTCTTGCGTCAAGGAATTCAAAAAGGCACCTTCCTAATGTATCGCGCTCCATCCTTTCAAGTTCTGCTAATGTAAATGGCCAAGCGGGTGGATTTCTAAACATGTTCAGGGTCGGAACACTTGTCTCAATACATTTAGCGAAGATTCTATATTTCATAACAATGCAACTCGGTTATATTAGCCCTTGCAGCCACTGGGCGTAAAGCCTGTATATTTTCATCGCTAAAATCTTACTTTACTTGTACGGCTGAGATTCTGAGTTGCAAAAACACAGATACCTCACTTGTATTAGTATGGTATTCAGATAAGTTAGATGCTGCTTTATAAAAGACATTCAACATATCGTGCACTTCTTCTTCGCCAGTCGTATGCAACTTAATCTCTGGGGGTGAAGACGGCTTTAGTATGAGCTGAGCCAGCACATTAAATGAGGTTTTACTTTCTTTGAATGAACTATCAGATATGTCGCTCAATGCTTTCTGAAGCTTTGTTATATTCTCTACAGAAATCTCATCAGCAACATTTCCAAATTCTTTCTGGTAAACAAATTTTTCTATGCGAATATTTGGTGCCGGGTACCTTTTGACTTCAGGTAAAAACACTTCCATTGCACTCATATGGCAAGGCTGATGATCTTCGCAAGCATAAGCCAGGTTAAAAGTTGACGCTAACAAAATAAATACGGCTAAACGCAATTCATACCTCCCAATACGATTAACTGCTTGGTCATGAGAACACCTTGATAAGTAATTTACTAAAGTAACAGACAAACGCCCACCTTAAAATTACTTTTCAGGAACAACAAGCTAACACTGTGACTCAAACAGCTCAAGTGCCACTTTGCGCCTTTTAACATAAACTCTCACTATACATACATGAAAGTAGCTATTTAAAACCTGTATCAAATGAACGATTAATAATATACCCTCCCAAAATAGAAAACATAGCTTATGCGTTCAAGCACCTCCACAGATAACTGTTCTGCTGGCCCTGCCACCGAGGCTTCTCACAAGATAACCACCTCTAAGTACTTCGAAATAACGGGTAATCAGCTGCGTTTAATGTGTAATACCCGGTAATGGTAACTTCTTAAAATTGCTCTAGAGTTAAGGTGACCGTCTCGATATTGAAAGGAATTTGTTATGGCCCCCCTCAAGCATTCTCTGCTCAGTGCTGCACTCACGACCTTGCTTGCATGCTCTACTGAGCCTTCAGGTTCAGCGGCTGACTCTGACAATACAACCAGCCAGGATCCCTTGTTTTGTCCTGCAAATATTAACTGGGTAACGAACCCCAATAACCCACCAAACGACATTCCGGGTGGTGGGCAGAATCTGTGTCAGTTTTATCAGTTTTCCTGGCAATGGTTTATCTCTTTAATCAACGCGCCAAATGGCAAGGACCGGACTTTCTTAAATGAAGACCGCTATGCCATCTATCTCGGTAGCGATCAGGACTCTTGTGCGCCCAATACACTGGAATCCAAACTGTTTGTCCGAGGAGATAAAGATCCACACACCACCAGTGAAGACTTCACAGCGCCCCATGAGATGAACCAGGCGCTGAATAACGCCGTATTGTATGACCAAAATGGGAATATCGTACTTTACGAGACTCGTTTTGATCGGGATATGTGCAATGTTGCCCGAGGCTCTGCAACTTTACCTGCAGGTACTACTGAGATTAAAACTTCGTGGCGTAAAATCACCGAAAAAGACATGTTAAACTATGTGTGGGTTCGCTCGGACACCAACAATGATGGCAAAATCGATGCCGATGAGTTGTACGGCATGGTGGGTTTTCACCTTGTGATTAGCACCAAAGATCACCCTGAGTTTATTTGGGCGACCTTTGAGCATAAATACAATGCACCCGATTGCCAAAAAGCAAATCAGCCAACCTCTGACTGGAGTTTTGCCAGTGAGCAATGTACAGCTGGCCTGCCAAATCCGGATGCAAATTGTGAGTTTAACAAAACGATCGACCCCACCAAGACCGGCGATTCTCCTTTGACAGGTACACCGACGGAAGTCTGTCAGGTTTATGCTCAGGGTACGGCCGAGGGAGACAACCAGGCAGAGCATAATCGGGCTAATATCATTTCTCTTAACGAGCAGTTAAACAAAGTATTTAAGCGTATGCCAACCTATAACTCTTTACGAGTACTGGCTAAGTACGAACTTGTTGGCGGGCTGTGGTTAAATGATGTGAGTCAACCTTCTAAGAATCGCGACAACCAGCGTGGGTCCATACAATTGGCAAACACGACGATGGAAACCAATGCTCAGCAAGGGTTTGCTGAGGTTGTCTATACAGGCCCGAGCAATCTGCAACCAGCAGCAAACTGTTTTAATTGTCATGGCTATTCTGGTCCAACTGAAAATGCGAAAGTAAGTCATATCTTTAGTTCTATCCATGGATCAAGTAATTAGCTTGTCTATACCGGTGATAACTCGCGGCGACAGGGTTATCACCAACTCCTTGCTCTCCTTTTCTCAGAAATTAGTTTAACCTTATTTTTTGTCCGTGTTTAGACACCGCTTTTACGTCTAGAATAGAGCTAATCTCCATAACATCCGATGAGGAAAAACCATGATTGAACAAGGACACGCCTTGCCCCAAGCCACTTTGAGTGAACTGACAGCTGATGGCATGGTCACGCACCAGAGTGACACCCTGTTTGCTGACAAAAAAGTCGTTGTGTTTGCCGTGCCAGGCGCTTTTACTCCGACCTGCTCTGCAGCTCACTTGCCAGGTTATGTCACCCTGGCTGACAAAATCAAAGCCAAAGGAGTCGATGCCATTGTCTGTGTTTCAGTGAACGACGCCTTTGTGATGAAAGCCTGGGGTGACGCGCACAATGCAAGCGAAATTATGATGCTAGGTGACGGTGATGCCAGCTTTACCAAAGCGCTTGGTCTGGATATGGATACAGACCGCTTCGGTGGGATCCGCTCTCAACGCTACGCTATGATTGTTGATAACGGGGTTGTCACCACTTTATTGGTTGAAGCACCGAAGACATTTGAAGTCAGTAAAGCAGAAGTGATCCTGGAAAAACTGTAAGTTTCGTTAACTCAGGGAGCGCTTAGCTCCCTTCCATGCGGCGCCAGACGTGTTTTACTTCATATTGGTATGTCATAAAAGAAATTGACAAACAAGTGTGCATTGATTGGAGAAATACCGTGACAATAAAAATACAACATGGATGGGATAGAAAGTATAGTCACTCGATTGCTCGCCTTTATGACCAGGCATTCGGAAACAAGTTTGCCAATGCAATCCCCTGTCGGGCAAAGCGACTTGCAGTCCTGGAAAGCTGTTTCTTACCAGAATACTCGTTCGTTGCACTGAAAAACGATGAACCGGTAGGGATTGCAGGTTTTAGTGAAGTCAGTGGCTCGTTAACAGCAGGCCTTGATACAAGCGGACTGTTCGAGCATTTAGGGATATTGGGCGGCATACGTGCCTGTTTGTTGTTTAGTCTCTATGAACGTCAGCCTGGAAAGAATGAAATGATGATGGACGGTATAGCCGTGCAAGAATCCTGTCGGGGACAGGGCGTAGGCTCCTGGTTATTGGACAGCATCATCTCTCATGCTCAGGCACGCGGTTACACCTCAGTGCGGCTGGATGTGATTGACAGTAATGCCAGAGCAAAAAAACTCTACACGCGCAAAGGCTTTGTTGTCACGAAAACAGAGCACTTTCCTTATTTGCACTGGCTGCTCGGCTTTTCAGGTTCAACAACCATGCTGTTGAACCTGTAACCTGATGAGTGTCAGTCAAACACCTCAATAAAGGTCGGAACAGAATTATTTTTGGCTGATGCCCTTACAAGCCAACAATCTCTTTCAGCGCCGCAACATGGCCAAGATAAGCTGTTTCACCTAGCTCGGTTAAGGACAGCCAGGTGCGCGGGCGAGATAAGCTGGCTCGTTTTGCCACTGAGATGTAGTTAGCCTGCTCGAGTGCCTTGACGTGTTTAGATAGCACTGAATCACTGACTTCAAGCTGCGCTTTAACCACAGAAAACTCAAGCTCTGAAACGGGGTGAAGTAACGCACAGATCTGTAGCCGATTATGAGCATGAATAAGCGAATCAAAGCAGGATTTACTCATTGCCAGAATCCTTTGTCAGCCATTCTCCCGCCGGCAGCTTGTAAAAAGCAAAGCTGCTAAACAGGAAAATCATCGCACCTGCGACATAAGCGGACTGCCAGATCCCCTGTTTGGTCAGATAGAATGCGAGCAATACAATAAAGGCACTCAAGAACGCTAGAGTAACAGTAGTTAGCGTTTTTCTTGATACACCTTTCAGGGTTTTTGCTTTTACGCCTGACACCCGCAGATAGTGAGACCAGCCCAGTGCCAATGCAATAACACTCAGTGCTGCGCCTATCGCTATCAAAGTCCAGAAACTACTTTGACTTGCCTGAGCGCTTGCCGTTGTAGCCAATGCAGCAAGCAAGCTAATAAGTACGTTTAACCAAACTGGCGGCCTTAAAAGCAGATTAGCCTGACGTTTGGCGGCATTCGCCGTAATAAGAGACGCACGTGCTACCTCTGCCCCGATATTTGAATTTTTGTTCATAGTCATTCCTTTACTTTCCATTGTGGAAACTAAAGATTAGCAGTGACTTTCCAATATGGCAAGTAATAATATAAAAGCGCCCAGGCACAAAGCTATGCAGGATCATACTGCTTCCAAATAGCTTAAGGTCGCTTACAGGTTCTTATAGACAACGAGTAACCCGCTCTGTCAGCCTGGTAGATTATGTACTGTCGGGAGCAGTCGGAAGAGCTTTTGAAACTTGTCCAGAGAGCACGGTAGGGACATTCATTTAGTGTGCAGTATTCCCAGGGTCCCTTGGAGCGCACATCAACAACCGCCCCAGCGGCAACAACGAGCCAATTAGTTTTCACCGATAAGAGATAACAACTGCTCACCGGCCATTATCGCATTGCTCTCGCCACCAAATACGTTGTCAGTTTCTTTTTCGACAAACACATCGTTAAGCCAGCAGTTTATGTCTTTATTAAACATTAGCAAAAACTCGATTGGAAAGGTGGGATCCGCAGCCTGAGACTCAAGACGATCCGCTACCTCATCGATCATCAATGCCCCATCGTTGAACTCAATACAAAAGTACAAGGTGTTGGCCAGTTCTTTGTAGAGTCTTGCAACATTTTTAAACCGAGTTTCAGAATAACCGTTCAGCTCTATTAAACCCGTTTCTGATTCGAGCTCGTTCAGAGCCCCAACAATGGATTCAACATCATCCTCTTCGATTGGGCTGTCGGTCCAGAACGCTTCAGCAGACATGGCTTGTTTGTTCAGGCGCTGATCAGCGCCATTATCTGAATCTTCATCTAGATCAAAAAACAGTTCATCGAAGCTGTTTTCATCTGGCTCCTGATACGGAAACGCTTCCTGAAAAAGCTCGACGTTGTCTTTGAGGTGCAATCGGCCATTGAGTAGCTTGGCACTTCTTTTCAAAGCACTCAGGACAGAATCAGCCCCTTTACCAAAGCGGCTGCCCTGGCGAGCCGATTCCTGATAAAACTGCTTAAACACGTCTGTCGATTCTCTGATCTGCCGCACCAGACGGCGCATGTTAGTGAGATCTTTCTGCAGGGAAATGTAATGTGTCACCTCCCCCGCTTCATTTGTTATCGCTGAGATATTCCACTCAACCGGATACATAGAGCCGTCTTTTCTGTAATTGACCGAAGAACCGTAAAAATAGCCGTTTTTTTCCAGTGCCGGGCTTAACCTGGCCAATACTCTGCGATTGCTCTTGGGCCCCTGTAATATGGCAGTTGACTGGCCAACTAACTCGGCAAGCTCGTAGCCGGTATGGCGACAAAATACCCTGTTTGCATACACAATACGGTAACCCTCATCACGATTCGCGTCAGTGACGACTATGGCGTGCTGCGAGCGCATTAACACTTGTTTGAGTAACTCAATTGGAGAGGAGTTTTCCAATAACTGGCCGAAAAATAAGGTTTCTTCCATGGAAGGATCATTGGTATTCATTGGCAGCTCAACTCATATTCGACAATAACAGTACCTAGCTAGCCTGACGGCAGTAAGTGGCGTACGCATGTCTGTTTGCGTGAGTTTAACTATAGTGCAAATTACCGAATACCATGAATTTATTGCTCTGAAACACTGACAGCTTGAGTGGGATAGCCCCAGCACTGACCTGCCGTGCTATCCCTTTGCTTATCAGTCACTACGTTTTGCAAAACTAAATGACTGTTCAGCCTCAAGCTTGCCACTTTGGTCATGTGGCGTCGTGTAAAAAGACACATTCAGTTTGTTCAGATTGTTATCCAGCTCAATATGGGCAAAGCCCCAGATGAAGCTTTTAGACCATACCAGATCGTATTCTGCATAGCGCTTCTCCTGCTGCTGTGCAAACGGTGTGTGTGTTCCGCGCATTTTTGCCGCAGCTCCACTGATAATCAAGGGCAGCTTAGGTTTAGAGTTATCTGGTATTACACGACTACAATCGTCCGTTAGCAGCTCCAGATCATGTTCATGCCCTGCGATATAGGCATCAGCATACTGACAGAGTTCAGGCAAAATGAGTCTTCTCAGTACGTGACCCTCGTCATATTTGGAACCACCGATTGACCACAGAATATGATGCCCGTACACCAGCTTCCACTTAGCCTTTGAGTGCTTTAATCCTTCCGCCAGCCAGGCAAGCTGCCGATGATCTTCGCCGTTGACTGGTACCTCATGACGTTCGATATCTTCAACCTCTGCCTGACCGGATGCAAGCGCGCTGGCTAAGCCCTGCTCACTACCATCGGGGCGAAGCGGCACCTCGTAATAGTGCTGACCTGAGAGCAACATATTGGTATCCAGTACAAACAGCTCTACATCGTTGCCAGCTTCACCTATGGTGTAGCTGTAGTAGCCTTTGGGCGACATATAAAAATTTGGTTGTTTTGCCATCCATTCTGTTTGAAGCTTCACGCCTTTTCGTGACGTTTTCCAGTCATGGTTGCCCAATGCGGAATATACGACCAGATCCGGTTGCTGCTCAAATAACGGACGCAGCGGTTTTAGGATCAGGTCGTTCATGCGCTGTTGATCATCTTTGCCATCGTTGGCACCGGCACCATCCGGATATATGTTGTCGCCCAACTGAATAGCAAAGTCGCATTTTTTCTGCTCGCACAAACTAGCCATCGCTTTGCCAGTTGCAAGTGCACCAGTTTGCTCAGTGGCGATGTCTGTGCCCGGATAAACGTAAACCGGCGCGTGATTGAACTCCTCAACTGGTCGATGCTCCGCTATCCAGTCTGCACGCTCTGCAGCAATGAATTGTGCTTTGTTCTTTGGCTTGTGGATGTGTTTTAACTTGGGGTAGTCCGGGTGATAGCCGCCGTCACCAAATGCCAGGAAGGACACCGAATTATTTGACTGGGCTGCAAAAGAGGCCAGAGCAGACACACTCAGGCAGGAAACAACAAATCGCTTTAAAGTCATAAATAGAACACAGTGCCGGGTTTCCCCGGCATGCTCCGCTAAACAGGTTAGAAAGAAGTGTATGTAAAGCCCAGCTCGAAAGAGCGGCCATATTGTTCATACTGGAAGTTGTACTTTTGCTCGCCGTGATAAATGTATAGTGGCTCATCGGTCAGATTTATGGCATTAAAGTACACCTGCATTTGCTCAGTGAAAAAGTATTTAACGCTTAAGTCCAGCTGCATATGGTCGTCCTGATATACACGGGCATCGTTTTCTGTGCTCAGGTAAGCTTTACTTTTGTAGTTGCCGCTCAGACGCGCACTC
Source organism: Pseudoalteromonas sp. AWH4_217 (assembly GCF_056161105.1). Classification (NCBI taxonomy): domain Bacteria; kingdom Pseudomonadati; phylum Pseudomonadota; class Gammaproteobacteria; order Alteromonadales; family Pseudoalteromonadaceae; genus Pseudoalteromonas; species Pseudoalteromonas sp. AWH4_217. The sequence goes on along the minus strand of NZ_JBSWYM010000003.1, from coordinate 233,032 downwards.
ACGGAGTCATCTTCATATCCCACCATCAGGTTCGCCACGGTATCTGACTGGCGGGTCAGCTTGTCATCGGCATCAATTAAGGTGGTATTGGCAGAAAGCATCAACCCGTTTTTAAAGTTTTTGCTGTAAGCCAGCTCAATACCTGTCAGATCTGCCTCGCCACCATTAACGTACTGCATGACTTTCTTATAACCTGACCATTGGGCCTGATCCTGCACTTCCTGTTCAGTAATGAAGTTATCGATTTGCTTGTAGAACAAACCCGCTGACATAACCCCAATGCTGCCAGTGTAGTATTCAACAGATAAATCTAAGTTGTGAGACTCGTAAGGATCCAGATCGGGATTGCCTACCTCACCCTCTCGCTCAGTCACGACCTGTCCGTCGTCTTCATCCGTTTCGCTTTCCAGTAGTTGATAAGCCGCGGCTTCCTCAAACCCTGGACGGGCAATCGTTTGTGTATAAGCAAACCGGGAAATCACATCGTCAGCCAGCTCGTAACGCAGAGTCAGATTTGGCATCAGGTGATCATATGACTTATCTACTTCCCAGGAACTGATATTGACCTGTTCGCTGTCGGTTAGTTTGTCTTTTTCGAGTGAAACCCGATAGCCACGGGTAGTGTAGTCGGTGTCTTCATATCGCACACCCGTGATCAAATTAAGTTTACCAAAATCTATGTTAATCATGGCATATAGCGCACTGACCGTTTCTTCAGAGCGATAGCTGCGTCCTTTAGACTCTATACTGGTTTCCTGGTCATTACGCTCGAAGGTACTTTTATTATTTACAAAATAGCTATGTAGAGCCTGTTCTGACAGGCCCGGACCAAAGTCACCCAGGTTATATTCAGGAGCAATAGTCTTGAACTGCTCTGCCATCACATCATCAAATCCGCCGTCATAGACGACAGCATTGACTGAGTTAAGCTTTTCACGGTCGCGAAATTTAACTCCAAATTTAAGCTCTGCATTATGACCTGAAATCACTAAATCTTTTGTCAGGTCCAGCTTAAAACTGATCGCTTCGTCTTCACTCAGGTTATTTTCATGAACGATTTCATCCAGTTCGAAGCCATTTAATTGATGAGCGCCTTCACTGCGAGACAAAGTAGGCGTATCACCCAGGCTGGCATACCCTAACGTCAAATCCTCAGCCGCAAATGCCATATCTAAACGGTCAGGCTCCTGCTCATCTGACTTTGAGTACACCAGGCTGTACTCTATAAACCAATCGCTGACCAAATGCTCACCACCGGCCACCACAGACAAGATGCTTTGCTCTTCATACCTGTCTTTGCTGTCCCGGTCCATTTCGGCACCACTGAAGTAGGCCATAGTATCGCCAGATTGATCGCTCAGATACTCGCCTTTGTCGAATTTGTATTCGTTACGCAGACGGAATTCGTTATCCGAGAATTCACTGTACATGGTTCTAAGATAATACTTATTGAACAGGCCCTGATGCAGATCCAGGTTCAGTGCAGCCCCCAGACGTTCACGCGTGATGGTATACAGACGCTGCTCAATTTCTTCGGCACCAAAAAATGCCACTTCCTCACCGGTATTGGCATCGTCCATTTCCAGTTCCATCCAGCCACCATCGGTTTCCATATTATGCGAGCCAAACTTGCGCTCGAACCAGGAAACCGCGGTTGCAACACCCAGCTGTGTCTGGCTGCTTATCTCATAGATATCACTGTAACTTGCCGACAATTTAGGGCTGCTCTTCTCGACCTGCTCATTGTAGGCTCCCTGCACCGTAAAGCTATAGCTTTCCCCTTCGCGGTCAAAGGCACTTAAGCTTTTCACTTCAATACTGCCACCAATCGCATTAGCATCCATATCAGGGGTGACTGTTTTGCTGACTTCCAGACTCTGAATAATTTCGCTCGGAAGTACGTCCATGGCTACACTGCGAACACCTCCTTCCGGTGAAGGCACAGCAGCCCCATTGATGGTGACATTATTGAGGTTCGGATCTATCCCCCGAATACCCACAAAGCGACCTTCACCCTGGTCGCGCTCGATAAACAATCCCGGTAAGCGTTGCAGCGCTTCTGCTGCATTCTGATCCGGTAACTGACCAATGCTGTCTGCACTGACAATAGATTTGATACCATCGGCATTTTTCTGTCTGTTCAGGGCTCCGGCCTGTCCGGCACGCTGTCCTTTGACAATAATGTTATCCATTTCACCCTGATGGGCGCTCAGCACAACTCGTGCCTGAGTAACCTCACTGTCTTTAATTACGACTTGCTGAGTGACAGATTGTGCGCCAATGTAGCGAACTTCCAGCGTGTAAGTCCCGGCAGGCAGATTGATGAATCTAAACTCACCATTTCGCTCAGAGCTGACTTCACGGCCCAATTCCTTGATGATGACCTTTGCCCCCTCGAAACGCGCCTTATTTTGCGCATCAGTCAATTCGCCCTGTAATGTATTCGCTGACGCAGGGGTACTCAGCAGGCCCAGTGCAATGGCAACGCCAGCACAGATTTTCGATATACCAGTCGGTAGAGTGTTCTTCATGTTTTTTCTCGCACAGAAAAGGGGTTTTAATAAATTTCGGGACGACCTTAACGGTGCTCAATGAACGAATTATTGCAGCCTGATAGAGAACACGACTCATATGCCACCAAATTGAGTGTTTTTACACCACAATGAGCTAAAATGACCCCTGTCATTGCGGTAACACGGTGGTTTTTTTGAAATAAATGCGCATATGTCGCACACTTGCTGACTTGTATGAGCTGTTTTGACCCCGTGACTAAATAGGCGATGATTTCGCTTCTGAGCCGAAAAAACGAAAAAAGCCGCGGCACATAAGTGCTCGCGGCTTTAACAACCAGAATTTGTTGTTACAGGGCTTGTTCGAACTGAGGTAAAACCTCGAACAAATCAGCCACCAAGCCATAGTCTGCCACCTGGAAGATGGGCGCTTCCGGATCTTTATTGATAGCAACGATGACTTTTGAATCTTTCATACCGGCCAGATGCTGAATCGCACCACTGATCCCCACGGCAATGTATAGGTCTGGCGCTACGATTTTACCCGTCTGACCAACCTGCATATCATTTGGTACGAAGCCTGCGTCAACCGCAGCACGTGATGCACCAATGGCTGCCCCTAATTTGTCTGCAATGCCTTCCAACAGAGAGAAGTTCTCCCCGTTTTGCATGCCGCGACCACCAGAAATAACCACTGGTGCCGCCGTTAGTTCAGGGCGCTCAGACTCAGTTTGCTCAACACCGACAAAGCTGCTGCTGGTATTTTCAACCGACGCAGTCAGTGTTTCGACGGCAACAGGTGCTTGCTCACTGGCCGCATCAAACGCACTGGCACGCACGGTGATAACTTTTTGTGCTTCTAATGATTTAACCGTAGCAATGGCGTTACCAGCATAGATAGGACGCATAAAGGTGTCTGCATCGACCACATCTACAATTTCAGAGATTTGCGACTTATCCAGCAATGCCGCAACGCGAGGCATGATATTTTTACCTGTAGTCGATGCCGCAGCCAGAATATGGCTGTAGCCTTGTGCAAGTGTGATAACCAGATCCGCTGTGCTTTCGGCCAACTGATGATCAAGCGCACTATCGTCAGCCAGCTTAACCGCCGTTACGCCTGCGATTTGTGCCGCGGCCTCTGCCACAGATCCGACGTTATGACCCGCGACCAGAACATGGATCTCTGCGCCAAGCTTGCTCGCCGCATGAACCACTTTTGCCGTTTCTGGCTTTAATACACCATTTTCGTGTTCAGCAATGACTAGTACGCTCATGAGATCACCTTAGCTTCAGTTTTTAGTTTATTAACCAGTTCTTCTACACTTTCAACAACGATACCCGCTTCACGTTTGGCAGGCTCTGCCACACGAACCAGCTCCACACGCGGCGTCAGATCAACGCCCAGCGTATCTGCTGCAATCACATCAAGTGGTTTACGTTTGGCTTTCATAATGTTTGGCAGAGATGCATAGCGCGGCTCATTCAGGCGCAGATCTGTGGTTACAACCGCAGGCAGGTTAAGTGCTACCGTTTGCAGACCACCGTCTACTTCACGGGTTACAACCGCTTTACCGTCTGCAATTTCAACTTTAGACGCAAACGTGCCCTGAGGGCGTTTAGTAAGTGCAGCTAACATCTGACCAGTTTGATTGTTGTCAGAATCGATAGATTGTTTGCCCAGAATAACCAGTTCAGGGCTTTCTTGCTCTACCAGCTTTGCCAGTAGTTTAGCAACATGAAGCGACTCCAGTTTGGCGTCAGTTTCAATGTGAATGGCTTTGTCAGCGCCCAGCGCCAGTGCGGTGCGTAGTTGCTCCTGACAGGCCTTGTCGCCTATCGACACAGCAATGACTTCGCTGGCTGTACCAGCTTCTTTAAGGCGGATTGCTTCTTCTACCGCTATCTCACAGAACGGGTTCATTGCCATTTTTACATTGGTCAGATCAACATCACTGTTGTCGGCCTTGACTCTTGCCTTGACATTGTAGTCAATCACGCGTTTGATTGGCACAAGTACTTTCATGGTTACTCCATCATCTGGTTATTCTATAGGGCTGACGTAAACGTCAACAAAACAATTTAATGAATCCAGACTACTTCCTGTTGACGTAAACGTCAACCTAAAATAACCTTAGCTTAACCTTAACAAAACTAAAGCCTCGTTTTAGTTAAACTACCGTCAATCTATGTGAGGTAAAAATGGTCGAACGCGAAACCATGGAATTTGATGTTGTGATCGTTGGCGCGGGCCCTGCGGGCTTATCGTGCGCGATCCGACTTGCACAACAGGCACAGGAAAAACAACAAGAACTGATGATCTGTGTCGTTGAAAAAGGCTCAGAGGTCGGAGCACATATATTGTCTGGTGCTGTCTTTGAAACTAAAGCGCTGGACGAATTAATCCCGGATTGGGCTGAAAAAAATGCCCCTGTCACCACAAAAGTGACCGAGGACGAAATCTACCTGTTTAAAGATCAGAGCAAAGCGACCAGCATCCCGCATTTTGCTGTTCCTAAGACCTTTAAAAATGATGGCAATTATATTGTGTCTATGGGTAATGTCTGCCGCTGGCTGGCTGAACAAGCTGAGCAACTGGGTGTGGAGGTATTCCCCGGATTCAGCGCGCACTCGCTGATAGTCGAAGATGATGAGGTGAAAGGCATCATCACCGGTGATATGGGTGTTGGCAAAGATGGCAAGCCAAAAGACAGTTACATGCCAGGTATGGAACTGAGAGCCAAGTACACCGTATTTGCAGAGGGTTGTCGTGGCCATCTGGGCAAACAGCTGATCAGCCAGTTTGCACTGGATAAAGATGCAACCCCTCAGCACTACGGTATTGGCTTTAAAGAGATCTGGCAAATTGACCCGGCAAAACATCAGGAAGGTAAAGTTGTCCATGGTACGGGCTGGCCGCTCGATAACGAAACCCACGGTGGTTCGTTTATGTACCATGCCGAGAATAATCAGGTCGTAGTCGGATTAATCATAGATCTAAACTACAAAAACCCCTACCTGAGCCCGTTTGACGAGTTTCAGCGTATGAAGCATCAACAAGTCTTTAAAGACACGCTGGAAGGCGGTGAGCGCATTGCTTATGGTGCCCGAGCGATTGCCAAAGGGGGTCTACATGCGTTGCCTAAAATGCACTTCCCGGGCGGTTTGCTGGTTGGCTGTGATGCCGGTACTCTGAACTTTGCCAAAATCAAAGGCAATCACACGGCAATGAAGTCGGGTATGATAGCTGCGGATACCATTTTAGCTGCGCTAGGGGAAGAAAACCTTCGCGCAGATTTAAGCGAGTTTGCCGATAACTTCAAAAGCAGCTGGCTGTATGACGAGCTTTATCAGTCACGTAACTTTGGCCCGGCCATGCACAAGTTTGGTCGCATATTGGGTGGTGCCTACAACATGGTTGACCAAAACCTGTTTTCAGGTTCATTGCCATTCACACTCAAAGATACCACGCTGGATCATGCTTCTCTCAGGCTGGCAAAAGACTCTCAGGAAATTAACTATCCTAAACCGGACGGTAAACTGAGTTTTGACAAGCTGTCGTCTGTGTTTTTATCCAATACTAACCATGAAGAAGAGCAGCCCTGTCATTTGCAACTTAAAGATGCCTCTATTCCTATTCAGGTAAATCTTGAACAGTATGCAGAGCCTGCACAGCGTTACTGCCCCGCAGGTGTGTACGAGGTCAACGAAGATGAAAACGGCGATAAGCAGTTTGTGATCAATGGACAAAACTGCGTTCACTGTAAGACCTGTGACATCAAAGATCCGAGTCAGAATATCACCTGGGTGACGCCAGAAGGCGCAGGTGGTCCTAACTATCCCAACATGTAATTTATGCTGGCAGGTGTCCCTGACCTGCCACAAATGCTATTTATCCTAAATTGCCGGGGCAAAATGCCCCTTTTTTTCTATACTTAAGCAAACGTTTTTTGGAATATGAGGTGCCCTATGGCGCAGCAATCTGAAGTGGTGTTTCGCTTTTTAGCCGAGCCAACCGACGTGAACTTTGGCGGTAAAGTCCACGGTGGCGTAGTGATGAAATGGATAGATCAGGCGGGCTATGCCTGTGCTGCGGGCTGGAGTGGTGCCTATTGTGTTACGGTTTCCGTCGCGGGAGTGCGTTTTCATCGCCCTATTTTGGTTGGCCAGATTGTTGAAGTCTCTGCACGCATTGCCCATACCGGCAAAACCAGTATGCAGATTTTTATTCAGGTGCGTTGTGGCGACCCACAAAAGCAACACATGGTCGAGACCAATCATTGCATCATCAGCTTTATTGCCATGGACCAGGCCGGCTACCCTATTCCGGTTGCCAAGTATGAAGCGAAAACCCAGGAGCAAAAAGCGCTGGAGCAATATGCCATTAAGATGAAAGAAATTGCGATTCAGACCGAATCATTGTTACAAAACACGCTGGATCAGGACGACTGAACCAGCGTGTATAGCGGTTTGCGAGTCCGGCATTTACGCTTAAAAGGTGTACAATGCGCCGATAAAGGCCACATCCATAGTGTCATCACCCACCAGAGGGCTCTTGCTGATAACGCTATCCAGCTCTGTTCTGCTTACACTGGCTATCAAGGTAACTTCTGGCGTCAGCTGGTAGTAGGCGTTTAAGCCAAACGTGACGTTCACGGCACTGTCGTCAGTCTGATACGCTGTACGCCCAACTGATGCATTGATATTTTTGCCGCTGATTCCGTATACGGTATTCACGTAATCTGAATCCAGCCAGCGCACCTGTGCCTGTGCCGAAATACCAAATCCATGAGCACTTTCATACAAAGGAACTTCTGCACTGAGTGCAAAATTGGTGGCGTCTGATTCATCAGACAAATCGGTATGTCCGGATACACCGAACCATAAGAATCTGGCACCATAGTTCAACACTAACTCACCATCAGGTGCGTCATAGCCGTCAAACACTTTACTGTCTGAGCTGGTGTTACCAAACAGACTATCATACCCTTCGTTGCGATAGCCAAGACCAGCGTAGGCGGTAAAAGTATCATTCAAGTTCAAAAACTGATAACCGATGGTACTGTCTTCATTAGAAAACCAGTTACCTTTTTTGATGTCGGCCATCGGCACTATCGCCATTTCGTTGCCAACTCCCTTCCAGGGCAAGTCTGCCACTAATACACCTGCACCAATTTTGACTTCCCAGTCATCCTGCCCTTGCTCGGAGGCGTTACCATACATGCTTGCCAGACCCAAAAATAAACCGCCAGCCATGGCCACTGAGTTTTTAAATATCCCGATCATTCTGAGCTCCTAGTCTCTAAAAGTGTTATTGCGCTGAGATTGAAAGTTTGGGAGTCTGCCGATAACGGCTGAGCAAATGCCCCGACTTCCCCTTAAACTCCACGTACTCATGATGTGATAAAAACATGCAAAACTCAGTGAGGGTCTTGTGAGCAACTGTAACTTTGTGCGCCATATCACAACAGTTATTCACATCTCAGGCGCCTTCATGTATTTAAGTCACCCATTTTGGAACGGTTTAAATTTATCCAGTGTAGCTCTTACCTGCTGGTAAGAGCTGTGCTATGATTGCCGCCGGCTTAAATTGTGGTCAAAGAAAGAGCAAATAGTAGTGAGAAATGTCCGGTTTTTAGTGGTAGACGATTGTACCGCAGTGCGCAATGTCGTACGTAATATCATAAAGACACGCCTGGGGTCAGATCAGGTGATCATGGCAGCTAATGGTAAGCAGGCAATTCAGATCCTCGAGTCAAAGCCCGTCGACATTATTATTTCTGACTGGCAAATGCCGGAAATGAATGGCGAAGAGCTGCTCTACCGAGTCCGCAATAGCGCAAAATTTAAAGACCTGCCTTTTATCATGATGACCTCTAACGGTGAGCGCGATTTTGTGATAACCGCGATCAAAAATGGCGTTAGCCACTTTGTCGTCAAGCCGTTTAGGGCAGAAAAACTTGAAGCTGCTGTGAATAAATCCTGGAATGGCGCTTGTAAACGTAACTCAGTGCGCCATTCTGCCTTGCCATCACACGCATTGCGTATTGTTGCATCCGACGCCCTGCTTGAAGCCAAGGTAAATAACATCAGCCACACCGGTATGCAGGTTTATTCAGATTATGTGGACGCGCTTAAACTATACAAAACCACTGAATTCAACCTGAGCTTTGACAACTTTAACGGCCCTCACGCTTTGAGTATTTCCCCTTTGTATGGGTCGATTGTGCGTATAGAAGCAAACGAAGGCCCAGAGCAAGACTGTTTGCTGGGCGTGCGTTTTGAGCTGGATAAATGCAGCGAGCAGGTTCGTAAGAACCTGGACAAACTGATGATACACCTGGATAACGCAGCCCCGGACGTTGTAGATAATAATTAGATAGCTTGCCTGGCCAGCTCGAACATTGTTGTATTTGTTTGCCTGATAAGCTCGTGGCGCGGCATATCACATTGCGACATGACTTTACTCACAACCAGCTCGATTTCGCATTGCAATGCCGAATTGAGTTGAGTAGCCCGGACCGTCCCATCTCCTACTCCTGCAAATAATGGTTGTAAAAACACACGACGTTTACAGAGCTGCTCCACGACTAAAGGCATTACCGGAGACTGCTCAGTAAAAACCCGACGGCAAATACTACTTACCATACGACTGTATGTCGGCTCCATCATATTGGAAACAAGGCGACCTTTTTGCTCAGACTGCGGAGCACTTTCTATACTAAACATTTTCAAACCAATACATTATGTAATAACCCGATCCTAGCTACAAACAGCAAACTGGGGAATTACACAGGATTACAGCTCAGAGTCAGTTCCATTTGTTACTACGCTTTTAGATCGCTACAATACGCGCAAATTTACTAGCCGGAATATTGCGTGCACTTCGATATACAGCCCATTGGTGTGATCCATTCACCCTACAAACAAAAGTTTGCCATTCCAAGACAACCTCGCCTTGTACCAGAAGCCAAAGCTAAGCTGGTATTCTGTGCAGACTTTAACCGAGAAGAGTTTGTCCGCGGTATTGAGGAGTTTAGCCACCTGTGGCTGTTATTCCGCTTTCACGAGACCGCCGACAAAGGTTACTCTGCTTTGGTACGACCGCCACGGTTAGGCGGCAATGCGCGCAAAGGTGTATTTGCGACCCGCGCCACCTTCAGACCAAATGGCATTGGTATGAGTGCCGTAAAGCTCGAAGGTGTCGAGTACAAAAATGGTCAACTCGCACTACTGCTATCTGGAATAGACTTGCTCGACGGCACGCCGATAGTCGATATTAAGCCCTATTTGCCCTATTCAGATGCTCTGGCCGATGCTGCCGCGGGTTTTGCAGATACCCGCCCTGAGACGCAAATGACGGTGACTTTTAGTGAGCAGGCCGAAGATTTTATCTCTAAACAGGGGGATTACCCGGATTTAAGGGACTTTATTAGTAACGTGCTCAAACAAGACCCTCGCCCTGCATATAAGAAAAAACAGGAAAATCCGCAAAACTATGGCATGAACCTGTATGACTTTAATATTCGCTGGCAAGTAGATGGCGAACACAACCATGTCCTTGAAGTAGCCCAGGCGGAGTCGGATTGAACAAAAATCCCTCAGCTACCTGAACTGTCGCTTTTTCGCGATAAATAAAGCTTTTTAAGCGGTTTTAGCACTGTTAAACTAACCCGACAAAAATACTACAACAACGTATGACTACTTGGGCCAAGGCCTGAGTGATCATCAATTGAACGGAACAAGTATGCGTACCAGTCAATATATTTTAGCGACTCAAAAAGAGACGCCTGCAGATGCAGAAGTGATCAGCCATCAGCTGATGTTACGCGCGGGCATGATCCGCAAATTAGCCTCCGGTTTATACACTTGGTTACCTTCCGGCCTGAAAGTGCTGCGTAAAGTAGAAAAAATCGTCCGTGAAGAAATGGACAAAGCCGGCGCCATTGAAATGCTGATGCCCATCATTCAGCCAGCCGATTTATGGCAAGAGTCAGGCCGTTGGGAGCAATTCGGTCCTGAGCTACTGCGTATCAATGACAGACACAATCGTCCGTTCGCACTGGGCCCAACCCACGAAGAAGTGATCACTGATCTGGTACGCCGTGAAGTCAGCAGCTACAAACAACTGCCACTGACCTTATATCAGGTTCAGACCAAAGTCCGTGACGAAGTACGCCCTCGTTTTGGTGTAATGCGTGCCCGTGAATTCACCATGAAAGATGCTTATTCTTTCCACCTGGACGAAGCGTGCCTGGAAAAAACCTATCAGGCAATGCACCAGGCCTACTGCAATATCTTTGAACGCCTGGGCTTGGATTACCGCCCGGTTATCGCAGATACAGGCTCAATCGGTGGTAGTGTGTCTCACGAGTTTCACGTCTTGGCTGAATCGGGTGAAGATGCCATCGCTTTCAGCACTGAAAGTGACTATGCAGCTAACATCGAAAAGGCCGAAGCCGTTGCGCCCTCTGAGTCTCGCCCTGAGCCTTCGAAAGAACTGAATACTTTCGATACGCCTGAAGCCAACACGATAGCCGAGTTAAAAGCAAAGCATGGTGTTAAACCACATCGTGGCGTGAAGACTCTGATAGTCTACGGCGCGCCGGACGAAGACGATAAGCGTGGTCTGGTTGCGCTTATTCTGCGTGGCGATCACGAGCTAAATGAGCTGAAAGCTGAGAAACTTCCTCTGGTTGATTCACCTCTGGAAATGGCAAAAGAAGAAGACATCGTTGCTGCAATTGGTGCTAAGCCAGGCTCACTGGGCCCGGTTGGTCTGAGCATGCCTGTTATCGTCGACCGCAGCGCTGCTATCATGGCAGACTTCGTTGCAGGTGCGAACAAAAATGGTGTTCACTACAGCGGTATTAACTGGGATCGTGATGTTACAGACTATACGGTTGCAGATCTGCGCAATGTGGTTGAAGGCGATCCAAGCCCGTGTGGTAAAGGCACACTGCAGATCAAACGTGGTATTGAGGTTGGTCACATTTTCCAGCTAGGCACTAAGTACTCAGAAGCCATGAGCGCTGGCGTCCTAGGCGAAAGTGGAAAAAACCAGGTCATGACCATGGGCTGTTACGGTATTGGTGTTTCGCGTATCGTTGCGGCTGCCATCGAGCAGAATAATGACGATTACGGTATTAAGTGGCCACAGGCCATAGCGCCGTTTGAGCTGGCTATCGTACCAATGAATATGCATAAATCGCATCGCATCCCGGATATTGCACAGAAGTTTTACACTGACCTGCAAGCGGCCGGTGTTGAAGTACTATTCGACGATCGTAAAGAGCGTCCGGGTGTGATGTTTAACGACATGGAGCTATTGGGTGTGCCATTCACGCTGGTGATCGGTGAGCGTAACCTGGACAACAACCAGGTAGAGCTTAAGAACCGCCGTACTGGTGAAAAACTGATGCTGGACATTGACTCTGCGGTAGCTGAGATCGCAAAAGCATTGGGTAAATAGTCCCTTCTCCGGCAGAGCACACTAAGCTGTGTTCTGCTTTATCCTCACTGTCACAATAGCTTCTCTTAACTGCCCTGTTTTTGTCATCCCTCGTCTCTAACTTAGGGTTTATTACGCTCGAGAGTATGGCTATGACACAAACCTACTATCCAACAATTTGGATCTCCGATGTACATCTGGGCTATAAAGACTGCAAAGCCGAGTTTCTGCTGGACTTTCTGAACAGCACACGTTGCGATACCCTATATCTTGTCGGTGATATCGTAGACCTGTGGTCACTCAAAAGGCAGTTTTTCTGGCACTCCAGCCACTACCAGGTACTCGAATGTATTCAACGCAAGGCTGAAAATGGCACTAAAGTCATTTACATTCCCGGTAATCACGATGAAACTTTCCGCAATTACGTAGGTAAAACCCTGTTTCATGTTGAAGTACACAAAACCTATATTCATACCACATCAGCGGGCAAACAATTTTTGTTATTACATGGTGATGATTTTGACTCAGCAACCCGCTATAACAAGCTGATCAGCATCATAGGCGATGCAGCCTATGATTTCTTGCTGTTTCTTAACCGCTGGACCAATCGAGTACGCAGGCTTTATGGCGGGCACTATTGGTCTTTGGCTTCGTGGTTAAAAAACCGGGTTCATAAAGCCCGTGAAGCAATCCATGCTTTTGAACAAGCAGCGGTGCACGAAGCAAAAAAACGCGGTGTTGATGGCATTATTTGCGGTCACATACATCAACCTAGAATTGCTGTCATGGATGGTATCGTGTATTGCAATGATGGCGACTGGATAGAAAACTGTACTGCGCTGGTAGAAAATGAACAAGGCCGAATTGAATTACTGCATTGGTCTGACATTAAGAAGGTGTTGACCGTGGTCGAGCCTGAAGCTGCCTCCCCTGAGGATGTCAAGGCAGCCTGAATTACCGCATGAGGTAGCATGGCGTTAACCATGCTACTAATTTATCTGAATAATACGGATTCGCGACTGAACCAGCGTACACAGCAACCCAACAGAGCCGCAGCGAGCAGAGTTGAAGCTAAGAAGATCAAAGCCACCGCCTGGTAATCAACCGTCCCTTTAACAATTTCCTTGATGGCCAGCGCCACATTGGTGATTGGGATCCAGGCGGTTTTGGCATTTAAAGTCATATTTGGCAAAACGGAAACCACAATAGGCACAAACACCAACATACTCAGCGGTCCCATGTAATTTTGTGCCTCTTTAAAGCTACGAGCATAAATGGAAATCGCCAGCACCAGAGACGACAGCATCATGGCAACGGGTAATAACAGGGCAAAAATCAGCAGAAAATCCCACTGTGTGACACTCGAAAATGCACTCAGGATAGGATCCAATGTACCAAACCCACTGGCAATCCCAATCCAGATGGCCATGCTAGACACAGTGACCAAAGCACAGGCAATAGAGCTAATAAGAATAGTCAGAAACTTGCCCAGCACCAATTGAGTGCGAGTCAGGGGTGTCAGTAGTAAGGTTTCCAGCGTACCGCGCTCTTTCTCACCAGCACCCAGATCAATTGCCGGGTAACTGGCGCCCATCAATACCAGCGGGATCAGCATGTAGGGAATAAACGCACCGATTTTCTCACCAATGTTTTCGCGCCTGTCAGCGGTGTCCACCTTTTCCATTATTACAGGTTTAAGTACAGCCGCTTGTTTATTCGCTTCAACACCCAGTTCAGTGAGAGCCTGCTCTGTCAGTTTGGCCGAATACTCATCAATGGCCTTTTTTATCCGGCCATAAATAAAATTAATAGACTGCGCATCATTAAAGACCACCTGAAACCGGGTTTGTTCACCCAGAATCACCTGTTCCTTGGGAGTTGACGGAATGTAGATCCCCACGTCAATAATACCTCTTCTGACAGCATCACTGAGTGCGTCAACACTGTCGAGCTTAGTATCGCCCTCATAGCGTTTAAAACTGCGATGATAGAACAAGGTATCGGCGAAAGGACGGGCAAAGTCCTCGTTAACCACATAAAACGTATGAACCTTTTGCTCTGCCTCTAAGGCTGCTTTAGAAGTCAGAAAAGCAACAAAAGCAAATAAAACTGGAAAGATAACGATGGGAAGCGCAATCACAAAAAACAAAGTTTTGCGGTCTCTTAGTAATTCGCGCAGCTCCTTGAGCATGACCTCAAACATATTGCTCTCCCTGAATGATAGTTAAAAACGCCTGATTGAGCTCGCTGTTTTGTCCCTGCTCGCGAAAAGCGATCAGGCTGCCTTCAAAACAGCTGATGCCTTTGTCAATCACACACACCCGATCACATAACATATCGACTTCATCAAGGTGATGCGTAGAGAATATGACCGGTGTGCCCTGCTCTTTTAATTGCCTGATAAAAGACAGTAACGTTTGTTTGGTCATAATATCCAGACCTGTTGTTGGCTCGTCCAGGATGACCACCTGTGGGTCATGAACTACCGCTCGGGCTATACTGGTTTTCTGTTTCATGCCGGTAGATAAGCTGTCTGAGCGCTTATCCAGGAACGAGGTCATATCCAGCGTTTCGAACAATAGTTCACAGCGGGTCTTTAACTCTTTGCCTCTAAGGCCATGTAATCTGGCAAAGTACTCGACATTTTCTTTTGCACTCAGGCGCCCATACAAGCCGGTAGTGCCAGACAAAAAGCCGATATGACGCCTGCCATGTAGCGGGTTTTTGACGATATCTTGCCCGGCGACAATGATAGCCCCGCTGTCGGGAGACAGTGCCGTTGACAGCAACCTGAGCGTGGTTGTTTTACCAGCCCCATTAGGGCCGAGTAACCCCAATACTTCCCCTCTTTGACACTGAAACGACACAGATTCAACCGAATGAAAATAACCGTCTCTTTCTCTGGGGTCGTCACTGGTTTTATTTTTGTTGTGCTCCCTGCTGAGCTTAAAGCGCTTTTTTAAACCCTCAACCTGTATCACTGTGTGTCCTTTTTTGCTGCCGATAGTCGTTTAGGGCGGAAATAATCGGTATCGCTATAAAAAGCCAGGTCCTGCTGACCCTGATGCCATTGGGGTATCCCAAGTAAGGGTAGAGGTGACATATGCTTATTGTTATCCAGCAATCCCTGACGTTCTATCATATCGACCAGTTTCTGGTCTAAATGACGATACTGAAGCCTTAAAGGCAAGTGATAAAAAGCTTCATCTACTTCGATGCATATGACCTTGCCCGTAAGACCGGTAAAAGGCTTAGTCAGCATTTCGTAGTTTGCATGACCAAATACAAAGGGTAGCAGGTTGTGATGCCACATCGCACTATATTCATAAAATACTTCCTGCCACTGGTGGGCACGTAATGCCGTTTGCCAGCTGATATCAGGTACCGCCAATACCACCCCGCATTCGTCGAATAATGTCAGCGCATTGCGCTTTTTACTACGCTGCTTCAGGCCATGTTCGCCGATTTCCTGCATATGCAAACGATTCAGCAAAGACTTCGTTTGTGGAAACAGGCACCAGATAAGGGCACCAAAAAAATCATGCCAGTTGTTTTCGCGGGTGGGAATACGATTTGTCTGTGCAATGATCTCTTCGTAATACAGAGTTTCGCCTTCCAGCTCACTATTGGGTGTAAATACCACATCCCGATTGTGTTGCTGATCTTTTTGGCCATTCAGCCAGTCAAATGACGGCCAGTCAGCGTGGTGGCTAAGTGAAAACAGCTCTTCTAAATGTTCAAATGGTGCCTGACTGAACAGGTCTGCATGCCAGTGCTCTGGCGCGGTGAATTTATTCATATTGCCGATATGTCTTTCTCAGGCAGTGTTCAAAGCTGGCATTTTACCTCACCTGAACCCAATACCCCAAGCTTACTTTGTTTAGTAAACCGCCAATTTCGTCAATTATCGCCAAAAGTCGAAATATCAGTGTAAATAACGTTATACTAGCGGCATATAACAACAAGCGAAGATAAATAACACTATGAAACTAAAACTAGCGCTAAGCGCACTGTCTGTTGCTGTGTTAGCTGGCTGTATGGCAACACAAACCAATCAGCCCGGCGATGTAACCGCCGCTTATAACAGCATCAATGCCGACCAACTGGCAACCCACATTAAAACTCTGGCCTCTGACGAGTTTGGTGGTCGTGCCCCTTCTACCAAAGGCGAAGAACTGACTCTGGCCTATCTGAAAAAGCATTTCACCGAGTTGGGTTTCCAACCAGGTAATGGTGACAGCTTCTTCCAGGAAGTCCCTTTGGTATCTATCGAAGCCGACCCGAACATGACGCTAAGTATTGGTGGTAAAGACTACGAATATAAAAAAGACATGGTAATGGGCACGGGCCGTATCAGTAAATTAGAGTCGATTAAAGATTCTGAACTGGTGTTTGTCGGTTATGGTGTCAATGCACCAGAATATGACTGGAACGACTACGAAGGTCTGGATGTGCGTGGCAAAACTGTCGTCATGCTGGTAAACGATCCGGGCTTTGCACGTAAAGACCCGGCTTTGTTCACGGGTGAAGCCATGACTTACTATGGTCGCTGGACTTACAAATATGAAGAAGCAAGCCGTCAGGGCGCTGCAGGTGCTATTATCGTTCACGAAACCGCACCAGCTTCTTACCCCTGGAGCGTTGTTGAGAATTCGTGGAGTGGTCCTCAGTTTGGCTTCCAGAAAGAAAACAACAACATGGACCGCGTCGCTGTTGAGGGCTGGGTAACCAGTGATGTTGCCAAAGAGCTGTTTGCAAAAGCAGGCTTGGACTTTGCCGAAGCAAAAGAAAAAGCCGCTGCCGGCGCATACCATGTAGACATGGGCGATTTAACAGCGTCTGTTACTGTAAAAAGTAAGATCAGCACTTCAACGTCTTATAACTTCATCGCGACTTTGCCTGGTGCAAAGCACAGTGACGAGCACATCATCTACTCAGCTCACTGGGATCACTTAGGCACAGATCCTAACCGCAAAGGTGATAAAATTTATAACGGTGCTCATGACAATGCAACCGGCACAGGTGGCATGATCGAAGTCGCTGAAGCTTTCAGCAAGCTGCCCGTTAAACCAGACCGTTCAGTCACGTTCCTGGCTGTTACCGCCGAAGAACAGGGCCTGCTGGGCTCAAAGTTCTACGCCGCAAACCCGGTTATCCCAGCCGATAAAACGGTAGCCAACATCAACATGGACAGCCTTAACCTACTGGGTAAAGTAAAAGACATCAGCGTCGTGGGTATTGGTAAATCATCACTGGACGAAATGCTGGAAACCGCCGCGAAAGCACAAAACCGCGTTGTCTCTGGCGATCCACGTCCGGCAGCTGGCGGCTACTACCGCTCTGATCACTTTGCCTTTGCCAACATGGGTGTTCCGGCCATGTATGCCGGTGGTGGTACAGAAGCACGTGACGAAGCCACAGCACAATACCGTAAGCGCATGAGCTTAGTGCTACGTGGCTGCTATCACCAACCTTGTGATCGCTACCGTGATGAGTGGGACTTAAGCGGTGCCGTACAGGATCTTCAGTTATTCTTCCAGGTTGGCTACGACATTTCTCAGCAGAGCGACTGGCCTACGTGGAAAGCAACCTCTGAGTTCCAACGCAACAAATAAATACAAATGATATTGATTTTCATTTAATATCATTCTAAAGTGCAACTGTGTTTTCAATCGGTTGCACTTTTATGCTCTCACAATCCTATTCTGCCACAACCAGAAGCAGATCTGCACTCTCCTCCTTGCTGGCAAACAAACGATTATTACTGCCATTTTTACTCTGCCTGGCTGTCGCCTTTGAGCCGCTGCGCGCCCTTACTATCGCAACACTCGCCGACGCATTTTTTCAGGTAAGTGTGTTTGTTGCCGGCACACTGGCAATCTATTACTTTTTAATCGACAGATTACCTCAACTGGAACTCAGTTACCTGAAAGCCAAGTCCCCTGTGCTGGAAATTGCAATGGCAGCGGTGCTGGGTGCACTGCCGGGCTGCGGCGGCGCAATCATAGTGGTCACGCAGTTTACCAAAGGACAGGCAAGCTTTGCTTCTGTGGTTGCTGTGCTAACGGCAACCATGGGGGATGCTGCTTTTTTACTCTTGGCAAAACAACCTCTCGAAGGGTTGATAATTATCGCTTTAGGTATCGCTGTAGGCATTGCCAGTGGTTTGACTGTAAACTTGCTCCATAAGCCTGAGTTTTGCCAGCCAAATCTGCAAAACAAAAACGCCATACAATGCAAAGCGCCTTCTGCTGCCATTCGCTTCAGTGAGCCAGTCTGGCGCTGGGCACTTATACCCAGTCTAATCATTGCGTTGCTGATTGCGTTTAACACAAACCTGGGCGTCTTCACACAGCCTGTAGAGCTCGCTGGGGCTGCCTTAGCCATATTTGCGCTCACTATCTGGGCACTTTCTTCGAAGGGGCAAAGTTACCGCGAAGTCACAGCTGAAGATGATGAACAGGATCCCCCATCCAAACTGGCTAAAGTCATACACGACACCCACTTTGTCACCGCCTGGGTTGTTGCCAGCTTTATGCTCTACGAGCTGTCTGTGGCGCTGTTTGGCCTGGATCTGGCAGCCTGGTTTTCTGAGTACGCAGTATTTGCCCCTCTTATCGCGGTTGCCATTGGGTTGCTACCTGGCTGTGGGCCGCAAATAGTGGTGACCACTCTTTACATTCAGGGGATTTTACCTTTCAGTGCACTGGCGGCAAATGCGGTTGCTAACGATGGTGACGCGTTGTTTCCTGCCCTTGCGCTGGCACCTGGGGCAGCTGTTTTGGCAACAGTTTATTCCGCCATACCCGCGCTGCTTGTCGGATATGGCCTGTACTACTTTGCTGTATAGTAAAAGCAAAAGGCCTGCAGACGCAGGCCTTGTTAATTACATGGTGAAAAATAAAGTGGTGCTAAAAACTAGCCTTGATGCTTTTCGATGATCAATATCACTTCTCCAACTTTAAAACCCCATTTGATGATTTCTGTACGATTGAATAACCGCTTTTCGTTGACCAGATACATCCAATCATCCAGGGTGACTTCCAGTGGCTTGCCCTGATATTGGATCTCCAGCTGATATCGCCAGTACAAAGCAGACCCGGCGGTTTCTCCCTGCGCCACACCAATAACGTCGCCTGCCGTACCTTGATAGCGATTGTCTGCGGTTTTTTCCAGCTGCCATACTCTTGTCGATTTCTCTCCATCGTCGAATCGAAACCACTCTTTTAACTCGCCTTTATTACCCTTCCAGGTACCTATCAGATCGGCCTCAAAGCGCCGGGTCAAGTTACCACTGCGGTCCAGCACTATCCCATAGGCTGTCAACTCTCCTTCAAAGAATTGCTCCAATGCAAGTTCAGGCTTGGTATCGCTGTAGTCCGCAATCGTTTTGCTGGTGCAACCACTCAATAGCAACATCAGCACTATAGTCGTTAGTAGTTTCATTGTAATTTACCTTTTCCCTATAAGCTGTTTTCTCAGCTTGGGCTCAGTGGTTTTTTCAGACAACCAGATCCCCAAAAATGCAGGGCCAAAGGCACGGTCATTAATCGCGCCCAGAAACCGAGCAGATTCTTTAAGTACAGACTCTGAAAGAGATCCTTTTAACGTCTCTGGTGCTTCAGGACGAAAGTAAAAACGGCTCTGTTGCTCTTTATCAACGACTAATATCAGTTGATTTCCTTTACGGATATCAGGCCAAAGTTGACCAAGCTGTCTGAGCCACTGTTCGCTGTTATCCAGCTTAACTTTTTGTTTTTGCCATTGCTCTCGGGTTGCATCGACCAGCTCTTGCGCCTCAATATCACGCTTGTAGGTCAATTTGAGTACTTGCGGAAATTCTGTTTCCTGATACGTCCCTGCTGATGTATAAAGCGCAGCGGAGTATATGTCCCAAAACAGATATCGTAATTCTGCAGTTCCACGTAGCTCAAGCGTTGGCAATTGAGTAGCACTTGATGCCCCAGCCTGAGACGATACCAATATGGCAGCTGCCGTTATTAATTTTCGACCTAATCGACTAAGCATGTTGAACCCCCGATTGCGTATTCAGGCGTGAATTTAGGTAGACCACCAGGGGTAACACTATCGCCCACACCGCGGCGAACACTAAAAACACATTAATAAGAGACAGCGAACTGTTGAGAGCTCCCAACTTGATACCACCGATATAGCTCAGGGCACCAAATACCGCGCCTGTCATTGCCTGAACGCCCACATTGAAGCGCCCCAGCCAGCTAAGGCTATGATTCAGAGTTAACAGAAAATGCGCCCACAACAACGCTAACCACAATGGCAACCAAGGCTGACCATCAACAAAGGAGATAACACCAAGTGCTGCAAGCGTTTGGTCGACCACTAATCCCACAGGTAAAATCGTTAAACTGACCACATCTGCTTTTCTGCTAGGTGAAAGTGCAAAATGCAGAGCCATAATAACGACTACCGCGATGACTGCCTGGTGAGTGAACAGTGCGCTAAGCCACCAGACAGATTGAAAAATGACAAGGTTAATTAGCCAGAAATTGCGCATCGTTGACCCCAACGTATCTGGGCTTACGGGCAACGAGATGATGTGTACTGATCACTCGCTCAAGGAAGGCGCCCTCACAATACTGCAGATAAAAGAGCCATAGGCGCCTAAAGCGCTCGTCAAAGCCGAAAGTACGGATCTGTTGCCAGTTTTGCTCGAACTGCAACCGCCAACGCTTGAGTGTCTGCGCATAATGTAAGCCAATGTCGTCGATGTCGCGCACAACCATGTCTGTTTGAGTACCCAGATGCGCAGACATCACCGCAACTGACGGAAGACACCCACCAGGAAAAATATAGCGCTGAATAAAGTCAACGTTGTTTCGATAGTGGTCATAGCGCCCATCTGAAATGGTGATAGCCTGAAGCAACATTAAGCCGTCGTCTTTTAGCAAACTACTACACTTGGCAAAAAAGCCCGGCATATAACTATGTCCGACTGCTTCTATCATCTCAATAGACACCAGTTTATCGAACTCGCCTTCCAGCAACCGGTAATCCTGCTTCAACAAAGTAATCTGCGCTTCCAGGCCAGCAGTTTTAATTCGTTGTGCGGTAAAGTCGTGCTGGGCATCTGATATGGTAGTGGTTGTAACTTTACAGCCGTAATTTTGCGCTGCAAATATGGCCAGTGCGCCCCAGCCAGTGCCAATTTCCAACAGGTGGTCATCAGGACTCAGCTCAAGCTTGTCACAAATGACCTTCAGTTTGTTGTGCTGGGCCTGCTCAAGCGGTTGATCCAATGTCTCAAACACAGCGCTGGAGTACATCATGGTCGGATCCAGGAAAGCCTGGTACAAATCGTTGCTCAAATCATAATGGGCAAGAATATTTTGCTTGGAGCCTGATTCACTGTTGCGATTGCCAAAGTGAAATACCTTATTTTTAAGCGCAGTAAGCCAAGACATTTTCCCCTCTAGCTCGTCTAACTGAGACTGAGCGCAGGCAAATATACGGATCACCTTAGTCAGCTCCGGAGTGGCCCATTTTCCATCGATAAAAGCCTCAGCCGCACCTATTCCCCCTCCTTTGAGCACATCAATATAAAAGCTGGGATCGCTGACGAAGATGGTCGCCTGGAGCCGTGGTTGCATCGCCCCCAGTAACACTTTCTCGCTACCTTCTATGATCTCCAGTCGATCATGCTCGAGATTTTTAAGTAGCTTAAAAATAAACGCTCTGGCTTTATTAATCATCAACTGGTGCCACCAAGATATAGTGACGGGCTTAGAGATGGTTTGGCTATTCTGTTCCATGTATCACTTCGCTTTATTACAGTTAGAGTGAGTGTCGGGGTGTGGTATGAAGGGCACACGCTTCACCCAGAGTTTCAAAGCCTGCCAGTAAATAGACAAGCATATTTTCAACGTCATAGAGGGCACACACAAACCCAAACCAACCAAACTCTTTAATGAGAGTGGCCTGGACTTGAGTGCCATGGTGGCATCAAACAACTTGTCCTGTTGCATCTTGCCCAACTGCTTGTATTCATGCTCAGGAGTTGCATGGTTTTCGATATGAACCATCAACTGTCCCGGTCCCTGCTCAGGCGGCGCTTTAACGCGCCAAAGGTACTGCATATCCAGAGACATAAACGGAGACACATGAAACACTTTATCGGTCCTGTGCGCCTTGCTGATATCAACTAAATAATAATGACGCTGATTCCAGGGGGTATTACTCACCTCTGCCAGCATCAAACTGCAATCGCCCTGAGTGTCGTAGCAAAAATAGACATTGAGCGGGCTAAAATACAAGCCCAGGCAACGGCCTTGCACAAGGGCCTTAACCCGACCCCCAGGCCATTGTCCGCCAAGCTCTATGACTTTGTTTTTTATACGTTGCTGCAAGGTACCGGGATCACCTTTGAGGTAGTCTTTGTGAGCAAAACGAATTGGGCGATACCATTGAGGGCCCAGTATTCCCTGCCCTTTTTGAGTAAAGGTATCTTCGTCGACGTCCAGGCATAACATATACAAACGGTAAGAAAAACCGTGAAACACAGGTGAAAAGCGCCTGTGCCTGACCTGGCCGACATACAAAGGTGAACTCTGTGCTACACCACTCATCACAAATCGTCCAGGCTTATGCCAAACTTTGCGGCCACATCAACTGCGCTGCGCACGCCGTCTTCATGGAAACCGTTATACCAATAAGCACCGGCAAAGTGGGTGTGCTGTTTCCCGCAAATTTCCTTACGACGTTGTTGTGCCGCCATACTCTGCGTATTGAACACCGGATGTGCATACTGATAGTGGCCAAGCACCTTATCTTCATCAATCGGTTGATTTAACGTGACACAAAAAGTACACGGTGCTTCAATACCCTGCAAAATGTTCATGTTGTAGGTTACGGCTGCAGGTCGCGACTCATTGTTATCGAGCAAATAGTTCCAGGCAGCCCACGCCAGACGACGCTTTGGCAGTAGATTTGTGTCAGTATGCAACACTACACTGTTGTTAGCATAAGGGATCGCTGATAACACACTGGTTTCTTCCTCACTGGCATCACCCAGTAGTGTCAGCGCCTGATCACTGTGGCATGCAAAAACCACCTCATCGAATTCATGGGTACCATCAGCAAAATGAAGCTGTACGCTACCGTCTGTTCGGGTCACCTTTTCAATATTGGCATCAAGATGAATGTTACCTTCTAGGCCATTCAGCAATGGTGCAATGTACTGCTTAGAGCCACCAGGGATCACATACCATTGCGGCCTGTCACTGATGTTGAGGAGTCCATGATGGTAAAAAAAGCGAACAAAAAACTTCAGCTCGAATTCTTTCATTTTCTGCAAGCTGGTCGACCAGATAGCAGCCCCCATGGGCAAAATGTAGTGCTCAGCAAAAAACTCACTGAAACTTTGTTGTTCGAGAAAAGTACCGAGGGTTTCATCGCTGGTAAAGTCGTCATTAGCAAAGCGCTCTTTAGCGGCTTTGTTGAAACGCACAATTTCACGGATCAAACGCCAAAATTTTGGACGGACAATATTGCGTCTTTGCGCAAACAGCGTATTGAGGTCGTGGCCGTTGTATTCCAGTCCGGTATCCTTGTTATGAACACTAAAGCTCATTTCTGTCGGTTTACCCTGAATTCCAAGCTTATCCATTAATTTAATAAAGTTTGGATAGGTTCTGTCGTTATAAACGATGAACCCGGTATCAACCTGATACGTTTGTCCCTGATATTCGATGTCTTTTGTTGCAGTATGCCCGCCCAGACGATCTCGTTTTTCGAATAAATGTACGTCATGTTGGGTACTGAGCAAACGTGCACAGACCATACCTGAAACGCCACTACCAATGACGGCTATTTTTTTCATCTTTTTATCCATTTTGCCGCAACATGTCGCCAAACGTTATGCGGCAACCAACCAAAAAATTTAAGCAGGTAGGTAAACCTGCGAGGAAAGTGAATATCAAACTGTTTGTTTTCTACCCCTTGAAAGATACGTTCCGCGGCTTGTTCGCTGGTTATCTGACAAGGCATTGGAAAGTCGTTTTTTTGTGTTAGGGGAGTATCAACAAAGCCGGGGTGTACGACGCTGACCTGAATGCCATTTCCGGCCAAATCCACATCGAGTGTCTTAGCAAGATAGGTAAGTCCCGATTTGGAAGCACCGTAAGCCTCAGCACGAGGTAAAGGCAGGAAACTTGCCGATGAACTGACAAACACCAAAAAGGAAGGAGCACGTAGCTTGCCAAGCCATGCATCCAGGCAGTAACCCACTGAGATCAGGTTAACGCGGATGATCCGCTCGAACAGTTCAGAATCGAATTGTTTCGCGTCGTCTATGTATTCACAGCCACCGGCGTTAAGGATAATCCCATCCAGGTGTGGCAGTTTGTCTGCCACCTCAAAAATGGCAGCCTTATCATTAAGGTCAAAACATACATGTCGTACTTGTTCAGATTCAGGCAGAACCGATTGAAGTTTTTCTTTACTACGGCCACACACATGCACTTTGTAGCCGGCATTAAGATAGCGTCTGGAGAGAGCGAGCCCTATTCCGGAACTTGCCCCCGTTATCAAAATTTCGGGCATGCCTGTGCTCCTTTGTTGTTTACACCGCTGCTTTGCTCCCCAGAAATACGGGCTTTGAGCCAACGTACACCCACTCCCATCAATGGGATATGTTCGTACAGCAAGCTGCCTGCATCGAAGTAATCTCGATGTAGAATCACTTTGCCGTCCTGTATTTTTAGGTAAGAATGGCCTTCTACGCTTATCTCCCGGCCTTTTCCCAACCGGTTATGCCGATAGCGCATGGTCCAGTAAAGCGCGGCCTGGTCGCCTTGCGACAGACTATGGTGAATATCAAACTGACAGCTGATCACATTGCTGTACATATCGGAAAAGTATGTGCTGAGGTTGCTCAGTCCATTAATGCCATGTAACGGATCGCTAAACTGGATATCAGGGTGATAAATCTCTTCCAGCAAGTGCAAGGTTTCTTTGTCCAGTTTATTGTAAATCCTTACAAAGTTGCTTAGCCAGTCTGGTTGTTCGGTCATTACTTTGTCCTTTTTGATACTATGCCTTGTTATACGGGGTCAGACTGACATCAGATCAAACTCTCTGAGTCTGGGGTAACCTTTTGCACTGATACCGGCTGATATCAGATGGACGCACAAGTTACTCCTAGAACATTAGCAGCTTTTCTGATAAAGCGCTTGAAATCAGCACCCTATAAATGAAAAAGCACAAAGGCTGGCTTTGTGCTCAAGTCGAAGGAGGAATTAAAATAAGACTTAATGCTGATTTAGTAGATCAACTTACCTATGGGGTTAAACAATTGGCTCAGGCCCTGGCTAAAGTGCAACGCATCGTCGGCAAGTGTAAAGCACAAGCAAGACTCAGTCGCAACAGGTGAATGTTCATGGCTACCATCTAGCATAATAAAGTCGCCCGGAACGTAACTGTCCATTTCATCTTTGAATGTACCGGAAAGCAGTAATGTCAGCTCAAAGCCCTTGTGGGTATGCTGAGGTACACTGCCGCCCTTTTCAATGTGCAACAAACTGGCATGCAGCTTACCGTCGCCCAGATTCAACCTGGAGCGAGACAACTTGCCTAGTTTTAACCAGCCACTCAATCCAACATTCTGCAAGCTGGATGGCAGCACAAATTGCTCTCCCTTCACTTCAATTTCAAGAGGTGCAGGAGCAGGCTGGTCTGTAAACTGCGTGTCTTCTGTTATCTGAGCGATTAAATCGTCCCAGTTTTCGTCACCTTGCAGATCCATATCTTCACCAGCAAAGCTATGCGCACAGCTTGCTTCAAACTGACTAGTCAGCTGCTGGCATTGCGGGCACATAGCCACGTGCATACTCACAGCCACACTGAGCGACGCGCACAGTTCTCCCTGAACATAAGATTGAAGAATGTGTTCGGATGGGTGATATTTAATCATGGTGCTCCCCCATATGTGCTTTCAGTTTGCCCAGTGCCAGTCTCAGTCGGGATTTTACGGTGCCCAAAGGTATACCAAGTTGATTTGCCAGCTCTTCCTGACTCAACTCCTGAAAATAAATGCCTTTCACTACATTTTTTTGTTCTTCAGGTAGCTTTTCTACATAATCTACGAGCTGCCTGTCCAACAAATGATCGGAAAATTCGGCACTGTCATCGCGCTCATTGCTATGTTGCTGCCAGATGTCCTCACTAAGATTGTCCTCACGGTTGGTCTGCATCTTTCTCAGCATATCGAAGGACTGATTCCGCACCAGAGTATAAATCCAAGTGGTTACAGCGCCTTTTTC
This sequence comes from Pseudoalteromonas sp. AWH4_217, assembly GCF_056161105.1. Classification (NCBI taxonomy): domain Bacteria; kingdom Pseudomonadati; phylum Pseudomonadota; class Gammaproteobacteria; order Alteromonadales; family Pseudoalteromonadaceae; genus Pseudoalteromonas; species Pseudoalteromonas sp. AWH4_217. The sequence goes on along the minus strand of NZ_JBSWYM010000003.1, from coordinate 206,777 downwards.
GGCATTAAACAAATGGGCTTTTCGCCACACGTTAGCCATGCTCTCCTGAAGCAGCTCCTGTGCCTGGCTTGCATCGCCAAAGCGTTGGCGACCCAGGTGCAACACCTTAGGTGCAAACCACTTGAATAAACAGGCGAATGCTTTTCTGTCCCTTTGTTTGGCAATGCGGTGCATCCAGTCGCACAACTGCGCCTGTTGCTCGGGACTGAGCAGGCGTTGCTCCGAAGTTTGTGTAGCAGCAACGTCTTTCATAACTGACCCCTGTGGCGTTTCGGTACTTTGCTGACGGCTTTTTTCTATCATTAGCTCACATCCATACATAATGGAAGTTTAAAAACGGATTTTTTATTTCTATACACTTTATACGTCGAACAAATAGATTGGGATCACACATGCTGACGAATATATCAGTCGTCCTGACCCGTTAAAATGGTATCAAGGAATTTCAGTGCCTGAGGCAATGTGCCTGGCTCGCAAAAGCCCTCTTTATGCTCCGGAGAAAACGGTAAAATCTCCAAGAAACGTCCGGCTACCCATGCAGCATCTTCAAATCGGGGTTCCGGATATAACGCAGCCAGTTCGGGGTTTTGTTTGAATATACGCAGCAGCTCATCGCTAATGTGTTGATATCTGGGTGCCAGTTCAGAGCACGACCAGTGTGGTCTTACATCAAAGAGAGCTTGGCGTAATCCGTCAGCGTCCATCCAGACTTCGGTCACATCCAGCAAACCCTTAGAACGTACGTCGATGGTTAGAATATCATCTTCCGCGGAGCCAAAATCAATGATTTCCACCCAACTTGCCCAAGGTGCAGTCTGAAATTCAGTCGCAGACTTGTACAAACTAAGTGCAAAGTGACGCTCATCGCCGGCTTCTTTCACCATGCGCAAATATTTTTGCTCGAAGATCCGCAACCGAGTGACGCCACCGGGCAGGAGAAATACGGGTAGTGGAAAAAGTGCCATTTGCACGCTTTGCATCATAAAATCAGGCCAAACAGTTAAATCTGACTTGTAATACGTATAAGCGATTTACCCGGATCAACGAAAATCTATCTCGCTAAGCCAGTACATACTTTTTGGTTTTTTATCGGCGGGAGCATTAAAAAAGGGCCGTAAAGGCCCTTTACAACAAGTAAGAAACTAGCAAAAGCAATGATTAGCGCATCGCCATCATCATTTTAGCCGGCTCCTCTAAGTAAGACTTCCACAAATTGTTGAATCTTGCAATCGTTCCGCCATCAATAACACGATGATCGCCAGACCAGCTCACTTGCATAATCGCACGTGATACCACATTGCCCTTATCATCAAAACGTGGCAGATGCTGTAATTTACCCAGCGCAACAATGGCCACTTCAGGCTTATTAATGATAGGTGTCGCTGTCGTTCCGCCGATTGCGCCGATGTTCGAAATTGAGATCGTGCCGCCTTTGAGGTCATTGGGGGAAACTCGCCCTTCACGCGCAGCGTCTGTAAGCTGTGTTACCGCTTCAGCGACATCCACAATCGATTTGTTCTGACACTGTTTAATATTTGGTACCAGCAATCCAAGCTTACTGTCGACCGCCATACCGATATTGTGGTCGTCAAAGTAAGTTATCTCTGTGCACTCATCGTTCACCTGCGAATTAAGAATTGGGAATTCTTTAATCGCCAGTGATAACGCCTTGATAAAGAATGGCATCATTGTGAGTTTAATGCCCTGCTTTGCATACTGATCTTTTAGCGATTTGCGCAATGCGATCAGGTCAGTCAGATCAATCTCATCACTGTAAGTGAAATGCGGAATAGTTGAAACCGACGCGACCATCTGTTTGGCCATCGCAGCTTTCATACCACGGATTGACTCGACACGTGTTCCACCTGATGCTACCGGTGCCGGTGTTGATTGTTCGGTCTGAGCAGGCGTAGTCGACTGAACGGCGACAGTGCCACCTTGCGCAAAGCGCTCGAGGTCTTCTTTAAATACACGACCATTTTTACCTGAGCCTGGTACCTGAGTGATGTCGATGTCCATCTCGCGCGCGCGGCGTCTGACCGCTGGCGAGGCAACGGCTTTGCCATTCACTTTAGTCGTTGTAGCTGGTTGTGCAGGCGGCGCTTTGCTTTCGCTAACAGGCTGTGGCTTGTGGACCGTCAGCTCGTCTTGTTTCGGGCTGTGATCCGCACCTAAGCGCATCTGGAATAACGGACTGTGCACCTGCGCAATATCGCCTTTTTGATAATATAGCTTTTCAACCACACCATCGTACTTGGCTGGGATTTGCACCAGAGCTTTGTCTGTCATCACATCACACACAGCCTGATCTTCTTTGATTTCATCGCCTTCTGCGACCAACCACTCGACGATTTCACACTCAACAATACCTTCACCTATATCCGGCAAAATAAAGTCTTCTAAATGTGCCGCAGACGCAGCTGGTGCTGAACCGCTGTCACCTGCATTGCTGGCAGGTGCAGGTGCTTCGCCAGCAACATCCATTGCAAACAGTGGCTCATGGACTTTAGCAATATCGCCTTTTGCATAGTGTAATTGGGTGATCACGCCGTTGTGTACAGCCGGGATCTGGACCAGTGCCTTGTCTGTCATCACATCGCAGATAGGCTGATCTTCTTTTACTTCATCACCAACATTCACCAGCCATTCGACCAGTTCACATTCGACGATCCCCTCGCCGATATCCGGTAAAATAAATTCTTTAGACATGATCCGTCCCTTAAAACTCTACTGACTTCTTAATTGCAGCGAATACTTTAAGTGCATCCGGTACATACTCTTTTTCCAGTGCCAGCGGATAAGGTGTATCCAGGCCACAAACACGCTCGATAGGCGATTCAAGATGCAGGAAACACTCTTTCTGGATAGTTGCTGCGATTTCAGCGCCGAATCCGTTCGTGATAGGTGCTTCGTGACTGATAACCAGGCGACCGGTTTTAGTTACAGACTTAGCAATGGTCTCGACATCCCACGGCAAGATTGAACGCAAGTCAATGACTTCACAACTGATCCCGGCTTCTTCCGCTTTGGCCGCTGCCTGCTCAATGATCTCCATCTGTGCGCCCCAGGCAAGTAGTGTCACGTCTTTACCTTCTTTCACTACTTCGGCTTTACCAATTTCAATGGTGTAATCGCCCTCAGGCACTTCACCCGTAGACGCGCGATACAAACGCTTTGGTTCAAAGAAAATCACCGGGTTGTCATCTTTAATACACGCGCGCAGCAGACCTTTTGCCTGATATGGATTACGCGGCACGACCAGCTTCAGACCTGGCGTATGAGCAAAATAAGCTTCGGGTGATTGTGAGTGGTACAGACCACCGGCAATACCACCACCATAAGGTGTGCGAATGGTCAGATTGCCGACATTGAACTCATTACCAGAGCGGTAACGGAACTTGGCCGATTCGTTTACTATCTGGTCGAACGCCGGGAAAATGTAATCAGCAAACTGGATCTCAGCAAGCGCCGGTGCACCGAAAGCCGCCAGACCATTAGCAAAACCCAGGATCCCCTGCTCAGTCAGTGGCGTGTTAAACACACGGTGTTTACCGTATTTTTCCTGTAAGCCTGAAGTGGCACGGAATACACCGCCAAAGTAACCCACATCCTCACCAAAAATACAGGCCTGCGGGTGCTCTGCCATGGTGATGTCTAGCGCCGAGTTAATGGCGTGCAGCATGTTCATTTTAGCCATTATTTTACCCTCCCAGCCGTGATTGGATATGCATCCGGATGCTGTTTAATGTGCTCTTTAAGTTCTTCGTATTGTTTCTGCAGTGCCGGGATAGGTGTATCGTAAACATCAGAAACAAGCTCTTCCAGTGCTGGTTTTTGAACCTTTTCCGCCACTTTTAGCGCTGCCAATATCTCTTCACGGATCTTGTCTTTTTGTGCTTCGTCTTCTTCTTCGTTCAGCCAGCCCTGTTTTAATAACCAGGCTTTGAAACGTGCAACCGGACAGTTTGACTTAAACTCGGCTTCTTCGTCTTTAGTACGATAACCTGATGGGTCGTCCGACGTAGAGTGCGCACCTAAGCGATAAGCTATAGATTCAATAAGGACAGGCTCGCCTGTCGTTACTGCAATCTCACGGGCTTTTTGCGTTGCCGCATACACCGCCAAGGTATCCGCTCCGTCGACACGAATGGTCTTAATGCCGTAGCCGACACCGCGAGAGGCAATACCGTCGCCTTTAAATTGTTCATCAGCTGGCGTAGAGATGGCGTAACCATTGTTACGGGCAAAGAAAAGTACCGGAGCCTTATGCACTGCGGCCATGTTCAAACCTGCGTGGAAGTCACCTTCCGACGCGGCACCTTCCCCAAAGTAACAAATAGTGACGTTGTCAATTTCGCTGCTTAGTTCACCGCTTTGTGCATCGATATGCTTCAATTTCTGGCCGTACGCATAGCCCGTCGCTTGCGGGATCTGTGTGCCCAGTGGCGATGAAATGGTCAGGTAGTGTAATTCGTTTGAGCCATAATGAACTGGCATCTGACGACCCTTACCCAAGTCTTTTTCGTTAGAGAACAGCTGGTTCATAAACTGCTCAAGCGAAAATCCACGATAGTGCAGTGCCGCTTGCTCGCGATACTGTGCCATGATCATGTCTTCTTGTTTTAGCGCAGCCGCACTGGCGGTAATAGCAGCCTCTTCACCAAGACACTGCATATAAAAGCTGATCCGGCCTTGACGCTGAGCCGCCTGCATACGTTCATCCAGCAGGCGGATAAAACGCATTGTGGAGTAAATACGTAGCGCCGTGTCTTTGTCTAACTCAGGTGCAGTTGCACCGTCCAAAATCTCACCGTCTTCGCTGAGAATTTTCAGCGTCGGGATGTTAAGCGCATGGCCATCGATAAATTCGAGCGCATGGCTGATATTCAACGATATGTTATTGGGGTTAGTCATAACCTACCTTCTCTTGTTGTCATAACTAATTTGCAATGCCAAAGCCGCTTAAAATGGGCCGGTTCCGCGGTTAGAGATTTGAATAATTAGTGCGGTAAATGCAAATTAATTAAATTAAAGCTTTTGCCACTTTACGTTAACGTAAACGGTTATTCAACTAATCCTAGATGAATAACCGTTAATTTGCACATTTTGCGGTGGAAAGTTTTTGATACGCTTTATTAAGCGCTTTATTTACAGAGGGTTATACGAAGTTTTCGTCCACTTCCAGCGGGATCACAGTCAGTAATGCACGCTGACCCAGTGCGACTTTAGCATTCGGGAAAATGATGGCTTCGCCCTCAACTTCTGCAAAGTAGTCCTTATCACCGTCGGTTGCGAGCAATTCACCTTTAGCAAAACCGGTGAAATTTACCGCAGAATCAGGGAATGGGAATGAAAACGCCTCACAGGTGCGGTTTATCGTACGATGCACCTGGAACAACTCGAAGTCATTTGCATTAAATTCACCAAATTCAACACTTCCTTGGCTAATTAATGCTTTTAGTGTTTGTTTTACTGCGGCAAAACGAGGCATATCATTCTCGCCAAAAGGCTTCACCTGCCCCAGCTCAACTGTAAAGGCGTCAGCACCAAACTGGAAAGATGAGAAGTAGCTGAAGGTAGTCGCTGCTGAGCGCATCATCAAAATAGTATTGACGCCACAGGCCAGCATAAATTGTAATTGTGACTTCTTCCACGGCTTTCCATGCAGGAATGGATAAACTGCAAATTTCTCGTTTTTGGAGCCACGAATTGCGGTATGCAGATCATAGTGACAGCGATATCGCCCCTCTGGCACGCTGGTGAAAAAGTCGCGCACATAGCCTTCAAGTTTTGCAGCGCGGATCTGCTCCGGGTTTTCGGTGCGGTTTTCGTGGGCACCGTTGAACAATCGGTTCAGGTTTTCATCCACAAAACGCTCTGCGATATTGATGGACTTAGGGTTTCCGAATACAAATAACACACGATGTGCCAGTTCAATTCGCTCCAGGATCACATCCTGAATAAACTCGTCGCATATTTCGATGGGAGCGGTTTCATTGCCATGCACCGCGCTCGACAACACGATGTCTTTGTTACCATAAGTGGCAGGCGTAAACTGGATAACACCTGTGTCTTTTACTTCAACCAAAGTGCCGTTGCTCAGCGTAAATTGCTCAGCGGCAAGGGAAAACTCGTTATTACGAGTCAGAGTCAGGAAGTCTCCAGTTTGTTTTAACGTATCAAGGTACATACGAACATCACCTTTTGTGAGAGAAATGAGCGTCGCTGAGGAGTCATACCAATTTCACTAAATACCTGTTCAATTTGACGGAGCAAATATGACGCTAACGGCGTTAAAAATTTTTCATTTAGAACAACTAAATAACAAAATTTTTGCCTTGTTATCGACCATATTTTCTCGCCTCATAATAGAACACTTAATTAAGCAAATTGGTATCATATTTCAGCAACTAAATAGTAGGTATAAAAAAAGGCCATCACAACGTATGGCCTTTTATCACTTAAAGTTAGCGGATCACGCTATCTACCAATATCTTGGCCGCCTGTTCCAGCTCAGCAAGATGCGCTTCGCCTTTAAACGACTCAAGATAGATTTTATAAATGTCTTCGGTGCCCGATGGACGAGCCGCAAACCAACCCGACTCGGTTACCACTTTTAATCCGCCGATGGCGGCATTGTTGCCTGGTGCCTCGGTCAGAATATCTGTGATAGCGTCACCGGCAAGCGTGCTGGCCGTGACATCTTGCGGGCTTAAGGCTTTTAATTTGGCTTTTTGTTCAGGTGATGCAGGCGCATCAATACGCTTATAAACTGGCGCGCCATATTTCGCTTCAAGCTCACGGTAATATTGTGACGGCGTTTTACCGGTCACAGCCAGGATCTCGGCAGCCAGCAAGCCCATAATAAAGCCGTCTTTGTCTGTGTTCCAGACCTCACCGTTACGACGCAAGAAGGATGCGCCCGCGCTTTCTTCACCACCAAATGCCAACCATTGTTCACTCAGGCCTTCAACGAACCACTTGAAACCAACTGGTACTTCGTACACTTCGCGCTGGTTGCCTTTGACTACTTTGTCGATCATTGCGCTGGATACCAGGGTTTTACCAACTTTTATATCACTTCCCCAGTCTCGGTGCTTAAGCAGGTAGTCTATCGACACGGCCAGGAAATGGTTTGGGTTCATCAAACCGTCTTTAGTGACAATACCGTGACGATCGTAATCCGGATCGTTACCAATACCGATATCATAATCGTCTTTAATCGCCACCAGATTGGCCATTGCAAATGGCGAAGAACAATCCATACGAATTTTGCCGTCTTTATCCAAAGGCATAAAGGCAAAGCGTGGGTCAACTTGCTCATTCACAACCGTAAGGTCTAAGCCATATTGTTTGGCGATCACTGGCCAGAAGTTGATACCAGAGCCACCAAGCGGATCAACACCAATACGTATACCCGCTTTTGCAATGGCTTCGAGGTCGACAATATTTGCCAAATCTTCCACATAAGGTGTGATCAAATCGACATATTTTACAAATCCAGAGCGACTGGCTTTAGCAAATGGGAACAACTCCACTTCAACCAAATCTTCGATTAATAGTTGATTGGCGCGATCCTCAATCCACTTAGTCACATCAGTATCAGCCGGTCCACCATTCGGGGGATTGTACTTAAAGCCACCATCTTCTGGCGGATTATGTGAAGGTGTCACCACAATGCCATCGGCCAGCTCATGTGGATGAGTCTGGTTGTGGCAAACAATCGCATGGCTGATCACTGGGGTTGGCGTATAATCGTCATTTTCCTGAGTCACTACATGGACTTCATTGGCGACCAGTACTTCGATGGCAGAGTTGAACGCCGCTTCCGACAACGCATGGGTGTCTTTACCTAAAAACAAGGGTCCAAAAATATTGTTGGCTTTCCTATAGTCACAGATAGCCTGGGTGATGGCCAGGATGTGAGACTCATTAAACTTTACATTATATGAACAGCCTCGGTGACCTGACGTGCCAAAAGCAACGCACTGCTCCGGATTTTGCTCCAGATCAGGCTCATTTAGGTAGTAAGCCGATACCAGTTTGGGAATATTAGCCAGCTGACTTAACGGTGCTGGTTTGCCTGCATTGGGGTGATTTGCCATCACATTTCCTTATAGGTAGTCTCGGATAGTTTCTGCCTGTTGCGCCGAATAACCAAGTATGAGCGCAACTTCGTGCAACATCATTTTTTTGCGCGTCGTATTTGAGTTTGTCATAACCCAGTACTGACTGTCTGCAATGTTTTTCGGGTTCGTACTACTACCGCTTTCGAGCAGCGCTGCTTTACTGGTCGAAAAATAAATGCGATCTCGCCCTTTAATTTCCAGAACTTTATGGAAATCCACTTTGTGGCTGCGATGAAATGCCGCCAGAATAAACAAAAAGCGCCCTACTACGCCTTTTTGCATAGCAAGCTCTTCTTTGTTGAGAATATCAAATACGTTACCTGAAGGCTCACTTGAAACCGCTGCTGGCTCTGGCTCTACCTCAGGTTGAGCTGCCGATTCTGCTGGCTGTACGGTTTCCTGAACTGGCTGCGCCACTGAGTTCAGGTTCAATAAACGACGCAGGATCTGGGAAGCGCTTTCACCAATACTTTGCGTGTTACTGGCAATGTACTGATATAGCTCGTCATCTATTTCTATTTTTTTCATGCTTGTCCTGTCATTTTATACATCTACTGCATCTTCTCGGGATTATATCTAAATTTAACTTATTCCTCTACGGCTATGATTTTGCTTTCAACACTGGCAAACTATGCGCCGGATCCGGAGGTATTATGTTGCTTAACTACAAATTATCGGGACAACCACTGGGCAGTGCCGAGCCCGTTGTCTTACTTCACGGCCTGTTTGGCTCGTTGGAGAACCTAAATATTATAGCCCGCGCATTGGGCGAGTCTTACGCTGTGATCAATCTAGATTTGCGCAATCATGGCTTGTCGTTCAAAAGTGATGTAATGGATTATCCGAGTATGGCTCAGGACGTGCTAAATGTACTCGAGTACCTAAACGTAGAAAAAGCGCATCTGGTTGGTCATTCAATGGGCGGCAAAGTCGCCATGCAAGTAGCAATGCTGGATGAAAGTAAAATCCATAAGCTGGTTGTGCTGGACATAGCTCCGGTGCATTATCACCCACGCCATGACAGTATTATCCAGGCATTAAACGCTGTTGCTTGTGCACAGGTAACTAGCCGCACTGAAGCCGACACAATAATGAAGGCCTTTATAGACGAACAAGGCGTGCGCGGTTTTTTGCTCAAAAGCCTGGCAAAAGGCGAACATGGAGAATTCAACTGGCGCTTTAACCTGGCTGTCATAGAGGCCAACTATGATAAGATCATATCAAATATAAATACAACTCATTCTTGTTTGTGTGATACCCTGTTCCTGAAAGGAAACAACTCAGATTATATTCTGGCAGAACACAAAGACGCCATCATGCAAGCCTTTAACAATGCCAGAGCAAAAATCATCCAGGGTGCCGGACATTGGCTGCACGCAGAGAAACCGCAAGCAGTCAATCGTTCAATTATTGATTTTATTCAATAATTACCCCAGTTTTTTCTCAGCAAACTTAATTTATCGGTAACAGGTATGGTATAGTAGCCGCCGTTTATATTTTGAGTAGTGCAAAGATGATCAACGAATTTATGAATGAGTTTGAAACCATTGGTCTTTACTTTGCTCTCGCCGGGATTTTCTTCTTTATAGGTATGGCCATTCAGGACGTCCTAAAGAAAGGAGACGTGCCCAAGTTTGGTCGATACATTGTCTGGTTAGTGCTATTTTTAGGGTGCTCAGGCTTTATCGCCAAGGGCCTGATACAAGTATTTTGGCAAGGTGCGGGTGTTGGTTGATGGCCAAGTCTGAATTAGATAGAACCACTATCGACTTGTTTGAAAATGAAAAGCGCCCTGGTCGGCCTAAGACAAATCCTCTCCCCAGAGAGATGCAGCTAAAGATCAACAAGCGCAATCAGATTAAAAGAGACAGAGCAAGAGGGTTAAAGCGCGTCGAGTTTAAAATTTCCTCTGAGCTATATCAGGCATTGAGCGATATGGCTGAAGAGCAAAATATCAGTCGTAGCGCGCTGATAGAAACCATTTTGCAAGAAAAATTAGCGATTAATAGATAAAAGGTAAGTAGTTAATGGCAAGCGTAGGTATTTTTTTCGGCAGTGACACGGGTAACACCGAACACGTTGCAAAAATGATCCAAAAAGAATTGGGCAAAAAATTAGTCGACGTTAAAGACATCGCCAAGAGCAGCAAAGCAGATATCGAAGAGTTCGACTTGATTCTTTTTGGTATCCCTACTTGGTACTACGGTGAAGCACAGTGTGACTGGGATGACTTTTTCCCTGAGCTGGAAGAAATCAATTTTGAAGGCAAACTAGTCGCAATCTTCGGTTGCGGTGACCAGGAAGACTATGCTGAATACTTCCTCGATGCAATGGGCATGGTCAACGACATCGTCACTGAACGTGGTGCAATCGTGATCGGTAACTGGTCTACCGAAGGCTACGACTTCGAAGCCTCTAAAGCCCTGGTTGACGACGGTCACTTTGTTGGTCTGGGAATTGACGAAGACCGTCAGCCTGAATTGACAGAAGAACGTGTCAAAAAGTGGTCTGCTCAGGTATACGAAGAAATGTGCCTAAGCGAGCTGGAAGACTAACAACCTCTAACGAGGTTAGTAATCCAAAGCACACTATTTTTAAGTCTGTGTCGTGCTAGACTTAAGTAGTAACTGAAATTAGACAAATTGAGACAGATTAATGACTGATCACAACTTAGAGCTAAAAAAAGCGGGTTTAAAGGTTACCCTGCCACGTATTAAGATCTTAGAGATCTTGCAGTGTCCTGATAACCAGCACATCAGTGCCGAAGACGTATACAAAATCTTGCTGGACAAGGGCGAAGAAATCGGTCTTGCAACCGTTTATCGTGTATTAAACCAGTTTGACGACGCTGGCATTGTGACCCGTCACCACTTTGAAGGTGGTAAGTCTGTATTTGAATTGTCAGGCAGTACACACCATGACCATCTGGTATGCCTTAAGTGTGGTAAAGTCGTTGAATTTGAAGACGACGTGATTGAAACGCGTCAGGAAGAAATTGCTAAAGACAACGGCATTAAGCTGACCAACCATTCACTATATTTGTACGGTGAGTGCAGCGACGTAGAAGCGTGTAAAAAATACGCTGAAGAAAACGGTAACTAAGCTTACGTATTTCATTGTAAAAAGCCGACAACAGTCGGCTTTTTTGTGTCTGATGTGTCGTGGTTAAATCTGCCTTTTCATTGCATAACTTCAGCTCCCCAACAAATACTCGATCAGGGCAATTTGTATAGAGTTAACCTGGCAGTCTTATAGTAAAAAACTCTACACCAGCTTTGAAGCCTGCAAAATTGAAAGGCTTGACAACACACTTGCCTACCCCAGTCCTTCGCGCTTCATTTACCTCAGCAAGTGAGCGTCATCGTCAGAAAATTTACATCTTCATATCTACTATTTTGCCAATTCAATGCTCCGGCTTTGATACATGTCCGGTTGTTTTAATGGGTTAACACGAGTACATGGAATCAAGCGTGATTCATCCGACAGGTTATGCGTTTTGAAGTGATTTTCGTCAACTCTTATAATTTTTCCATAATAAACACTGTCTGGAGTGTGATTTACAAAAGACTCTACTGATTGTGGTGTAAAAATATCCAGCTCATCTTTTTCTAGTCTGGATAAATGCTTCTTGTACGCAAAGCTTTTAACAATATCCCCAGTTATCTCAAAACGGGCTGAAGTTTCGATATAAATAACAGACGCCACATCGGGCTGTGAATTATCATAAATCTTATAAGTAACCTTAGACCACACGCTTGATTGTTCTGTTGAATAGTAATCAACTGTATGAAATTCCATGGTCGAGCCCTCACCGATTTCAATGGTTGCCGTACATTCCCAGTGTCCATCAAAGAAATCTGAAATTTCCTCTTGCGAATAGGAAAACAGAGGCAGCAGTAAAAAAGCTAATGTAGTTATTTTTGTCATAACACGGATTTAAAACTCAACTCTATCAAACAGAAAGATTACTAATGCGGCTAAAACTACGTACCAAAAAAACAACCAAACGTCATTTTAAAGTATGTGTCACTCTTTGGATAAGGTATTAATGGCTTCTTATTCACCCTTTTGCTTCCAAACTAGGTGTAAGACAAGATGGATTATTAAGAATATCGCCGGACATAAAAACAAATAAAACTCTAACCAGGTACTACCCAGCTTGAAAATTTCACCTTTATAGTTAATTCCTGACCAATAAGTAAATACCAGAGCTGAGAGGCCTAGAATAAGAAACACTAATCGAGTTTTTTGCTTAAGCTTTAAGCCCCAACTTACGGAAGTTAAAGCGAGGTAGCCAAAAATTCCAAATATTGAAGTAAAAATCCATTTCAGGCTAAAAAGTATTGGCAATTCGAGAATATTACCGACTGCACCAATTAAGGTGAAAAATGCGATGATCACCAACAAGGTTGAAGGAACCCAAGCCAAAATAACAGTTAACCCAATTAGCAGATTTCTCATAAATCTAGATACATTCTTCATAAACCACTTCGCGATAATAACGACTTGCTTAAACTATACTTGTCTGTTTGATTTTTCCGTTATAAATTCTCTCGAATGCCTTTTAGCTTTAAAGAGGACAGAAGCAACGGACACTGCAAAACCAAAGTGGGATTCTACCCTGGCAGTCCTAGCCTTGTTGTAATCGCGTAAGTTGGTGATACGCTTTTCTTTCCAAGGTCAATCTCGGTGTTTTTTTCAGATCTGAGCACATAAGGCTACTGAGTTAAAAAAGTACCAGGGTACCCGGTACTTATACAGTTAGACAATACTTGCCTTGCTCTATTTTACTGAAGTTAAGTATCGGACTAGCAGCTGTAATCTACGGACTGACAGAAATTTTCGCTCATGCAAAACCAGTCGGTATGGCACAAACCATTCCCAGATTTGTGAGGAGCACCTGCTCCAATATTGGGGGTTAGATCTGCAGGTATTACATTTTTGTCTGCGGATAGGTTTTTAATCTTTTGCTTCTTTAATCTAATTTTCATGATTATTTCCTTATTGTATGTTGTATGAGCAGGTTATGCCTGCACGAACACTTTAAGCTCAAAAAACGAACAAAGCAAATTTTGTACAGAGTATGTGTGATTTCAGCCTTGTGTAGAAGCCGGTTCGAGTGGATAAAAATCACATAAACAACAGGGCAATAGAGGCTGTTTTCTATGATAGACCCAACCCTGCCCAGTTCCTGAGCTTGCTTGGTTCTTTAGCATTAGCAAAGCCAATTATTTTTCATGTAGATTACTTTTTTTCTACCATTAAGTCCGAAAGCTTATAGTTGCGCATTGGACCACACATTGCCATTCCACCATCTTTAGTCTTCGGAAAACGGTAGTAAACAGTAATTTTAATATTATTCACCTGACTCATATTTAAATAGAAATATGAAATACTATATCCTTTAAGTTCTGGATTGGCTTGAAGCTCCCAATCACCAACCTCATTTACACTTATGGATGTCTGTAGCACCAGTTTCTCTCCATTTACATAATTTATGCTCATGGAAGATGCTTTAGCTTTTTCAACTACACTTGGAACAAAAACACCTATAGCTTCAACTTCTTTAGTCACTTTAGTTGGGTCAATGATTGATGCATAAGCAACAAGTTCATCAACAGCAGGGCTTATTGAACACGCCCAAGTTGAAAAAGGAAATAATAAAACAGGCAAACACTTCATGACTTTATTAATAATCATTCCCTATATACTCTTGACTTAATATTGATTCTATATGCGATGTATCTATTTCACTTGCACACTGTTTAATGAGTTTCTTTAAATTTGGTTTTAAATGTACTGAAGCGTGACTAATTGGTAGGTTCTTTAAAGCGCAAAATATCGCAAGTGCGTAACAAAACTCTGTTTCTGTTAAATAACCACTCCTATTGGCTGACCACCCTTGGGCATCAAAATCCGTGAACTGTTGAAAATTGAATGCCGAATTTGCCATAAATATACCAAACCCAAGAAACACAGCGGTAAGGTCCGTTGCAAATTCCCAGTTTTCCCAACCTCCGGGTGGTTCCTCCTTAGATGTTGCAGTTAAATAATGAGCTAATTCATGTGCGAAAGTCGCGACCAATTGCACAGGCTGTTTGAGCAAAGAAGGGTTGTAAGTTATTTGTACGGTTTCTTCTGTAACAGAGAATGTACCGAGTGGAGAAGACTCTATACCCTTCACATGCAGTGCAGAGCCAAGGCTTGGATCGGGATCCTCATCCTGTTCTATCAGGACACAATCCCAATTTTCAATTCCCGCATACTTTTTAACTTGGTTGAATGTTTCCAATACAGCTTCTTTTTCGTTTGAAACTTTTGATGGGAAAAATTCGCTATTGGGTAAAACCAATACAGTATCTTTGTAGAAGTCATCTCCTCCAAAGTTCTTCATTAACCACTTGTATGTTTCTATTTGAAATAAAATGTCCTCTTGTGAAAGTACGGGCTTTTTCCTGAAAATTCCAAACACGGTTTAATTTCCCATGATTTATAACAATTTATTTTCTACCAAAATGTCAGAACACAAACCGACAAAATGGATTGCACCGCATATGTTTATCGTCCCACGGAATAGACTCGGAGTAAATAAGTCGTTGAAATATGTATGAGTATATCCATGTAATAGTTGAAAAAACCAAAGCACAGCCCGTACAACTAACACTATTTTTACCAATTGGATTGTTCATGATCCCTTTTTTACCAACCTTTTGAGAGTACCCGAGCAAATGTACCTGAGCCATTTTGCCAAATGAACTATTAAACCGCATATAAAATGGATCTTGGCACCCACTCGATTTCACAGTAAGTAAAGTTTTACACCAAAGAAGTTGTGGTGATTTAAAATCATGTATTAACCAACTGATATAAAAAACATCGCTCTAAGCACGTAACACCAGCAACATACTAAATAACCAAATTATTGATTGACATGATAAAATCAAAAATATAAGTGTGTAAAAACACACTAATGAAGACGGTATCCAATTGAGTGATTGTGGGTTCGGTAAAGCCGACAATCGTCGGCTTCTTTGTGCTCTGTGAGCCTAATGCGGGCAGTAATTGGTATCTTCAGGTTTGCACTAGGTATCTGCCAGTACTTTATGTGCATTCACTCAGAACAGTGCTAAAGTGCCCTGAAATAAAGCGGTGGATTGACTGGATTAAGCGTTTTATCCTCTATGATCTTACCGCCTTGTAACTGTCTGTTCGTTGACTCTATTAACGACTGCTGATGACCGTTTAAGTCCAGGCCCACTGGTGTCTTTTGCGCTAGTACTCCTTCTTTTGAGCAGTACCGAATACGCATAGTGTCATTGACATCTTGCCAGGTACATTCCAGTAAGGTTTCTGTGAATCCATCTACTATACGTTGGGCAGGGTAAGCCCTGAAGTAAACCGGTCCCACTTCGCAGGCATTTGGCTCTGGTGTTTTATCAATGACAGCCACACCGCCAGTGAAATGGTTGAGTGCAAAGCCGTGAAAGCTCATAACGCAATTTGAAGAGTCCGCTATCTGTAATTTGGTGGCAATTGGTAAATTCAACGTACGTCCTTCGATATCATCACACATTAAATTATGAGAGTTGTTGACCACGTTATTCCAACGGCATTCCAGACGCTTTTCTTCCTGCCCACCTACGATGCGACTCGCGGGCGCGGGGTCAAAAGATACCGAATATCCCCTACAGGAAGTCTTCTCCCCGTCAACTTTAACGGTTCCTTTAAGCTCTGTCCGGTAACCATCAAACCAGTTTATTGTGCAAATACCATAGCTGGGAATATTCACCCTGTTAGCAACCAATATGTCTGGTAAACTGGCATCTACCGGATGGGTACACATTTTGTTTTCCCATGTACCTATTTCATTTTGTTTATCAGACTGCCAATAGCAAGACATGGGTGAGCTGTCTTGGGCATGTGCAGTGGCCATGAAGCTACACGCGATAATTGATGATGCTTTTAGTAGTACATTTAATTTGTTTTTCATACTGGTATTCCTTTTTAGTAATGAGTTGTCATCCGAAAACATGTGCACATTAACATTTTTAAAAAGGTTAAAAAGTCTAAATTACAGTTACTTACAATCAATTACCAGGCACTACAAACACACCTTTTTACTTACAAAGCTAATACGCATCATCGACCTGGATTCATTTTCCATACATGCTTAGCCGTGTAGCTACCGCTTATCGGCATCGTATGTCTAAGGACAATGGCGATTGCAAAAGACTCGTACGTTCAAGTAAAAGCCATGTAAGGCAGTGTAATAGTATTTGTAGTGCCGACGCCTAAACTCTCAAGGCTGTTATCCCTGACAGCCATCCACACAAGGAGCCAGGCTATGACTATCTCAAAATTTATGCTGTGTGCGTTATTTAGTAGCACTTTTTTGGTACATGCAGGAACCCAGTACCTAACCCAACCTGCCAGTAATATCACGCAAACTTCAGCTCAATTGAACGGATACTCCTCTTCCACAATTGGTCTCAGTGGAGAGATTTTTGACTATGGGCAAACGATCAGTTACGGAAATGGTGCACTGGCCATTCCTCCAGGTGTTAATGGTCCTGTGAGTGCGCAAATTTCCAACCTGGATTGCGGCACACAGTATCACTTTCGCTTTCGAGGTGACCCCAAACCGCCCCGCACAACTATTCAGGGTGAAGATCTCACCTTTACTACGCTCCCCTGCGGTCCGACGAGCTATTCGAACGTATCCTTTGAAACAGGTGGACAATACTATTTCGTCGCAGAAGGCAATGGTGGTAGCACGGTGAATGCAAACCGTCTGGCTATTGGGCCTTGGGAGCAGTTTAACTTGATTGATATCAACGGTGGCGACCTGAATAGTGGCGATCAGGTCCATATTCAGACAACTTCAGGCTACTACTTTGTTGCAGAGCAAGGCGGTGGCGCGGAACTCAATGCCAACAGAACCGCAGCATCTATTTGGGAAACGTTTACCATCGAAATACCAAACAACCCTGGCGGTTTGATACAAAACGGAGACAAAGTCGCCCTCAAGTCTGTCAACGGGTATTACGTGCAAGCGGCTGGTAACGGAGGATCTGGCGCAAATGTCTACCCAACGGTGATTGGCTGCAATGCTACATACCCATGTTCCTGGGAAATGTTTAAAATCTATTTTTAGACAAACCACAAATTTGCATGGCTGTATAACTTGCCATGCAGTACATCAGACTTACAAACAAGCTATCCAAATTATGACTTAAACCTTTCGTTCTTGTTTTATAAGCAGTTAAATTTGAATAACCCCAATACTGGTTGAATCTCCCAAATCGTCTTGATCAGAGATGAAGATTTTGGACATCTAATCACTTGGACCAGCGTTTACTCAAACTATGCTATCTTACATTCTACTTACTTTATTGATGTCCTCCAAACCGGCATTATCAACCACGATATAGTGGCCTCAAGATATATCGTAAGTTGGTCTATAACGAACTGCTGACTATGAGAAATGAATAGTAAGCACTTTTGTAATCACGCTAGTTAGCGTTAGGCTATTCTTTCAAAATTAAATCTAGATGTTTACTTTTGAGATCTGGTCATACAAAACCAAATTGACTCAATAGGTTAGGAAACATCGCGGTCAGGCAGAGCTCCATAGTGTGAGATAAGAAACTTCGCACCCTAGACTTGCAACAAAAACAACCCATAATTAGATCGAAAAATTTACATCTTAAATGATTTTTTAATAAAAAATCATCAAATCGGCTTCAAAGGACCATCTTGGGAGAATTAGGCTATGAGTGAAAATCAGAATTTCTCTAACTCCGTGTGGGGGTTATTTGGTACAGTTTTAGGTGGGGTCTTAGTTTACCTTATTACACTTGTAATAAATAATAGCGTAGAAGAGGCTAAGGACTCGGCACAGCAGGAATTACAACAAATACAGGTGATAAAAGAAAAGGTTTCTGCAGAACATAAAGCAGCGGCCGAATTAGTAGCAGACTTAAAGAAAATGCAAATTGCAGAAAGCATTGAGGAATTAAAAGAAACATTGCAAGAAATTGCAGTAAAAGAGGCCAAAAAAACAGCATCTGACGAAATAGCAGTATTAAATGAAAAGTTCGTTAACCAAAAAGAGTCTTTCGAGGAGACTGTCGACTTAGTATTCCTAATAAAAATGATTAGGGATAAAGGAGTTGGAGTGGCCAGTCACTCATGGATGTCATGTGTTGAAAATAAGTATTATGCTGGGAAATTTTCAAGGAAAGATGTTGATTACAGCAGAAACTGTAGATCAGCCAACCCTCCAACAGGCCAATAGTGGATGAGTCGCACCGGGCATCAATCTGCAGAGTAAGGCTTCGGGATAGCCATTGAAGTGCTATCTCGTTCGACACTCGCAAACGCAAGGTTTGATAGAAAATACCCAAGGGAAATAAAGAGAAAGCCAATAAAATACCCTATAGATATGCCAATCAGTTTAACTGACTGGCATTGCGGCGACGGCCGGCTTAACTGTTAACTTATACTCATCCCCAGTGCGCGTACCTCTTTTAGCCAATTCTTCCGCTGACTCTCATCAGATAGAATAACCGAACCAAATAAAGTGACTTCAGCTTTGGTAATGCCACAAAATTCAAGCGTGTACCTACCCAGCTGCTCCAAGACTGGCCCGGATTGTTGTTCAGCAAACTCTTGTGGAGCATCCATAGTTAATATGACTCTTGCCGTTTTACCAGTCAGCAATTGCACAACGCTGGCACTGTCATCTTTAAAAGAAAACGCTATTCCGGGTAACAACGCCCTATCAAGTAACCCTTTGAGTTTTGCAGGCAACCCGCCCCACCAGACAGGTGTAACAATTACAATATGTTCGGCCCAAATAAGGGCTTCAACAAAATCACTCAGGCAAGCTTCCAGCTCCTGAACTTCATCGTAGCCCGACGCCAAGTTTGGGTCAAAATTCACCTCTGATAAATTAAAGCGACGGACCATTGCTGACTTTTCAGCTTGATGTTGATACTCAGAGCTCAGACTATGAGTAAAACTACTTTGTTTTGGGTTGCCATTTAACAGTAAGACTTTTTTCATTATTTTCCTCTTCAATTTAGGTAAACAATGAATATCTTAGAGTCTCCCGTTAAGGGAAGAGTCAAGCTGTTTTTTGACAAGAATTGATTGAGCCTATGCAGGTATCTAACTTCGCTATTTTCTCAGAAATAGCATGCAACTCGATTTCAAGTCTTTGTCTTATCACTATCAGGAAGGCGTTAATCTCTGTCCAATTTGCGCTGCCATTGTGATATTTAATTACCCCCTTCAGCTCTGCTAAAGTTACTCCCAGCTCCTTAGCCTCTGAAATCAGTTTCAACACCTCAATATGTTCGGGGGTATAAACTCGATATGCCCCTTTTCTCTTTGGTGCTACAATTAAGCCTTTCTCTTCATAAAACCGGATTGCTTTGACGGATAAACCGGTTTTATTTGCCACTTCACCTATATACACTGTCATTTCCTTGAAAAAACGATACCAGCAGCAATTATAAGCACAATAAGGTTGAATCCTTAAATAATATCAGGTCAGAAACTTTGAAGCTAAGTCAGTTAGCGAGCTTAATTGACCATCTGTATCATAGCTGTGATCATCTTTATCTGCTAACTTCTCTGTGCTCGCAAAGTGCAATACTTCATTCTCTTTAGCAAACTATAAGACGTTCCTGCAAGTTCAAATAAGTAGGATAACTATACCGGCTTAAACCTGAGTAAATGGCTAGAACCAACCTCTATACATCATCAACCCTCAAGTGTTTTATTATCGCAGCAAGTAACTGTTCTGGCTCATTGGTGC
Source organism: Pseudoalteromonas sp. AWH4_217 (assembly GCF_056161105.1). NCBI lineage: Bacteria > Pseudomonadati > Pseudomonadota > Gammaproteobacteria > Alteromonadales > Pseudoalteromonadaceae > Pseudoalteromonas > Pseudoalteromonas sp. AWH4_217. Next base: position 186,824 of record NZ_JBSWYM010000003.1, on the reverse strand, counting down.
CTAAACTGACGGTGGTGCCGTCTTTCAGTGTGAGTTCTACGGCGTTCAGACCGGAGACATTATATAACCAGCCGGTGGATAGCATGCGAATGCCCAGGCCATTGTACCATTTTGTTTTTATGATTTTTGCCGAGTCTATTTGTGTGCAATCGAGTGATTTGCGCCAAAAACCCGGGCCGAAAAACCAGCGAACCTGCCCCTCACCTACTTTAATTGTCAGTGAACTAAACAATATGGCGATGATGCCAACGACAACAAAAGCAAAGCTTGCGTTGTCTTCGGGTTTAACGACAGCGCTATAGGCAAGAACCAGTGCAGATGTGCCCATAACAGCCAATATGGCGGTGCCAATTTGGGTATGTTTATAGTCCATTATGCTTTCTCCTGTACTGTATTCTGTTGAGCCTCTTATGTCTTTTGTAGAATTATATACGTCTTTAATCAAGGATTATTAAAGGGCCAGGCCATACCACTTAGGCCTACCCCTTAGTCACCGCCCTTAGTTAGCAAGTGTAACCATTAACAGACACAGGGCAGGAATAGTTTGGATCTGAGATTGGACCACATCCCATCGCGGATATCGCCCCGCCAACCTGACGTGTTTTGCCATTACCGAGGGCTACCTGCCCAGACAGGTTTTTTACCTTCTTCTTGTTGAGTATCAATGTCATTATTTTCACCTTTACATTATTGCACCAATATTGGTAACAAACAGTGTGTTGCCATTTTGCTCAAAAAGCAACCAACAAAGGCCGATGCACAAATATTTCACGCAATTGTCATAATTAAGAAGAGCGCTCACGGTGCTGAATGTCGCGAGCAAACTGAGTACAGTCAGCAAGTGCCGTGTCGTGATCTGTACTATACGCACTAACACTTCGGCCCCATTGATCTTGCCCCTGCGCAAGATATTGCCCTGGACCCACCTCCCGACATCTGAAATACCACCCAGTGAGTGCATCAAAGATCGGATACGCTCTTGCTAATTCATCCACAGGCATGGCTGTGTTAGGTTTTTTCACTATGGTATATGTCCCTGTGGTGCATTGTTGTTTTTGGGCGCAAGCTGATGAGATACCAGCTTGCAACTAACTTATTAAAGTACGATGCGGCTTGCTTTGGTAAAAGGTGCAATGCCAATTTGCTCGAAGATCGCTTCCGGTTTAAAGACTTGAGTACCTTTAATCACCAGAGAGAGTTTTCTCAGGGCCTTGATATCCTGACTCGGATCACCGTCGACCAGGAGCAGATCAGCCACTTTACCTTCACTTATAGAGCCTGTCTGATGTGCGACCCCCATCAATCTGGCGCTATCGATTGTGGCCATTTTCAGGACCTCAGTAGCAGGGATACCGGCCATAGCGTACAACTCAAGCTCTCGAAGTAAGGTAAACCCGGGGACACTGTCTGTGCCTGCAACCATAGGTACGCCTGCGTCATAGAGAATTTTAACCATTTTCAGCATAGCGTCTCCTGAGTTCTGATAGGCACTTTGGTGTTCATCCTCAACCTGCATCTGAGCCCCTTTCAGGTTGCGCACAAAATTCGGTGGCAAATGCGATGCAATCTCGGCAAACTCTTGGTCAATCTGTTTGTTTTTACTCATTAACAGGCTTCTGAAGGTAGACACGGTAGGGTCAATGACCACGTTTTTATCTGCCAGTAGCTTAATAAAGGTATCCATTTCCTCACCGGTCATCGGCATTTCAGCTGCTTTTTCGCCGATCAAAGAAAAACGTTGCTTGGTGCGAGTGTCGACTTTTTCACCCGCCAAAAAGTTCAGAAATAGCATGTTGATATGCTGGATCTCATTATACCCGGCATGCACGGCCTGCTCTGCGGTCATAAAAGCCGGAATATGACCACTGAGGCGAAGCCCTCGGCTATGCGCCCGTTGTGCTATCGGCTCAACCCATTTAGGATCGATAGATGAATAGAGCTTGATCTGGACGTAGCCATTATCGGCAAAAAAATCCACCATCTCGAGCGCTTCTTCCAGGGTTTTAACGCTTAAACCGGCAGAGTTTTCACTGTATTTGTCCATGAATCCCGCGCGATATACACGAGTACCCAGTACTTTACCTGTATCAAACAAAGACTGAATCTCCATCAGATTCTGATGTTCATTACCCATGTCCCGTACACTGGTTACACCGGTAGCAATGTTCAGGATACCGGTATCTTTACTTAAATGGCCATGCATATCCCACAGACCGGGGATCAAGGTTTTACCCAGCCCATTTACTGTTGCCACCTTTTTACTAAGCTTGATCTTCGGCGCGACCTGAACAATTTTGCCTTGCTCAATCAGTACCTGCTGACCTGTGCGCGTGGTCCCTTTTTCTACGTCGAATACGTTCACCTGATCTAACAGCAACGCTGAGTGGTATTCAGTAAGCTGCTTAGCCAAGGTCTCCAGATATGTTTGCTCCGCTTTTAGCTGACGGGCCTTTAGCTGGTCAAACTGCTCTGTACTAAAGCCGTCACGGATAACATACATGCCACCCCAGCTCTGAGCAAAGTAATTACCTTCTTCGTCGTACCAGGCAAAATCTGGTGTCATGGTCAATCCGGATTTAGCATACAAGTAGACTTGCTCATCACCCAGCTTTACCGTGTCCAACTTTGTGAATGTGATTTTCCCGTGGGGCAACACTTCGATCTGATCAAGATCATTTTTGATCAGGTAACGGATCAGCGCATTATCGATTGCTAACGTGCTGTTCTTTGGCACGTAAAATATCGGTTGGGTTGTGTTCGCACTACTCTGCTCGTCATTATTTCGCCACTTGGCATGACCATTTTCCCATGCATAAGATTCACTGATGTCTGCGCCAAAAGCAGACTGCCCCTGGACTTCAAAGCCCAAAATCCTGCCTTTGTCGTCAAGTTTGAGCGTTTCATCAATCACAATACGGCGGTTATTCCAGCCAAATCGAGCCTGTGATGTGTATGTACTCGCATCTAACTGTGTCTGGCTCATTGTGCCAGCCAGCCCTTTTTCTGAATAGATGTTATTAACTATGGTTTGTGCAAGTGCTGCGGGCAAATAAGCGGCAGATAGAACAGTTGTTGCAGCGAACAAGTGCCGCACTGCAAAACTCCTTATCGTGTTTTGTTTCACTGTGTTTTCCTTACATATTATTTTAATCAACAACATTTATATCATATTCAACTGTGAAATTTTCAAAAACACTATGATTTTAAATACTTGGATTATTTCATGAAATGGAGTTTGGGCCCCAATTAAGCGCATGCTCTGCGTTGTAACTTCTCAATGCTTAGTCTGGCTCCGTGAGCTGTTGTTTTAGAAGTGAGATCACCTCAGATGGCGTTTGTCTGTTGGCGGCAAGATAAAAGTCGCTGCTTAGTTCATCCAGTTCAAATAAAAATTTAAAATCGCTTCGTTTACAGCCAATTTTTCCGCACATATAGTCCAGATGTATTGGGGATGCAGCTATTATATCCGCTCGACCTCTTAGCAACATTTTTAATGTAACTAATGTCTCTGGCAATACGACTGTAGTGTCTAGCATGTTCTTTCCCGATAGATATTGAAATACCACATCGTCACGCTTTACCCCGACCTTGTAGTTAAGCAGATCAGCCAGTTTCTCCATTTTGATATCGCGCCGCTCTTGCAGTGCAATAAGATAAGTTTTAGTGCTCATCAGCACACCGACCCAGTGAAACAGGTCCTCTCTGTCCGGTGTTCTTACCATTGAAAAGATCAAAGTCCCCGGTTCATCTACCGCTGTTTTATAGGCCCTGGCCCACGGCATAACTTCAATGTCGGCTTTAATATTCAAATCGGACAGTAATTTGGTAACTTTCTCAGCGGCCACGCCTTCTACTTGCCCATTCTTGCCTGACATCTGATATGGCGGCAGATCTTCAGTTACAATTTTGAGCTGACTTAAACCTGTCAAAGGTGAATCCTGACCTGGAGCGACTAAAGGCCACAGCAAAAATGAAATCAAAACAATAAAATTAACATACCGCATGTGTAACCAACTTAAAGAATGTTAAAACCACAATTGTGTCAAGGCACATAACCTATATACGTCTGAGGAAATCATTGGGATGATTAGTACTTTAAAAATAGTGCGAAATAGTCATAGAATTACAGCCAGTTTGGTCTGAACCGTAAAAGCAAGCGCCAAGCCATGGGCTTGCTTATTCAGACCATCAACTAAGGATACTCATTAACGCCCTTAATGTTCCTACAGGAGACGTTGCCTGTTACGGACATCATTGCGCGAAGCTAATAGCCAGCCCTCCAAGCTTATTTTGCCTGAATGTAACTACTCAGCTGATCTACATGTTGTCGCGTTTCATCAATTAAACCGCCGATTTCTCTCGCCGATTCTGTCGTACGCATCGCCAGGCTTCTAACCTCGTCGGCCACAACCGCAAAACCTCTGCCCGCGTCACCAGCTCTGGCCGACTCAATGGCCGCATTAAGTGCCAGCAGGTTAGTCTGGTCCGAAATACTGTTGATGGTATTAATGATGGTGCTGATCTTTGACAGGACCTGCGCCATGGCATGGTGCGTTTCAGTCAGTACCGCATTGCGCTCGGACACATCTGTGCCGTACAGCAAGATTTTATTTAAGTTGCCATCTTCATCTAACACAGGAGAAATGGCTGCGTCTATCTGCACTTCACTTAAACCAGTTGGCAGGGCAAGCTGGGTTTTAACGAACTGACCGTTGCGTATCGACTGCCACTGCTCGTCACTGAGGTAACTCGACAAGGTTTTTAACATTTGCTGCACGGCACGTTTATCGCTGGCGCCCAAAGCACTGAGACCCATAGGATTGATCAGTGTCAACTCACCCAGAGGATCAAACTCCAGCACTATATTCGCCTCACCTATGGCTCTGAGGCGGATATCATTTTCCAATGCGACACGCTTAGTACTGTCCACGTTTGCCTGAATCGATACAAAACGGATCAGACTCCCCTTGTCATCAAATACCGGATTGATTGCCAAACTTATCCAGTAGGGGTCGCCTTCTTTTGTATAGTTAAGGATCTCTTCATAAAACGGGGTGCGCTGCTCCAGATTCTTTTTTATCCGTTTTTTGGTATCCGGTGAAGTATGCTTACCCTGCAAGACATGGCCTGGCTTTTTGCCCAATACTTCGTGTTGCTCGTACCCCGATAACTTGGTAAATCCGGGATTTACATACTCAATCAGTCCGTTTGCATCTGTGATAATCACAGAATTGTCTGTTTCGTTAGCAACCAACGAAAGTAGCGCAATCTGGTCTCGCTGGGCTTTTTCTTCGGTGATATCCTTAACAAATGCGGTATAAGCTATTTTTCCAGCCACATTAACTTTCGACAAGGACAGATTGGCCCACAACACCTGACCGTCACTGCGTTCAATTTCCACATCCCTCGACGTACCAACAATTTTATCTTCACCAGTTCTGCGATTACGATTAACCATTTCATCATGGTTGCCCTGAATTGCTTTTGGCACGAGCATTTTTACATTTCGGCCTATCACTTCATCTCGTTGATAGCCCCACAAACGCTCTGCCGCTGGATTAAAAAACGTCACTATGTTGCTATGGTCAATAGATACAACAGCGTCAATACACTGCTCAAGCGTCTGGTCGATCCGCTCTTGTGCTTCTTTTTGTACGGTAATATCTTTAATAAATGCGGTGTAATGAATGCCATCAGACTGGCGCACCTTAGACAATGACAGACTGCACCACTTCTTCTCGCCACTGCGAGTTTCAATCTGAATATCGCGCGACGTGCCGACGATTTTATCTGGCCCACCGTTGCGGTTGGCATTAACGTATTCATCATGGTTAGTCGCAAATTCCCGGGGAACAAGCATTTTGACATTTTTACCTATCACCTCGGTTTTACTGTAGCCAAACAGTTTTTCTGCAGCCGCATTCATATAAGTAACGTTGTTTTTGGTGTTGATACTGATCACGGCATCAATAGCCTGATCCAGGATAGCTTGAGTGTTATCCGACTTACCGGAGAAGAGTGACTGAATCATCAATTAACCTCTGAGCATAGGTGAAAGCACGCGCTCGCAGGCTTAATACCTGGTGGTTGCAATCACACATGCATTAAACTGCGGTTAATTAAAAGTAGACCGAATTTTCGAAAAGTGTCAATTATCGGCGCAGCTTTAGAGCTACAAGTGAGCATGTTTTGCGTAAGACAGAAAGGCCGTATTACCCCAAACAGTGAAGTAACGCACGTCTAAACTGATCACATGACAATCGGTACTTAACTCAATACTGCAATTCTCTCCGCCATAATTTACCAGTATCTGTACGCCGCCGAATAATGCTCTTATGTTCCATATATCAAGGTTGGAAGCCTTAGCTCTTTGCTGGCTTGGCTCACCTAGGACCTCGACAACATAGGCTCTTTGACTGCCGATATATACCTTATCAGATGATATCCAACTGGCCGCCAAACGACATGCATGGACAATGAACGTCACGCCCACAGCTGCTAAGAAAATTATAAAAAGCCGATTTTTAATCATTAAACTAACCTTGCGCGAGGGTGTATACATACGCTTGTATTATCGCGCCGCTATCGAGCTCAACATCAGTCAGTACTCTGGTGTATTGCGCTCCCTCAAATTCATCCAGTCTGTGCCAATGAATGCTCAATTGTTCTGACGTAAAGACCAGACCAGCGACTTGCTGTGTGCCATTGTCCAGAATCAGTCCCGGATACCCTAACTCAGCACCCCAGCCAGCATTACACAATTGGCCATACACTTTACCTGGTTGCCATTGGCCATCTACATCGGCCAAAATGTGCTCGTTGGTACGCCCGGGAGCTAATGTGCCATATACAAATAGACTTGCCATTTTGCCTCCATGTACATTTATTCATGACAGAATGGGGATCTGAAATTGCATCGTGATTCCTCCGTACTGCTCCATATCTACCTCTTCGATCCACTCTATAAAGAATCCCTCGGGATCGACCTCATAGCCAGCGATTTGGGCTTTTTCAAATAAAGTGTGTAGTACCTGACTATAGGCCACATCCGACAAAAGATAGGCCCGGCAGCAAAAGTAGTGACCGGCTGCGATCTCCAGCTCATAGGACTCTGACTGACCCGCCACTTTTCCTATCTGAGTATGGATATCCGACCAGCTTTTCTCAAGCTCAGAGGTTCGTGTGATCCCCAGTAGTCCTACCGATTTCTCTCCATAGTGGTCTAAAATCTGGTCCCAATCGGTCGTATCTGTTGAGATGAGCTTAATATTACGTGTGTCATAAAACGCTCGAGTGCATGGCAAGGCCTCAGCAAGTTGTTTCTCAAGTGAACCAGACTTGCCGGGGTGAGCCAGTTTATTCATTAATACCGTTGTTTGCGCAGGAGTTGCTTGCTGAGCCATTAAACGGACCGCTTTTGCGGTTAACCCGAGGTCGCGTTTGAGTGCTTTTGCCAACGCCTGCGAAGAAGCAAAGCCACATAACTGGGCAATATCTGTAACCGACAGAGTGTCGTGATACAACAGATAATACACCGCGTATTGCAGCCGGACCCGACTTAAATAACGCCCCGGGGTTTCATTGAACAACTTGCTAAACTGACGATGAAAATGAAATGCAGAAATAGCACTTTTTTTAGCGATCTGCTGCCAGGTCAAGCCCTCTTCAAGCTGCTCATGCATCAACAGCAAAGCCTGTTCAAATCGTTTACGCATGTGATCGGGCAAAGGTGCCAGCAAAGCAATTTCTGGCACCAGATTAAACGCGGGATCTTTGTTTTCGGACATAAGGGCTCACTGGTAAATCCTGGGCGACAACTATCGCTCAGGCAGTAGCCCGAAGTCAACTGACCGTCATTGTCTGCTTGGCTGACGAGACTGCAGAGCGGGGTTGTCTATGGCTGAAGCCAAGCAACACGGGTATTAAGAACAAGGTGATCAGGGTTGCGAATAATTCACCAAATACCAGAGATACCGCAGCAGGTTTTAAGTACTGGACTTGTTCAGATGTCCCGAACAACAAAGGCAATAAACCGCACACAGTGGTTACTGTGGTCAGGAAAATTGCTCTGAAACGAGCGGTACCTGCCATTATCAGCGCCTCAGTGGGCTCAATGCCATTGCGATGTTCGCTGTTAAAGCGAGTCATCAGTACTAAGGCGTCATTCACCACAATCCCTGTCATAGCCATCATACCAAACAATGACAATAAGCTGACAGGCAGATCCATTATGGCATGGCCAAAAATGGCACCGGCAAACCCAAAGGGGATCACCGCCATGATGATAAGCGGCTGCCAGTAGGACTTAAGTGGGATCGCCAGCAACACATAGATCAGCATCAATGTCAGTATTAATGCCGCTTTAAAACCTTTGCTCACTTCGTCTATTTCTTCATACTCACCCGCAGGCTTGATACCCACCTCAGGATATTGGGTTTTGAGTGTCTCAATCTCTTTGGCCAGTAATGCCAGCGTTTGCTCCGGTGAGCCTGAAGCACGATCCTGAGACCAATAGAGGTTGATCACCCGTGAGCGGTCCCGACGCTGTAACGCCTGTGGTTCGTACTCATAACTTAACCGGGCCACATCACCCAGTGCAACACTCTGCCCGTCCTTGAGTATTACCCGCATATCCTTTAATTCATGCTCTGTTCGTACCGCCTGCTGTGCAAAGCGCAAAACCACTTTTAGTTCCTGAGATTGATATAACAACCTATGCACCTCTCGCTCACCCAGCGCATTGGCGACCAACTCTGCCACCTGTGCCTGGGTGAGCCCCAACTGGCGACCGAATGTGTTTAGTCTGATCCGGATCTGTCGCTGTGCTGCCTGGTGGTCGTCTCGTACGTCTTTCACGCCGGGCAAACCTGCCAGCTTTTCACGTAACAGGTCGCTGACCTGCTTTGCCTGCAAAACATCATGGGATGAAATGGCCAGAAAAGTGCCCCCCGCCGGAGGCTCTGCGGCACTAAAGTGCTGCGCGTAACTGCCCTCTATGTTTTCAGCATACTCACGCCAGGCGTCGCTAAGTGTGTTCGCCGGTAGTACATTAAGTGCTTCCGAGGTCAGCTCAGCGGTCACTTCCAGCTCACCAAACCCATTGGACCACGCCAGAATATTTTTCATCGGAGCTGCATTTAGGGCGTAGTCTGCCTGCAGGGTGTTGTTAGCCTTCTGCGCACTGAGCTCAAGCTGGCTCAACGCCCGTGCCTGCAACCCAAGCGGCGCTCCCTCTTCCAAAGTTACCTTCGCAGTCACATATCGGCCCGGAATATCCGGAAACAAAGTACTTCGTATCGCGCCACCCAACCAAAGACCATAGGCCAATACAAAAGCGGATAAAAACATCACCAAAGTGGATCTTTTATGCTTCAGGCTCACACACAGCATGGGTTTGTAGATGCGTTGAATGAACTGAGTTAGTGTCCAGCGCGCTTTGTTTTGAACCGTGGCGAAAATCCCGCTTCGCGCCCCTTTGCGAGACATTGCAGCCAGATGTGATGGCAGGATAAACTTGCTTTCGACCAGTGAAAAACACAATGCCAGAATAACGACAGCCGAAAACCCTGCAAACAATTTTGCCAGATCATTGTTAATCCAGAGCATTGGCGAAAACGCCGCAATACTGGTCAGTACACCAAACACGGTTGCGACGGTCACAGACTCAACTCCTGAGAAGGCGGCTTGCTTGTAGTTGGCGTTGCCGTTTTGGTGTTCATCAATGGCTTCACCTACAACGACCGCATCATCGACCAAAATGCCCAATACCAAAATAAAGCCAAACAAAGTAATGTCATTGAGGCTATAGTCCAGCAACTGCATACCATATAAAGTGCCACAAATGGCAACCGGGATCCCCGCAGCGACCCAAAATGCCAGTCTCAGGTTTAGAAACACCCCCAACAACAAAATCACTATCAGTAAACCCTGCCAGGCACTGCTGCCCAGCCTTTGTAACTGCTCTTCAATATAAGGTGCCATGTCTGCCATGGTGGTGATCTCAATGTCTTCTGCCAGCACAGGCTTTAGCTCAGCAATGGTGTCACGAATTGCCGCGCTGACATCAAGTAGATTATCGCTCTGACTAGTGCTGACCATCAGTGCAATACCGGGTATGCCATTGTTGCGAACTATGGCGTCGCTGTGCTCATAGCCTCGACGCACAGTTGCAACCTCGCCTAAAGTCACTTCTCCCGCCGGACCGTTTATCACAGGCAGACTTTTCAACTCACCCAGTGCGCTCAGATAGCCGTCTCCACGCAAGGTAATACGCCCGCCTTCATGTTGCAGTTGCCCACTGCGTGTTTCGAGGGACATCTGCACCATAGTGCCCGCCAGCTGCTCCAGCGTCATGCCGTAGCGCAGCAGTGCTTCAGGGTCAGGTTCAATGTATATCCGTGGCTCACGCGCTCCCCAGTTGCTGACTTTGGAAATGTCGGGGTGCTTTTTTAACGCCAGCTCTATGCGCCTGGCAACTTGTTGCAGAGCCTCATCGCTGCGCGGCGCAGAAACAATGACAAACGCCGCCAGATTAGTAAATTCATCCCGGGTCACAATGGGCTTCTCAGCCTGAGCCGGAAAGTGGCTGATAGCATTAACCTGATTGCGCACTTCCTCCAGTAACTTGCCAAGATCCGCATCGGGCTTTTTGCGAATGGTTACGGTAGACAATCCAGCCTGCGACTGGCTGGTAATTTGTTTTATCCCCGCCACCGAGCTGACCGACTCCTCAACACGTTGTGTAATGCTTTCGTCAATCTGCCTTGCTGTACCGCCCGGATATGCCACGTGAATACTAAGACTGGATGGCGCTATCTGAGGAAAAGACTCAACTCTGAGCTGACCAAACGCCAGCAGACCACCAGCAATAATCATCGCCATCAGTAAGTTGGCAGCCACCGGGTTATCAATAAACCATTTGCTTAGCCAGCTCATAGCGCCTCCTGCTTGTCTGCAATCTGCAACGCCTCTGTAACCGGGTTTACTTTCTTTTTAGCCATCATGGAACGCAGTGGGAAACGCACAACCTGCAATGAAGCGGGTTGCTCGTCAATCAGTGACACAATCACGCTGTTCGCTCTTACCTCGATAACCCGGACATTCAGCTGACGCAGCTGTTGCTGCGCTGTTACCACCCAGATAAATTCGTCCGGATCAACAGCGCTGAGCGGCAGTTCATATAAGGCTCCTTCATTTTTGAGCTCAAACTGCACTTTCACCTGTTGGTTCGGGAGCAACTGAGTTTCGTGATGATAGGGTTCGGACACCGTCAGCACTAACGTTCGCTGGCGCGTTGTTTCATTGACCAGTGGCGACACATAACGTACAGATGCCGGCCAACTCGCACCTGAGCGGCTGTGTACTTTAATCACATTTTTATCGAGCTCAGCTGTACTTATCCTGTCCCAGTCATGCTGTGACAAGGGCACATGAATATCCATACTGTCGCTGGCCACCAGTTCGAACAGAGTCTGACTGGCTTCCATCCATTCTCCCGGGCTCACAAAGCGCTGTGTGATCATGGCATCATAAGGAGCAACAACAATGGCGTCATCCAGCAGTTGTTGTGCACTTTTTACATTTTGTTGTGCGCGTGCCAGTTCCGCTCGCGCCGCCGCCAGGTGCGGTTCCATTCTGGCAAATGCCGTGCTGTTTTGAGCGGGCCGCATGCTCTGTGCGACCTCTTGTTCATGCAGCTGTTGCTGCAAATTGAGTTCTGCCTGTTTTAATGTGCTCTGTGCCTCAAAAAGCTGAGATTCAAGTAAACGGGTATTAAGCCGTGCCAGTACCTGATCTTTTTTCACATGCTTGCCCGGCTCCATATCTGTACCCAGATACTCTAATCTGGCGCTGCTGGTTGCCTTCAATTGCACAGGCCAGCGTGCCTGAGTATGCGCCTGGACTGATAATGTGGGCGTCAGTTCAGTACGCTCTATGGTCAACACAGAAACAGATGGCACAACAACTTTTTCAACCCGAGGCATGGGTTCAACGGGTGACATAAGCACCACGGTCACTAATGACAAGAGTAATGTGGCTCCGGCAGCAATGGCCGGCAAACGAGCTTTAAACATCATGGATCACCTCCTGGTTAGGCACGATATCAACGGGTTGATTTAGTCGTTTACTGATTTCACTCAGGCGAGACAGCGTCTGTAACGTGATGGGCAACATAATTGCAGTATCTACAAATTCGAGGGAATAGGTCACAATAGAGAACACCTGGCCAACACTGATATCGGGGATCAGCTGCACCATCCACAAATTACCAAGCACAGCAGCAAAGAGTACAAGGAAAATCAGGCCATAAACCCAGGCTTCAGTATCGGATAGTCGGATCTCACATCGTTTAAGGCGTTCAAAGTGCGCACTGATTGCGCCAAGTGGCCTGTGGCTCAGCACCCAAACCTGTTGCTCAAGTTGGTCATTAAGCTTGCTATTAAGCAGACTGAAACGGTCATGAAACAGCGCATAAATTAGACACATCAAAGCCGCAGCCAATAAGACACTATAGGCCAGATACAAGTGGAATGACGCCAGGATTACCACAGTGGCAACCAGTTGAATCACAGCAGTAAACACGCCAGGCAGGTCATTTTCAAGAAAATCAACCAGCTCACGTGACATAGTCAGACGCGCATCTTTTACAGACACCGGGGCACCGCGTAGCCTAAAGGCCAGCATTTCAGCCACCCAGACACGGATGTCACCAAATACTCGGGTATCATAAAAACGCCGCAGGACACTGATCACCACCAGCGCCACCAGCACCAGTGCAAACCAAGTGAGCGGTGTCAGTGACTGAGCTAACACGCCATCAATGGCGTGGCCGATAAACAAAGGCAATAAAATTAATAGGATATTTTCTAAGATCACCATGGTCCAGGTGAGCAGAATTTTAACTGGGCTGGTGCGAATAATCGCACCAAAAGAAATTGAATTAAGGAGGTTCACAACCAGCTCCGTGAGTACTACAAACTTACGGCCAGTGTGACAGAGCGCGACACTAAAAAAGTGTCCCAGATTGCGCTTTACACTTTCTAACGCTCTGTGAGGCGCTCAATATAGCGTTTATGTAAGGCAGTTATGTCTTTCTCTGATAAATATCTGGCTGACATATTTGCATCAAAATACTTGGGTCGTCCGGCGTCTCAAAACCAAATTGGGCATACAAGCCATGAGCATCCTTGGTAGCCAGCATAATTCGGCGCAGGCCTTGTAATTCAGGGTGCTTCATCACCGCCTCAACTAGCATTTTACTTACTCCCTGACCTCTGTGCTGCTCAAGAATAAACACATCCGCCAGATAAGCAAAAGTTGCTTTGTCGGTAATTAGCCGGGCAAAGCCCACTTGCTCCCCCGCTTCGCTGTATGCGCCAAAACACAGTGAGTTGTCGATAGCCCTGGCCATCACATCGCGGGGGATGTTCTTCGCCCAGTAAGAGCCAGAAATAAAGTGATAAATCACGTCAAAATTAAGCCGTGTCGGGTCGGTGCTGATGGTATAGGCAGACATAGTACTCCTTCAAGCGTATTATTATTACTCCCTTCATTAAACCCCTGACCCCTCGTGATGACAAGCCCTTGAGCCATAGTCGGTAATAAAATGTCCCTACATTTTATTACCGACCAGCATACCACGCGTCAATTGTATGGCTTTCTGATGACTTCCAGGGCCTTGAGTAACCCAAAACGTTACGGGTAATCCCATTGCACAATACATATTGGGGTGGTCCTGAAGATGAAAGTGTAAATGCGGTTCGCTCGTAAAACCAGTGAACCCGCAGCGCCCCAACAACTCTCCCTGCTTCACTCTGTCACCGACTTTCACTGGGACAGACCCTTTGTTCAGATGAGCATAGAAACCGTATTCACCAGGTGCATGTTTAACAACAACATGATTACCGGCAAAATGGCGGCACAGGAAGTCGATCATGCCCAATCCTACCAAAGGCGCCTGAGCCTCCTTGTCGAATACAGCCACTACCTCACCGTCAGCCGCCGCTAAAATAGGCTGATTAAAACAAAAATAATCGCTCACATTCAGGCCCTTGGAGGTATGGCGAGAATAATTGTGATCGACCATCACAAAGTCCAGAGCGAACCTCTGCGAGAGCACTCCCCATGAGTGCGATGTCAAAGGTGTATTACCACCATTGTAAACCAACCAGCGACCTTCAAATGGTAATTGATAACGTACTTTGTTTTGATATCCGGCCATGTCATTTCGCCCTGCCGAGACCCGTCTTGCAACCGACCTCTGGCAAACAACTAGCTTAGCCTGTTGAAAGGCCAGCAAAGGGTTTAGGAATGTCAGCGCCAAGGATGGGAGTGCGGTAAACATCATGCCGTAACGCCCCAGATAACGATGAATACCCGGACGCGGCCAGTTTAAACCTGGGTGAGGTTCATTGCCTGGTTGACTGATAAGATACTTTTTTACTAGGCAGGCACAGATAAAATGCGATGAAAAATAAACAGTCAGCTTTGCAATAACAGGCAGTCTGACTCCCCATATCCATTGGCATATGAGCTGCGACCCGAGCGTTACGCCAACTGCAATAACTAGTGGAAGCAACCAGGTAAATGCAAATTTTTTTTGTGGACTGTGTGCCGTTTCTTTGGGCATGTCTGCTCCGGTTCGTGTTATCAAGTGTGTTTGTCGATGTGCCATCACTGTATACACGTGTCACTAAGGGTACAACTGCCTGATAATGACAAATCACCAAGAACAACATTTTGATACTCTAATATCCATTTTATGATACCTTACGACGAAAATAGTGAATGAGCAGATAAAGTGTCCAACGATCTCAACAAGCAGATAATCAGGCGATGCCTCGATGCGATTAAAGTCCAGTTAAAAGCCAGACAACTTACCTATCAGGATATTGCTGCATTGTTTGACGTGTCTGAAAACACCATCAAGCGAATGCTCAATCAGGATGACATTAGTTTAGACAGGCTGTTAACGCTGGCACAGTTGTGCGGATTAGATACGGCTGAGCTGCTTAGTAAGAGTCAACAACACAGATCAGCGCACACCTATTTTTCTGCGCGTCAAGATCAGGCATTTGCAGAAAACCCGCACCTGTTAAGTTATTTTTCACGGTTGTTTTACCAGCAACATAGCGTGGAGAAAATTGCCTGCGAATGTGGTCTGAGCGACCTTTCCAGCTACCGATATTTACGCGCGCTGGAGGATATTGAGCTGCTGGAATTAAAACCCCAGAACAGGTTCAGGTTTTTGGTGAGCCCACCTTTGGGGTTCGCGCCGGACAGCATGGTAGTCAAACAGTCAGCCTGTAAGCACATGGAACAAACGCTGGAAGCCGTAATGGCCCCACACAAAACACCTCAGCATCATGTTGTGATCAAGCCTTTGAAAATGCCACCCATACTGCATGATAAAATGTGGCAAGAGTTACAACACACCCTAAGCAAATATGCTCAGGTCGCAGAGCTGGCCTTTGCCGAATACAGTGAGCAGCCCACTATTCAGGTCACACTGGTAACACATCCACTCAACACGGACGTATTCAATGAGGCGCCGATCATTTCGCTTGATTAACGCCTCACGACTTACGCCTGTTGAAATGAGTAAACTGACCGCAAATTCAGGATAGTCGTTAACTCATCCAGTGCCGTCTGACACTCTGTCATTAAACTTGGGTCTGCAAGATCGGCTTCGCTCAACCTGTCGCGGTAGTGTGTGTTTATCCAGTCACGCAATTGATCATATAAGCGCTGGTTGAGTAAACACGACTGATTCACAGCACTGAGTTCTTGCTCAGACAAGGTTACTCTCAGGCGTAAGCATGCCGGCCCGCCGCCATTTTGCATGCTTTGTTTAAGATCCATATAAATCACTTCGCTTACCGGGTTGCTGGCCTGACACAACGCAGATAAATACTGCTCCACTTTGCCTACCATCTGACATTCTCCCGGCGCAATCACGGCCATACCACCGGACGGCAAGCTGACCAGCTGGCTGTTAAACACGTAACTCTTAACCGCTTCTTCAACACTGATATCGGCATTTTTTACCTCAATCAGGTGAAGCGGTCGGTCGCCCTGATAGCCCGCTTTGATCTGCTCAATCACGCTTTGCTGCTGATAAAACGCCTGCTCATGGAATAAAAAGACATTTTCATTGCCAATGGCAATCACGTCATTGTGAAATACGCCCTGATCTATCACCTCAGGGTTTTGCTGAATAAATAAAGTATGCTGCGGGTCCAGCTGGTGGCTGCGCGCAACCGCCTCGGATGCCTGGCGCGTCTGGCGTGCAGGAAATAATTGCGGCTTAACCTGAGTATGGGCGTCTTCGCCATAAACAAACAACGCAAAACCCTGATGTCCGTAACTGTCTGCCAGACGCGTGTAGTTTGCCGCGCCTTCGTCGCCATACAATGGGTGCTGTGGCAGTGCATCATGATGACTGAAAAAGTCAGGATTACTGAACATGGCTTTGAGGATCTGACTGGTCTGAGGCGCTTCAATGGCCCTGTGTAGCTTGTTATTCAGATTGGCAGGCGTGATGTGTAGTTTTCCGTCTGCCGAATCGCAGCTCGGTGATACCGTCGCCGCGTTTGCTGTCCACATTGAAGAAGCTGAGTAGCATGCCTTAAGCAGTTGAGGCTGAACTTTTGCTGCTTTGCTTATCATCGCACTGTCTGAGCCCGTGAAACCACAAGCTCTGAGCGTGATTAAATCCGGTCGGGCATTAGGTGCAACTACACCCTGATGCAGGCCCAGTTGAACCAGGTGCCACATTTTCTCGAGCCCCTGAAGTGCCGCCTGTTTTGGGTTCGAGATTTTGTTGGCATTTGATTTGGACGCCACATTACCATACGACAGCCCGGCGTAATTGTGCGTTGGGCCGACCAGGCCATCAAAATTTACTTCGTAATAGTTCATATTGCCCCCTTTTGGTGCAAGTTGCGCGGTATGGGATCCTCAAATGCACCAGATTGGTTATTGTTCTTGTCGATGATCTGCCTTACCTTCTCGGAACATTTACCTATATTCAATCATTTCAATAGGTTAGTAATTTCACTGTTAGTAAGACTTAGAAAATTCACCTATCACAGTGTCAAGAGCTGTGCCATACCAACCACTTAATTTAACATCCGGCTTTGAAGTCAGACGATCTTGACACAAATCTGGCAAAAATTTGACTTTCAGGATGCTCAATATGAGTGGCGTTTTGCACGGTCAGTGGCAGAGTTATACCCTTAAATGAGTAATGTATTGACTAACTTCCAAAGACCTTAAAACTGAGGATAAGATAAGCTATATAGCCGCTAAGTAACACGCCGCCTTCCAGTCGACTTAGGCGACGCCCGGTGAACAGGAAAAACAACAAAATAAACGCACTGGCAAGTAGCACCCACAAATCAAACTGCAACACGCGAGGGTGAGCTGGTAGTGGCTGTAGTAAAGCAGAAACCCCGAGGATCCCAAGGATATTAAAGATATTACTGCCCAGCACATTGCCAATGGCAACATCGGCATGGCGACGCATTGCGGCAATCAAAGAGACAGACAGTTCGGGCAAGGAGGTGCCCACCGCCACTAAGGTTAAACCGATCACCGCTTGTGAAACAGCAAAATGCTGAGCCAGGCCCACCGCCCCTTTCAGCAGCACCTGAGAACCCAGTAATAACAGCGCCAAGCCGGCGACCAAAAACAAGATAATGCGCCAGGCAGCATCTGGCACGACTTCAATTTCTTTTGCCTCATCAGCATACATTTCAGAAGCAGGTGAACTGTGGTTTTTTTCGCTCCAGTAAGC
Source organism: Pseudoalteromonas sp. AWH4_217 (assembly GCF_056161105.1). NCBI lineage: Bacteria > Pseudomonadati > Pseudomonadota > Gammaproteobacteria > Alteromonadales > Pseudoalteromonadaceae > Pseudoalteromonas > Pseudoalteromonas sp. AWH4_217. The sequence goes on along the minus strand of NZ_JBSWYM010000003.1, from coordinate 169,027 downwards.
AATGCCCAGATAACCGACTAGTGCCCCCAACAGTATAATGCTGTCTGTAGCCGAAAGTCCCTGACCACCTATCAGTACCGCCAGCAACACAGAACTCAGCACCATGATAACCCCATCACGTCGCAGGATCAGTGGCTGTACAGACATGGGGCTTATCAACGCACACAATCCAAGGATCAACAAGATATTACCAATATTACTGCCAACCACATTCCCCATGGCTATATCGGGCTGAGCCTGAGCTGCAGCATCGACAGAGACCACCAACTCAGGCGCTGAAGTGCCAAACCCGACAATCACCAGGCCACTGAGCAAAGGTGAAACGCGCAACCGCCGAGCCGCAGCCACTGCGCCTCGGATCAGCGCCTCACCACCCAGAGTCAGCATGGCAATACCCGCTAAAATGAGGCCCAAATCCAGCATCATAAGTTATTAGTCCCTGTCCATTAAGCACTTATACTTTAGACGCTGTTTCCTATCTTTTACAAAAGATACTAACAAATAGCGCTAAACATCAATCACCACTTTGCCCATCGCCGCACCACTTTGCAGACGTGCATGCGCCTGCCCTGCCTGGGCTAACTCAAAACGCTGTTCATCCAGTACCGGTTTTAGCTCACCAGCTTCGACTATGTTTGTTAACTCGTTCAGAATATGATGATGTGCTTCACGTTTGTGATTATGCAACATAGGGATCAGCATAAAGACCACATGCAAAGATAGCCCTTTAAAGTGCGCCAGCGACAGATCAAGGTCCACCATAGCGACCGTTGAGGCAACATGACCATTGAGTGCAACCGCCTCAAACGAGTTGGCCATATTAGCTCCCCCGACCGAGTCAAAGATCAGATCAAACCCTTTGCCATCGGTGTGCTTAGCAACATAGTCGGCAACCGACTCGGTTTTATAGTTGATTGGTTCGGCGCCCAGACGCTGAATTAAGTCCAGCTGGGCTTCACCGCCGCCGGTAGAATAAACACGGGCGCCAAAATGCTTAGCTAACTGCAATGCCACATGACCGACCCCACCAGAGCCGCCATGCACTAGTACCTGTTGGCCTGCGCTAATATCCCCACGTTGTAACCCTTCATAGGCGGTGATCCCAACCAGGGGTAACGCCGCTGCTTCTCGCATACTCAGATTACGCGGTTTACGTGCAATCAATCGTGCATCGGCCAGCATATATTCCGCCAGTGCACCTTGTAAGTCGGCCAGCCCACCAGCACAGCCATAAACTTCGTCGCCTGGTGCAAAGCCGGTTACGCCTTCGCCTACCTCAACCACTGTACCGGCAAAGTCCATCCCCAAAATGGCAGGTAAAGCTGGTGACAAGGGCAGCGCCTCACCCATGGTACGGATCATGGTATCCACGGTGTTAACACTGCTGGCTGCAACTTGCACCAGCACATGACCGGTGCTCACGCTGGGTTTAGCAACCTCAGTTGCGCTAAATTCGGCGTCATCACCATATTGATTCAAAACCATTGCTTTCATAATTGAGCTCTCCTGTGTTGATGACGAAAACTATACTTGCCTTTCAGTATTTTGATAATAGACTTGGTTTTATAATCACTTTATGTATTTTGTTGATAATGAACATTGAACATCTGAAGCTGTTTATCCGCATTGCCTCCACCCACAACATCAGTCAGGCAGGTCAGGACCTGGGGCTGTCAGCCGCGGTCGCGAGCAGTCATATTCATAAGCTTGAAACCGACTTGGGCGTAAGACTACTGCACCGCACCACCCGCAAGGTCGCTTTAACCGAAGAAGGACAGGCGTTTTTGCCCCATGCCGAGGATGTATTAAACGGCATTGAAGCCGCCCGCGCCGCCATCGGCGCAGGCACCACCAAACCCAGTGGCAAACTGAGGCTGACCATGCCCGCCTCCTTTGGCCGCATGCACGTTCTGCCGGCTTTACCCGGCTTTTTTGCGCTTTATCCAGACATTAAGCTTGACCTGAAACTCTCCGACACCATTGCGGACTTGGTTGAAGGCGGGTTTGATCTTGCCATCCGAAATAGTGCGCTGAAAGACTCAACTCTGGTGGCCAAGAGGTTAGCAACAGATACTCGCCTGCTCACTGCAGCTCCCGATTATCTGGCCCTTAAAGGAGAGCCACAAAGTCCTGAGGATTTGCGCTCTCATGCCTGCATTACGCTCTCTGGGCTGGAACACTGGTCTTTTCATACCCAAGATGGCGTCCAGACCATTAAAGTTCAGGGTCAGCTGCGCGCCGACAATGGCGATGCCATCAGAGAAGCCTGTCAACTTGGCCTTGGGATCACCATTAACTCGCGCTGGAGTGCCTATCAGGCATTACGCTCTGGAGAGTTAGTTGAGGTGCTCGCGGACTACCCTTTGAAGTCTGATACCGCCATCTGGCTGGTTTACCCCAGCTCCCGATTACTCGCGCCTAAAGTACGGGTTTTTATTGATTACCTGACCCGCTATTTCGGCGACATCCCTTACTGGGAAAAATAATCTGATGCTCGTGAACCTTTTTATGTGCTGCGCCGTCTTGTAGAAAAAGCCACAAGGAATAGCATGGAACCATCAAAGGCCGCATTACTGGTATTGTCTGCCCAACTGGGTAACCGGCGTGCGTTCGAAACCTTATGCGAAGCGTTTTATCAGCCAAGCTGGCGGTTTGCAATGAAACTCAGTGGCCAGCGCGCCTGTGCAGATGATATCTGTCAGGATGTCTGGACCAGTGTGGCGAAAAAGCTCGGGCAGCTGAAAGAGCCCAGTGCTTTTCGCGCCTGGGTGTTCAGGGCCATCTATCGACGCTTTATCAGTCAAAAGCAAGGCGAAAGTCGGTTCGAAGACAGTCAGCCTGAACACGCCTACGAGACACCGGATCTGGATACCTCGCTGAGCATTCTGGCACTGATAAATCAGCTTGCAGACGACGAGCGCTACTGCGTGTATTTATTTTACTTAGAGCAGATGTCTCTCAGAGACATCGCCAACATACTGGATGTCCCCCAGGGCACCGTTAAATCGAGATTAAACCGCGCACGATCCCAATTGCGTGCCATGGTTAACGAGGAGTAAGCATCATGAATTTAGACAAAGAGATCAGTAAAGCATTACAGCAAGAGCAAGCAGAGATGGCCCCGATCCTCGCTGAGGAAAAAGGCCTGTTCACTATGTTGGGCAATGTATATCAGGGCAATACCCGCTTTTGGGTGATTTTGGCGTCTATCAGCGCCCTGTTGATCACCTTAGGTTTTGTATACAGCGGTTATCGTTTTTATATTGCCACATCGGTGATGGATCAGGTCTTTTGGGCGGTGTGGTTTATCGCCGGTTTACTGGTGCAAATAGCCACTAAGCTATGGATCTTTATGGAAATGAATCGCCAGAGTGTCCTTCGGGAGATCAATGCTCTGGCAATGCGATTGACTAAATAAGCGCAGGGCCCGCTTTTAGCGAGATGCTGAAGGCGGGGCTTGTTCACAGATCACTTTTCCGAACACGCTGGCATCTACCTCAAGGCATTGCAAGTCATTGTGGACTAACTTCACAGCGTCGCTGCAGCGTTTCTCCCGCACCACCGGATGACCTTTAGGCTCAACGCGATAGGCGGTACCCGCACACAACTCTTTTGCTGCGCCCAGCCACAATGTAAGCAGCTCAGTCGCTGGCTCGTCGGGATCAGACACGGATACGATATAAACCCCATTTACCCCTGAGTCTGTTACCTCTATTTTTGACGCTGCTAAAACTGCGCTACAGGCCAATAACAGCATTGCTGCAATGGTTGAGTACCATATTTTATAAAAAGCGGTTGTCACCTTGCGCTTAATGCTCCTTTTTGCGATAGCTATTCGCCGTCCAGACTCAGCGCTCTGGGCGGTTGTTCAGGCTTTGCATAGCTCAATCGGCCCAGCCTTTGGGTTTTATGATAACTGTCGAGTCCGGAAATAGCGACTGTATTGAGAGACTCGATGTCGATATAACCATCGGCTTTAATGCTCTGTTGCGGCAGATGGATGTCCATCACCTCACCAATCACCATAATGGTGCCATTGATCTCCAGCTTTTGCACCTCACGCAACGCCAGCGCAAACTTAAGCTGGCTTTGCGCTACATAAGGCGCAGCAATGCCCGCTACTTGCTGAACCTCCAGCCCGACCTGCGCAAATTCAGAAACGCCGGGCGCATAACGCGCTGAAGTCTGGTGCGCTTGTTGCCAGATTTCCGCATTCACATGATTCAGTGTATAAAAACCTGTGGCTTTAAGATTACTCAAGGTATCTCTTGGTACCGTATCTGGGCGAATGATCATGCCTATCAGCGGCGGATTGGCACCGATATGAAACACCGAGCTGACAATGGCCAGGTTTGGGTTGCCCTGTGTATCTTGTGTGCCGACCAGGTTGGCACTTTTAAACCCGGACAAGCTATTTACGAACCGTGCCCTTTCCCGCTCTTGCATATTTGCCAGATCTTCCCGACTAAGCTGTTTGATCATCTCTATACCTTCCTCATTTATCACTGTTTCTAATGCACTGATACGCCTCCCGGGACGCCAGCGTTAAAGCCGTTCAATATTGTCGAGTATCTGCCTGGCGCGCTCGAGCACGGCTTGTTTGTCTTCGTCTGACTTTTTCAGCCAGTTGCTGTATACCATTTTGGTGCGCGGGTTACTGGCAAACTGTGCATGGTGGTGCTGCATAAAGTGCCAGTACAAGGCATTGAGCGGACAGGCAGAGTCAGTGACGGTTTCTGTCACCTTGTAGGCGCAATCGCCGCAATAGTCGCTCATTTTTTTAATGTAGTTGCCACTGGCCGCATAGGCCTTAGAGCCAACAATGCCGCCATCAGCAAACTGGCTCATGCCCCGGGTGTTTGGCATTTCAACCCATTCGATGGCGTCGATATAAATGCCCAGATACCAGTCATCGACCTCATCCGGGTCAATGCCAGCCACCAGGCAGAAGTTACCTGTGACCATCAGGCGCTGGATATGATGCGCATAGGCATAGGTCAGCGATTGGGTGATAGCATGACTGAGACAGCGCATTTTGGTCTCACCGTTCCAGAACCAGGATGGCAGAGCACGCTTGGCCTGCAAATGATTGAGCTGTGCATACTGAGGCATATTGGCCCAATAAATCCCCCGCACAAACTCACGCCAGCCAATGATCTGGCGGACAAAGCCTTCGATTTGAGCCAGGCTGATGGTCCCCTGAGACTGCTCGAAGGCCGCAATGGCCGCATCGACCACCATTTTTGGGCTGAGTATTTTGGCATTAATCGCAAAAGACAGGCGGGAGTGATACAAGCTCCAGCCCCGGTCTTCACCCAACTCTATCAGCTTGCCCGTCATGGCATCCTGAAATCGTCCGAAAGACGGCAAACAATGTTGGCAAAAAAACGTCAGCAAGTCTTTTGCCTGAACCCGGTTAACCGGCCACAATAACTGCTTATCTGCCTGCCCTATGGTTTTGATCTGGTGACGTTCCAGTCGCGCTAAAATGTCAGTGACATCGTTAGCGAACACCAGTGGCTCGGGGATATCGGCAAGATCCGCCGCTTTGAGTTTGTTGCGGTTATCGCTGTCGAAGTTCCACTGGCCACCCTGCGGTTCACCATCGATCATCAACACGTTAAATTCGCTGCGCATCTTGCGATAAAAGTGCTCAAGGCGATGACGCTTGTCGCGCTTGAAGTAACGACTTAGCTGTTCGTCGGCGAGATAAAAATGCTCAGTGTCATACACACTTGATGTGACTGAAAGCGACTCACAAAACTGTGCCAGTTGCGTGCGCAGCCGATATTCGTCAGGGAGCTGATAGGCAAAATGACTGATGTTGTGCTCGCTAAACAGATGCGTCAGTAGTTCAGGGAGAGAGGCAAAATCCTGAGTATCATCCAGCGTCAGGTGAAGTACCCGGTGCCCGGCCGATTCGAGTGCCTGCGCAAAGGCTTGCATTGCAGCGAAAAACGCACACACCTTTTGAACATGATGGCGTGTGTAACTGGCTTCCTGATGTAGCTCGGCCACCACATACAGTACATCGTGGGATTTTTCTTTGTACCAGGTGTGACCAGCATTAAGCTGATCGCCCAGGATTAATCTCAGTTGCTTACTCATGAGGTTCTCTCTGCGTTGACTTGCTGCCTGCACAGCGTTTGGAGCAATACTTAACATTGGGCCAGTCCCGTTGCCATTTCTTGCGCCAGTAAAAAGGACGCAGGCAGACCGGGCAAGTTTTTTGCGGTAACTGTGATTTCTTCATTCTCTCATCCAGCTTTTAACTTGGCCGTACGTGTCGTTTTAAGATCCGCTGCGCCTCTTTTTTTACCTGAGGTTTCTTGCGCCACTGCCACAGCAATTCCTGGGCTGCTTTATAGCTTAGCTTTAAATCAACAATCGGCTCGGGGTAGTCTTTGCCAAGTTCAATGCCGTACATCAACTGCTCCATTGGAGAAAGCGTCCACGGCTGATGGACCAGCGGCGATGGAATGTCTCTGAGCGCAGGCAGCCAGGTTTTCACAAATTCGCCATCGGGGTCTTTTTCTTCCCCCTGCTTAACAGGGTTGTAAATACGAATGATGTTAATGCCCGTCACGCCTGCCTGCATTTGAAACTGGCTGTAATGAATGCCAGGCTCAAAATCCAGAAACAGGCGAGCAAGGTGCGCAACCCCGGCGCGCCAGTCAAGCTCAAGATGGTGACATAAAAAGCTCACCAGCATGGCGCGCATACGAAAGTTAATATAGCCAGTTTCAATCAGGCACTTCATGCAGGCATCTACCATAGGGATCCCGGTGTTGCCCGTTTCCCAGGCGTGCAACCTGCGCTGCGCCTCATCGCCGGTGCAGCGCGGCAGCTGTTCATAGCCCCGGTTAATGTGCCTGAACTGCATCTCGCATTCGCTTTCAAACTTCTGAATAAAGTGACAATGCCAGTGCAGCCTGGAAGAAAAGGCCACCAGAGTGCGGCGCCAGCCAACCATTTTCCAGTGGGCCAGCACACTCTGGTACACCTGACGCAAACTGATGTTACCCCATGCCAGATAAGCAGACATACGCGAGCAGGCCTGCTGACTCAATAAGGGACTTGAAAGACTATATGAATAGCCTTTGCCCCGCCCCTGATAAAACTCTTCCAGAACACGATGTGCCTGAGACTCTCCACCAGGCTGAAAAGTGCCAGGAGGGACACTAAACCTCTGCTGGATTTCATCAAGTCTTCCTTCGCTCGCTTGCAACTTAAACCAATTTATTTGAGACAAGTCAGGCGTCGCGCATATGGAACGCATGGTTTTCTGCCATTGCTTGTCCCAACTCTGTCGTTGCCTCAGCCCGCGTTGCACTACACCACTGCGGGACTCTGACCAGTGTATCCCCTGTGTTGTACACCATGCTGACACCGCCTTATCTCGCTCGAACGTGTTGGCCAGTCCAATCTCCTGATGAGAATACAAACCCGATATCTGCCACGTGTTGTGGATGTGCTCCAGCGTATCCAGCGCAGGTTTGTCTGAGACCCATAACGCGCCGTCCGGAATACGTTGTCTTATATCCTGTAAAGACTGTAATACAAACTGCCAGTGACGCGGCGAATAATGCGGATCTTCCAGCAACATAGGCTCGAAACAGTACAGCAGAAGTACAGGTGCGCCACCGGTTATCGCCTGACACAAAGGTTCGTGGTCAGACAATCTGAGATCGCGTTTAAGCCAGACAACCGCAACACTCATGCATCGACCTCTGCTGGTATCGGCCAGTCCGCAGCATCTGCACTATCTAGTGCCGTGACGCCTTGCTCACCACGCCACTTTTGTACAAACAAACCATGCTCGTCATACTGGTGTGCCTGCTTTTCAATGTTAAAGTGACGACCACCCCGAGGGTCAACACCGACGCCCGCGATGTACTGCCAGTTTCCCCAGTTTGAGGCGACATCATGATCGAGCAGCTGTTGCTGAAAATAAGCTGCGCCATAGCGCCAGTCCAACCCCAGTTCGTGCACAAAATAACTGGCGACAATTTGCCTGCCCCGATTTGACATATATCCCGTTTCGTTCAGCTGGTTCATTAGTGCGTTAACCAAAGCAGAGGGGGTGCAACCTTCACACCAGCGTTGAAAACGCTCGCTCATAAAAGTAGTTAAGGGCTTTGTCTGAGCCAGCCCCTGAAAACGGTAAAGCTTTGCCCCAAGCTTGAGGCTAAGCCATTGAAAATATTCACGCCACAACAGCTCAAACTTGATCCAGTAGGTCGACTCATTGGCCTCCACTTGCTTCTCAAACGCTTCGGTTGCCCACCAAACCTGGCGGGGTGACAAATTGCCCAGCGCCAGGTAAGGACTCATTTTTGTTGAGTTCAGCCAGCCATCCAGTTCATTGCGGGTCTGTTTATACCTGCTTGCCACGCCGCTCTCAAAATAATCTTTAAGATGCGCCTGAGCTGCTTCTTCGCCCGCTGGAAAATCCAGCGGTACTCTGGTTTCTGACAGGTTTGATTGGAGCTGTGCTTGCCACTGCTCCAACTGTATGAAAGCCAGGGAGTGATCCTCAATGACCAGTGGTGCCGGTAAGTTGCTGGGGTCAAAACGGCAGGACGTCACCACTGACAAAGGTGCCTTTTCAACCCGCTTACGAAACTGAGTAAAACTGCCTAAATCGCTGTTTAATGTCTGGATTTGAGCTTGGTCAAACAAAGTATGTTGCCAGAAGCTGTGTACTGGGACAGGTCCCAGTGCCCGGCGCGTATGCTGCAGTATTGTACGCTCATAAAAGCCAATCGGTTCCGCACAGATCACCTGATTTATCTGGCACTTTGATACCGTTTCCGGCAACAAGAGGTTGGGCTCACCTTCAAGCACAAAAAGCTTGTGCCCGCAGGCTTTTAATTGGCTGTCTAACGTCATAAGGGAGTCAGCGATGAACGCTGCCTGTCTGTCGCCAAGTAATTTACAGCGATGATTGGTCTGGGTGCGATACCTTGGGTTAATCACATACACAAACATCAGCGCATCACTATTTTGAGCAGCAAAATCCAGTGCGAGGTTATCATCAAGCCTCAGATCTTGTGTAAACCAGTAAAGTGTTTTTTTCACGCGCAGCCCTGTTAGATTTGGTTATATGCCATCTTTTACGAAACCGGAAAAGAAAAAGTTCAGCGATGAACTTTCAATATTTATTGAAAGTTCAATAATATTTGCGATAAGCTATCTGTGGTAAATCAAATAATAAACAATTCACAACAGGAACTTGTACTATGAACAAACTCGCCGTCGTCGTGCTGTTAGGCGCCACATTTGCAGGCCAGGCTGGCCAATCTCAGGATACCCATAACTATCAATACACAGAAATCGGAGGAAAAACGCTGGCCTATGCCTGTCAGGGGCAAGGTAAAGTCACGGCATTACTGGTCTCTGGTATGGGGCTTGACGCGCATACTACCTATAAAAACACCTTGCATAATGCCAACCCAGAGGGTTATCGGTTGTGTTTTTATGACCGGGCTGGTTATGGCAAAAGCCAGTACGAGAACCCCAAGGTCAGAACTATGGTTGAACTGCGCGACGAATTGGCTGGGCTGGTTGAACACCTGAAAGTCGAGTCTCTGGTGCTGGTACCGCATTCTTTTGGCGGTTTTGTCGCCCGTGCCTACGCCAGCAAATACCCTGACAAAGTAAAAGGAATGGTGCTGATAGACACAGCCCATGAATCCTGGTTCGACGCCTTGAAAGCAAATATGTCAAAACCCGGTTGGGACACGATGGAGATGATCATCAACTGGGAGCGTGAACATAACTCGTTTGAGGACTTTGCCGAGGCCTCCAGCCATTCTGCGCTTTATAAAATTAAAGATGATCTGCCTGTTACCGTATTATCGCGCGGCATCCCTCATGTAACCATCAGGCAAACTAAAATGAGTTACGCTGATATTGATGTCTACACACAGACCTGGAACGACTCACAAGAGAAGCTGGCGAAGCTGAACCAAAATACCGAAGCGGTAACAATGAAATACGCCTCGCACCTGTTTGATGAAAGTGACCCCTGGATTGCTATAAAACATATAGAAGCCATGGTGAATAAAGCCAAGCTCTGAGGGTAAGGCCAACCCGCTCAGGTCCCTGGCCCGGATGTCCTGAGCGAATTGCAAAATGCAGGTCGCGGTTGACAGAGCTCAATGCATGGTATATTTTTTGACCGCCCGATAACCAAACAGATAACACAGCCCAACGACCAGCCAGACAATGCCAGCTATTAGTACAGGCTCACTGATTTTTTCCGGATAACGAAAAAACAATTGAATGGGCAACACCCCCCGTACAATACAGACAGCAGATATACTATAAATACCCAGCCGCAAAAAAGGCAATCGTCGAATAAACCGAGCGGCAGATAGCGCATAGCAACCCAGTAAGATAAAAATCGCAGATACAGCCACTGTCAGTAGCGGTGCCATCAGCGTGCCTGCGCGAGCAGACTCCACCACAAATGGCGGTGCCATCTGGGCCGCATAGCACTGCGGACCAAAGTAAATACATGACATATGCGCAACGGCAACTAAGAAAGCGGTAAGGGTTGCGAGCAGTAATAAAACAATGCCATATCGTCGACTCATACCGGTAAGCTCCTTATTAAACCTAGACTTAGAATCAAACACACAACGAAATATTAACACATTTCTTTGCAGAAAAACGGTATAGTGAAATGAGTATTCATCTGTATCAGGCTAACAATGAAACCGATTTTCTTACCTTTAGCACTGGCCGCCACCGTTTTAAATACAGGTTGTCAGAGCACTTCAACCACACTCTCCTCAGACTCACAGCCAACAAGTGAGCAGACTCTGAGAGTGGCCACGTTTAATGTCAGTATGGAGGCGACTAATTATGATATGTCGAATCAACAGTCACTCTCTGGCAATGCGTTAACCTTTGCGTTAAAAAGTGGCGAGTATGAGCAGATAAATAATATCGCACAGATCATTCAACGCACCCGGCCCGACATTATTCTGCTAAACGAGTTCGACTATATAGAAGAATCAGAGCAAGGCATTAACTTGTTTAAACATGATTACCTTGAAGTATCCCAGAATGGCTTTGCGCCCATTGAGTATCCTTATGTGTATCTGGCACCAGTTAATACCGGCGTAACAACGCCATTTACTGGTGATAATGCTCGCCTGACTCATTATGGGTTTGGTAAGTACCCAGGCCAGTATGCCATGGTGTTACTATCTAGATATCCAATCAAACAGGAGCAGATAAGAACGTTTCAGCATTTCCTATGGAAAGATATGCCAGGGAACCTGATGCCCGCGGAGCAAGATGGCAGTAGTTGGTACTCAGCAGAAGAGGTATCCGCCATGCGCTTGTCCTCGAAGTCGCACTGGGATATTCCTGTACAGATATGCAACAAACAGCTCAACGTCTTGGCCAGTCACCCTACACCACCGGTGTTCGATGGTCCGGAAGACAGAAACGGCAAGCGTAATCATGATGAGCTAAGATTGTGGAAAGACTACATTAGCGCTTCAGGTAACGACTACATTTATGACGACAAAGGACGAGCTGGTGGATTTGCAGATGAGTCATTTGTAATCCTGGGCGATTTGAATGCCAGCCCGGTTGATGGTGATGCCTACCCGGGTGCCATTGATCAGTTGCTAACCCACCCGCGCGTTAACGACTACCCTGCACCAACTTCACAAGGTGGGCAACTCAATAAGCCGGACAATCCACATTCAGCTACCCATACCGCACACTGGGGAATGCGAGCAGATTACGTACTGCCCTCTACTGATCTTGCCGTCAGCGGCAGTGGTGTGTTCTGGCCAGCGAGTGGCGAGGCGGGCGCAGAGCTGGTGGCAGACAGAGCGTCATCATCAGATCATCGTCTGGTGTGGGTAGATATTGTATTGCCTGCACTGGAGTGTGAAAGCCACCTATAAAGAACAAGACATCCTTTATAGATACTTTTTGGCATCGCGTGCTTTTATGTGAAACAATTCAGTTTAAAAGTTGTGATGCCAGATTCTGTGCAGGCCTTATCGCTTTATTGATCTTTATCTTGCGCGCCATGACACCGCTCATGGCTTACTCTCAAATTGAACATCTGATCCGGGCGATTAGACGGATCTTTGTCAAAAAAGTTGATTTCAATAACCTGTCCCTGCTCCAACATTTCAATGAAAAGCTCTGCCTGGCACACCTTCTCCAATAAACTGGCTTTGTATATATCTTTGATAGCTTGCCTGTTTGGTCTGCGTGCTCCATTTATTAGCTCAGCGCCATCGGAATAGTCAATGCGCAAATGGAGGCGTTTATCATATTTACTATAATTGACTACCCTGATTTTCGGGTCCCCCTCTGCTAGCTCGGTATTTAGAGTCGTCAACTCGTTTTTAAAAGCACGGTCTTTCGGACTTCCAATAAAAACCTCTAAGATAAAACCGAAAAAAAGTATCCCTAACAGCAAATACATACCATATTTTCTGTAGTCATCATATTGTGAGCTCTCTTCGTTTAGGGGTGAATTCATCTAACTTCCCTCAATTACAGTAATTCATGATCCGATAAAAACTTATATCTTTAAAACCAAAAAATCATCTTAATCAAACCGGGTAGGAAATAAATAACATAGGTTACATCAAAGCTTATTACACATATTTGGGCTTTAGGCAGAGGCTTATCAATTATTTAAAAAAACAGTGATTACAATTTTAGTTTTAAATACATCATCCAGCCTATTGTACCACATAAAATAAAGAGTTCATTGCCAAGCAGTGAAATCACCAGACTATATTACTTAGATGACATCTTTTTAATTTCAGACAACACCCCCTTTCCTTGCGGCAATTTAATCATCCCACACATTATGCATAGCGCTAGCAATTTAAAATCCACCAGGCAAATTTGAAATACACTTTTAAATGCAACCAAGAGTAAATAGACGTGAAGAGCAGCTAAAACTCACCAAGTAATTCTCACTCATCATAAGATGATCATTACTGTAAAAGGTTATCATCAGAAACCTTTCACAATACATTTTTTAAGCATTATTTACGCAAGTAATATTACTGAACAACCTAGTTATTACCTGCGTATAACAAAAAAAGATAGGCCATTGTTTTTATTTGTTATTTTTCAATTTCTGTGTATTTTGCATTTGCCAGGGTTTTCATCCATTCTGTGTGGCGTCGACTAGGTGAGACGCTCAAAAATGTAAAGTCAGCTTAGTTCGTGAACTTGACATAAAAGGTATAAACAACATGAAAACACTTACAAATGATTGTGTACGCACTAACTCTGGTGGTGAGCTTCCGCCTGATATAGTACCTACATTCCCTGAAGACTATAAATAACAAGAACATATAACGAAGCGTTTAGAAAGCCTCGTTTTATGTAAATAATTGGAGTAATACCATGAGCAAAAGCAAAACCTTTACACCACAAGTTATTGACGCATTAGAAGTAAAATCTGCCGTTAACGGCGGCGGCATTTTTGAGCCACCAATTTTCATCGGCCAGCCTTAATAGAGGAAGTAATTACAATGAGCAAATCAAAATCGTTCAACCCAGTAACAATTGATGAATTACAACTTAAAGAAGCCGTAACCGGTGCAGGCATTGACCGCCCAGTATTTATTGGCTACCAAGATCCAATTGATGTTATTAAGTTTTAATTAAGGAAAAACAATGAAAAAAGCAAACCAATTTACACCTAAAACAATCGAAGCACTGCAACTAAAAGACGTTACCGGTGGCGGTATCGGTGACAGGTTCTGGGATGGCCGCCCTGTTTTCATCGGTTACCACGAGCCAGTTGAAAATATTAAGTTTTAATTTAGGAAAAAAACAATGAAAAAAGTAAATCAATTTACACCTAAAACAATCGAAGAACTACAACTAAAAAACGTTACCGGTGGCGGTATCGGGATTGACCGTCCAATTTTCATCGGCTACCACGAGCCAATCGAAAACATTAAGTTTTAACTGAGGATATAACAATGAAAAATTCAAAAACATTTGCACCAAAAACAATCGAAGCGCTAAACCTTAAAGAGATCTCTGGCGGATATGGTATTGAATTACCACCTGAATTCATCGGTATCCATTAATTAGCGAAATGTAGCTGGCATCGTTGGTCCAAGTTTCTTCGGCTACCACGAGCCAATCCACACTAATAAATTTTAATTGAGGATATGAGAATGAACAATCCAAAAACATTTACACCAAAAACGATTGAAGCACTTAATCTGAAAGAAATCGCAGGCGGCTATGGCACTTCACTTCCACCTGAGTTTATCGGTATCAAGTAAGTAGATAGCGCTATAGATAGGTCGAAGTAGCAGTGGTATCGCTACTTCACCTCTTTTCACGAAACAATTTCGTATTATGGCAGTATAAAAGGACGGCATATGATGACTGATAACTTTATAAGTATGTTATCGACAAGCAGCTCAGTTGAAGGTCTCGAAAACACATTCTTTGACTATGTGGAAAAACAGCAATTCAAAACACAAATTGAGCACATGGTTGCGTGCAAAGATAGCACTTCTTTGGGTAAAATCGGCCGCAGGGGTATTACACTATATGAAGATGATACCTGGCTAATGCTTATTACTTTGGATGCTTTTGCAACTCAAAGTGGTGTAGCAAACACGTTTGCATCCGAGTCTTTATACTGTGTTATTTCAGATCATCATTATGCAGTGAGCGTCTATCCGGAGCTCAATGGTGTACTCGCATTACCCGATGAAAATAACCTTACTAAGACTAAAAACCTGAAAATACAGGCAAAAGATTACGCTTACGTATTTCATGGACAACAAGAAAAAGTCGTCGTTGCCCTGCACAATAAATCAGTCACGCGAGACGTATGCCCGCAATATGAAATTGCAACGGGCAATAAAATCGCAAGTTACTCTGGTACTCAAAATCTGGAAAGATATAAGGTCCTTGTCGGGTTTTTACCTCAATTTGGTGCAACAGGCGCCCCGTACCTGAGTGCACTCACCAAACACAGAATAAATGCCATTCGTTGGCAAGCTCTGGTGGAACTGTTCAAGGTGGACCATCAGCTGGCAAAAAGTACATTAATTGAGCTCTTAGAAGACCCCTGCCAAATCATCAGAGCGCAAGCCAAAGCTACCCTGGCTCAGTTAACAGAATTTGAAGAGGCGTGTTAGTCATATGGAATTTTACTCACCAAAAACCGTTGCCCCTAATTCCATTGCAGGATTGATGGCGTTTATTAAAAACAATATGAAAGAAGGTCAGAGACTGTGTGACACGCCAGGCCTGGTAGACCAGTTAATGGGGCTGAGAGCGAATATTCCCGATGTATTGGATCATATTATGCAATCACTTCAGCACCCCGAAGCCAATTCATACGGTAAGAACTCATTTGTACTATATAAAGATGATACCTTGATGCTACGTGCCGTTGTGTGGGAGCCAAGAACAGACAGCGACTACACTAAAGATGATGAAAACCTGTTCGCATACGGCTTATGTCATGACCACAATTTCGAGTTATTGACGCTGGGACTAAGTGGCAGTGGCTATACAACACACATGTATGAGTATCAACATAAAGGCAGCGCCTATGAAGAAGGCGAAGAGATTGATATTCATTTCAATGGCGACTTTGTATTAGAAGAAGGGTGTGTGCTTTATATGGATAAGTCTCAGGACTTACATTCACAAAGCCCGCCTAAAGAGCTGTCAATGTCACTAAACATCATTGTGGATAGCGGTAAAAAAGAACAGCCTGTTTTTGTCGATACACACTCGAAGCGTGTTATCTCATTTGGCAATGTAATTGATGGCGATCGTTATATGCAGCAACTCCGGCAAGCCCTCAGCTGATAAAACTGGATTGACCTTCTCTGAACCCTGCTCAATGCAACTATGGTCAGCGAAGGTCATTTAATACTGAGTTCCCTATAAAAAACTGAGACGATTAAAAAATGGCTTACTTTTTTAGCTAACTCACTTTTCATAAGGACAGTGAGCTGCACAATGCATCCATCCTTTTCTCTTCCATGTTTTCGTGCAAAAAGGGATCCACGCTGGCTAATTGACGTCTGGCAGTATCGCTTTTCGCGCCAATCACTTGCTCAATCCAGCTCTGATAAGACGAAACTCGGGTATAAAGCTCAGTAACGCCATATTCACCGACATCGTAAAACCAGGAATCTGTTCGTGAACTCACACCGAGTAATACTAAGCGCCCGTCTTGTTTGATATAGGCAGGTCCCCCGCTGTCACCATTACCAGAGACCCCTTCCAACGCCTCTCCTTTGCTCCCTTCATCAAATTTAAAGACAATATCGGCGTCTGTTACTTTGACTATTTTATTTTGCGCTTTTCTTAACTTCCCTTTATTGTCCTTATAATTGACTGTTTCTCCCTGATCACCGGTACCGAAACCACCAGCTCCAATAAACCACACCACTTGACCTTGTTCGTCCTGCATATTGTAAACCTCAGCCGGTTTCACACTCGTCACTGGCTGAGATAGCCTGAGCAAAGCAATGTCGTGTTGCTTGCCTAATCGATATTCGGGGTAACTGAAACGCTGTGATACTTTAACCAGCTCATTGCCCACTTTTATTGATTGCCCCGGGTTCATACAAAACACGGTATGGGCTGCTGTCAGTACCCAGTCGGGCGCTATCAAAGTGCCATGGACACCGATGTTATAAAGGGTTGCCAATGGCGGAAAGTCAGAAAGGGAAGCGTCATAGTGTTGCTCAGGTACATCGTGTCGAATAACGATGGCGTTGGCCAACGAGGTAAACAGACCGATTGTAAGAAGGATAGAACTGCTAATTTTCACTGTATTAATCCTTATTTATAACAGTTGTCAGATATGCAGAGACTTGCGGATCAATGTAGCAAATAACAGCTTATGTGTTGTTTATTGGCCGTTTCATTTTGTAAGAATAGATTACAGTTCATTCTGTTGGCAGTTGCCCAAAGCGCTGCTCAAGTTCTGTTGCGCTGCAAAACCCCAATGTCAGAGGATAAGCGTTGTCCTGTTCATTGACATAAAACAACGCAGGAAAGCCAGAAACCCTTAAACGACGTGTTAACTCCAGATGCTGGTTGAGTTGTGTTTGTGTCTGAGCACTGCCCAGTACTTCCTGAAATTTTGGCTTATCGAGCCCGATGGAGTCTGCGCACGCTATCAGTGTGTCATCCAAAGAAGGGTTTTGTGCGAGCTGATAGTAGGCTCGCTGAATGGCTTTTGCCATGTCCATAGCACTGTTTTCCCGTATACTTTGTGCGGCAATCACGGCTCGACAAGCCTGATAAGTCGCACGCACGGGGGTGTTGAGCTGCCAAAAGTCATGATTAAACACCACCTGGGTTTTGCGCTCTATTTGCCGCCAATAAGAAGCGATGGTGTCTCTGAGCGCCGGATCCATCGGCTCGGTTGTGTCAGGTGCCAGGCCTCCCATAACCCAACTAATCTCGGCCCCGGGACGGTTGGACAAAAACAACTCTAACTCTGGCTGAAAGCCGTAGCACCAGCCACACATAGGATCCATTACATATATAAACTGCATTATTTGCTCACTTTAGAACGCTTGACCGGTACAATATCGCATTATACTGCTACGCTCTTGCCCTGTTCATATTTATATTCTGGAACTCTAAAATTACATTCATAAACAAACCATAGCGAGCCTGCCTGACTCGCTATGGAGCTGCCTATATACCAACCCTATTGGGCTTTTCAGCGCCTGGCAAAACATAAGGCTTGTTCAGAAACTGATATAGCTCAGCAACAGTTTCTCTGGTAAATGTAAATGAACCATTCATGAAGTTTTTCAGAGACAGTTCATCGACGCCATGAAAGACGATAACTGAACCTGCCTTGCCAAGGTCAACTCTGCTAAATGGCTCATCATCGTCTGTTGGCTCCAAGAAATTTGCTAATATCTCCTTGAAGGCATCCAAGTAGTCCGGCTCAATAACCCAGAATGGAGTGTGTTGGTAGTCACCCTGTATATAGCTTGACGACTTCAAGCTTAATGCATACAGCCCACCTTTGCGATCATATTTACCGACTTCCACATTGGATAGCCTTATTTCACCCTCTTGAATCTGGGTGTCTGACGTAGTTTGCTCTATAACGTTACTTATTGATATACGATTTTCAGGGTGGAGGGTTGTCTGGCACGCAGAGAGCACACCGACCATAAGCAACGCAGTTAAAGTTTTAAATTTCACTATAATACACCTAACAAATACCATAGCGCACACTAGCTAACTCTGGAGGGAGCTATCAGCGTACAGCAGTAAAGATCTTGATAGTAAATGACAGCGTGGTTACATATTAAATAACCCAGCGCCGATACAATCAGATGCAATTGTACCTTAAACGAGCGCGAACCATAGCTGTTAATTGCCAAGCATACGTAAATTTAGATCTTAAACCACATAATCAACCTGCTGAACAAGGCCTGGCTTTCCGTTCTCATCAAGATAAAAACCCGATTTTCGAATTGCGCCCTGTAACTGCCCGTCTGCTCTGATGTTCATAGGTGTGTCTGCATTTTGCAGAGCAATGGCACCTATGTTGGCATCATTGAGTGACACTAATTCATCCTGTTCTTTGTTTTTGACCCAAACCTTTAGGCTGTCAAAGATACTGTCATTTTCATCAATAAAGCCGTTTCCGTCGTCGTCATACTTGGCCAGGTCGGCAAACCCATTGCCACTGAGCGCACCAAACAGCTCCTTACCATCGTCGATTTGATTGTTTTGATTGAGATCCAATGCCAGATAACCGTACCCCTTTTTCAGTTGCGCAAAGGTATCTGCGTCACCATCAGCATCTATATCAAAATCCATACGCTCGCTGTCCAACTCTACGGCACGATTGGTGAAACTGATGATCAGGGGATCTTTCATATTCACGTTTTCAATGGTGCGTTCATAACTGGTATGTGACTGCTCGAAGACAGACTTAAACGCGAAACTGATCTGCTCCCCGCTTTCAAGCCGAATTTGCCCATCGGCTTTGAAGACGTTTGACTGGCTCTCGTGTGCCAACCGCTCGACGATAACCTGTGTAGGCTCAGTTGGGCTGGCATTTTCCTGCTCTCCCGCCGACATAATCTCGGACATTTCAGCATGTGAAATATCTTTTCCCACCACAGCGTCATACCACTGAACGTCACTGCCTGAGAGTTTTTCAACCAGCAATTTCAGGATGTACATTCTGGCGCTGGTCTGCATATCCAGCTCTGTCGACGTACTGTCTACGTCCGACACCTCCCCCTGCAGGGTCTGGCCCCCATTACCAGACTGGGTAGGGTTAACGTTCTCAGACGTTGGTGGATCCGAAATTTCAGTCCGCTTTTCATAAACATGGGCCTGACCCTCATGCTTATTACTCATATTAACTTGTGCATTTTCAATTTTCATAGCTCCTCCGCTCCATCCATGTAGTTTGGTATCGGCCAGGCCGAACAAACTTTAAGCGAATTCTGCGGGTTTTTGCACAATTTGTTTATGGCAGAGAGCGACCACGTATACAGGGTAATACCTCAGCAGTTTCGGTATCCAGCATCTCCAATACTCGATTAAAATCATGTGTTGGTTGCCATTGCAGTTGCTGCCGTGCGGCCGAAGAGTCATATACCCGGTCAAGAGACTTAGGCAAAGACCAGTTACGTTGCTTAAATACCGACATCAGGTCAGGGCATTTTTCAGCGATGACAGCCGGTGCATCCTGGTATAAACGCTCACAGTCTGTGCGGCTAAAAGGTGTGGAGCCTGAGATGATAAAACGCCTAAAGCCCGTCAACCTTTTTTGTATGGCACATAAATGTGCCGTCGCCACATCTCTGGCGTCAATACCACGTGTCAGCCTGTAGATTGACATGAGATCAGCAGGCTCAGGAAAACAGCGCGACATTTGTAACACCGTTACCGGCAAACTATGCTCTGTCGAGATAGTTTGTAATGCTTGCTCTGCCAATATTTTACTTCGGTGATAAACCGACTTTGGCTGAGGTACGGTTTGCTCGGTGATCCAACCTGCGCGCCCTGAGGGTGTAGAAGCATGACCGTACAAGGCAGTCGTGCTGGTAAAAACAAAGTGCTTTATCCCAGCCCGAACTCCAGTCAGAGCAAGTTGTTTTGTCGCGTCTAGATTGATGGACTGAAACATATCTTCATCAACCAGCCCTACATGAGGGGCATGCAGAGCTGCTGTATGGACAACTACATCAATGCCCTCAACGGCCTCGTTTAACAAATCGATATCACGAATGTCCCCAACCAAATCAGCCGTTGAACAAGGGGTTTTATCTAAACCAACCACCTCGTATTCACGCATCAGTTTGATATAAATTGCCCGCCCAACTCTACCTGCCGAACCCGTTACCAATACCTTCACTGTTTTTTACCTTATACTCGCAACGACTGTAGCCAGTCCGCCACTTTGTCAGCGCAGGCCTCAACCGGCAGATCCTGTGTAATGCTCATATCGCAGTTGCACCGGGCCATACTGACCGTGTCTGCATAAATTTCTTTTAAATGATCCTGATATTTTATCAGATAGTCTTGAAGGGCATTGGGTGAATCCGACTGCCTGAGGACAAAATGTCTGTTGATCACACGTGATAAACACAGCGCCAATGGCAGATCAAGCAGCACCACATAATCTATCAACGACGCGATGCTGGCACGTGCTTTGCCAAATGGCTCTTCAACAAACACATATTCGGGTCTGCCTGCAAAACCTAATTCTAGTGCCTTATTCATAGCTGGCGTTTTAATTTTGGATACATCCGCCCCATCTGCGTGCCATTGCCGCAAATTCCGTGGATAGCTCCGAGTATCGACATAGTCATCAAAGAATATGCCGGGACATCCGAAACGCGCAGAAAGCACTTTTACCAGAGACGTTTTTCCACTTCCTGAAGCGCCGCTAATGGCAACAACAACCGTTTTACGCATTTCAATTTCTTTGTGAGATGAATGTATAACGATCCTATGCCAATACTCGTAGAATACCAATTAATTGTTTTACAAAGGAGAATAGCCCTTTGACAGTTATTCTCCATTTACTGCTACATAAAGGCAGGCAACACCCGTTCTGCCATTAATTGCAGTGTGCTGTTTTCCCTTCGATTGGCAGTCACCACAACAACTAAGCCAAGTTCTTCGACCAAAATAATATACTGACCACCGCCCCCCTGAGCAGACACACTATAGAAACGTTTCTCTCCTGATTGAAGCTCAGCGTTCCACCAGTAATAACCATAGCCCTGTTTAGAAACATCTTTACCGCCCCCAAACATGTCTTCATCCCCAGTATAGAGTTGAGGGCTGATTGCTTTTGTGATGTAACCTTGCGGGATCAACTGTTCACCCTGCCACTTGCCTTTGTTGCTGGCTAAAGTGCCCCACTTGAGCATATCACGGGATGTCATGTCGACTCGCCAGCCTGCTTCAGGAAGGCCGTTATCAGCGGTTTGCCAACGATATTGCTCGATCCCCAGCTTATCAAGTAGCTCTTGCTTGATAAACGCTTCCGCGGATCCGGGCACTACGGCATCAATCACATGCATGATCAGCATCGGGTCATCCTGATATTTAAATGCCTGCGTTTGTGCACTAATGGGAGCACTGCGCTCCAGCAACGCCTGAGCATGTTGCTGACCTTTAAGCTGTTCAGATATTTGTTCCAATCCTTTCTTTTGCTCGTCACTCAGTCGAATACCTGAGCGCATGGTCAGGGCCAGATTGAGCGTGATTTTATCACTGCCTGTTGTCAGCTTGCTGCTATCCAGACCCTTTAAGAAACTCACCAAAGGTTTGTCCAGATCTGCCATGCTCAGATAACCCAACTGTATGGCCCTGCCAAGCGCCAGACTCGTGTATACCTTAGTTGCTGACGCCTGATAATGAGGCAGGTTGATACGACCACGAGAGTAATAAGACTCAAACACCAACTTGCCCTTATGGGCGATGAGTAAACTGTCGAACTGCCCATGCATGTTGTTTTCTATTTCTTGTGCCAATTTAATTATTAGCGCTTTGTTGCCCCCATCAATACCAACCGCACCTACAGCCAAACCATCATTTCGTCGCTTTGGTGCGGTATCAATAAAGGCGCTTTTAAGCTCTGTAACATCCCGGTACCCTCCCTCTAATTCAGCCTGCGTGGCCTCTATGGGCTGAGCACACTTTGCCATTGTTAACTGACTAAAACTGCCCATAAGCAGGGTTACCATTAAGCTCGTCACTATCTTTTGTTTGATCATGTTACCTCTCCTGTTTGTATAAGCGATAACCTAGCGAAAGCAGCTCCGCTCTACCTGACTTCCGGATGATTTCTGGATGACTTTAAGATAGTAAGAAAATATATTAATTAAATTCAGGATATTATGGAAACAAAGGGCGCTTTACGATAACCGCACAATACTCTGCTGACTTTGTATTAGTTTCACAAGCAGCTTTAGCAATATCAAAACAGAGACTGGCAATCTAGGCGCTCTTCAATACGTTGCCGGACTAACGTTTTTTGACTAGACTCCCTGTATCATCATTCATTTACCGCAATATGCTACGTATCACACTTTTTTGTCTGTTCTTGTTTCCGCTAGCGGTGTTATCAAACAGCGACAGGTTGGTCCTTATTGCTGGAGACAACTGGTGCCCGGTGAACTGCGGAGAAAATGATAAAGACAAAGGGTTTATGATTGATGTCGCCACCGAAGCACTGGCAATCTCCGGGTATGAAGTGCGGTACATTGAAATGCCTTGGCTCAGAGCCATTCATCAGGCTCGCGAAGGAAAAATACATGCGATCGTGGGCGCGTTCAAAGATGACGCGCCGGATTTTTATTTTCCAAAAATCCCAATTCTCAAACTCAGCCCAAATACATTATTCACACTCGCAGAGAACACCTGGGCATTCAACAATCAACACTCCCTCAACAAAGTGCGCCTTGGTGTTGTCCAAGGCTACGACTACGGTCACTTGCTAAATGCCTATATAAAATCTCACCGCACGTCTCCCAACAGCTACATTACGCAAATTTCCGGAGACAATGTTGTAAAACGCAGCCTGCTACTGCTAACAAGTAAGCGCATTGATGTCTATGTGGATGCCGGTCCGGTAGTCTGGTTTCAGGCTAAGAGAATGGGGATCATTGACAAAATCAAATCCGTTGGATCCGTCAGCCCCCGGGAGAGCGCTTACATCGCCTTTTCTCCCAAACTGACGAGTAGCGAAAAACTCTCACTGGCGCTTGATCTGGGTGTGCTCAGGTTACAGCTGGATGGCCGCCTTGCAGTGATAGCCAAAAAGTATGGACTGCAGGAAATGCATTATCGATAAACCCGGAATACGTTCACTGTCCTGTTTTATCGCACCAGAGATAAATACCGTGATATTCCTGCTCTTTAATCTTTTTTAAACATTCTCCGGGCAGGCCGGTTGTTCAGCAATAGCCTGTGCCGCATGTTGAGCCAGCTCTCCTTGCAGTTCGGGCGACACCCCGGCCACAATACTGGTAGCTCCTGTATCTACGGATTGTCCGGTGATGATTTGCGTGAATACCAGAGAGCTTAACAGGATACCCAAGGAGTCAGCATGATTGCCGTCTGCAGCATGTAGTGCTAATTCAGGTCTACTGGCCAGAGCGCCGTACCAGGCCTTTGCTATGGGTGCCAGACAACTTGGCTCTGCGGCAGCTATAGACTTGTGAATACCATGAACATAGCCACCTTCTACACTATTCCCTCTTTGTGGATGTTCAGGAAACAAAATAGGTGTAGCGCCATGTGTTTTGGCCATTGCGACCCACTGTCTGGTTGCTTCTGTCGAATAAGACTTCGACATAGACTGAGAATATTTCTGACCCTGAATTATCAAATGTGTCCAGGGTGTATCAGGTTGCGTAAAGCGCTTAACTACTTCATAGTCGCTAATCAAATTGTCAGTGAAGCCAAACCCTAACACTTCAACATTGACGGTTTTATCGGGCGCCATAGTTTCAATCGTGTGCTTAAGAGTTGGGGCAAGGCCACTGGAGTGACTATTACCCACCATAGCAATTTGGTAGTGTTCAACATCGGAGTTAACTGCCAAAGGGGCTGGTTTGATGTAGTTTTTGACTAAATCAGTTGCACTTTCTCGTGCCTGATCCTGCGCAGAGTTGTTTTGATTATCACCATTCGACGCACCACTGCCTCCACAAGCGCTCAGCAGTAGAGTGGGCAATAACGAAAGACAAAGCAATCCAGTATACTTATTCATTGTTATGCACTTTCCTTTGAATTAATGTCCTCATAATGCCCACATCCTCTGTACCTCGTCAACGCAATATTAATCTTTAGTCATCATTTCATTAATGTTGATATCAGCTAGCTATGTCATTAATCGGGCTCCTGGCCGCAAAGACGAAAAAGGCAGTGTCTGTCGACACTGCCATCATTGCGGGTACCAGTCGATTCGGATACGCCTGGTAATTGTCACGCTTTGAAACACGCTAGAATTGGTAATTAACGGTAAAGGAGGTTGTCCGCCCATTAATAGCCCGAGCTCTGATGATACCAGTTTCAGGAATACTGCCTTCCTCCGCTTCGGTGATCCCGACCGCATTAAACAGGTTGTTCACGTTCAAAGATAATGACAAGTCATCCGTCAGATCATAGCTGGCAAATGCATTAACTTGTGTGTACCCGTCAAATTTGAGATCATTATTATCCTGTGCATAGGCATCGCCGGACCCTATCAGACTCAGACCAACGGCTCCCTGAGTCAGGTTGTAACGCGCCATTAAAGAGTAAATAAAATCAGCCTGTCGCCGTGGCGTGTTGCCCACCACTTCAGGCGCCAGAGCATCTTTCGCTATTTCTGCATCCGTCCAGGTCAGACTGCCTCTGAAGTCGAACGAACCAATAAAGTAGACCCCTTCGAGTTCAATACCATACGCCTCGTATTCTCTGTCAAAGAAGCGTTGACTGGTTGCTTCAAAATTTTGCTCTTCGGTCTGAGCATAAAACGCAGTTGCAAACACACTGCCGTTTTCCAATCGTTGCTTGAGGCCAAACTCCAGTTGAGTTACTTCATCTATTGCATCCTCTTTTGCCACGCTTCCGTCCGGGTTAACTTTACCGAATAATAGCCTGTCAGCATTAGCTCGGGCACCTTCACTAAAACGTCCAAACATTGCCAGAGTCGGGCTCAGTAGGTAATTGGCGCCGACTGAATAACTCGTATAGTGCCAGTCATAGTCCACCAGCGAAGAGTTAGCCAGATCAATACCTGCAACCGCCTCTTCTGGCTTAGAGATAACTCCATCAAAGTTGATATCACGCTGCGACACAACAGCTCCGGCATACGTCCCTGTCGCTTCCCCTGAGTCATAACGTACGCTGGCATCCAGCGTCAGGTCGCCAAGCACAGAAGAGAGCGCCAGATAAGGTGCACGCGTCGAGTATTCAGTGTCATAGTTTCGCTGACAGCAGTTGCCCCAGGCAGGTGTGCCGTAGGCGTATAATCCCTGCTCGGAAAAGGCGGTCCCCTCTGCTGAATACACATCCACCAGTGCCGCGTTATTGCCCTTTATTTCCATCAGATAGGAGTTCCAAAGCCATGACATTTCAATGCTTTGCTCTGATGCAAAATAGCCCAGGGTCACTGATGTATCACCCAATTGTTTCGTGAGCTTGATGTCATTCACCAGTGAGCCAAAGTCTTGCATCTCAACATCAAATGTATGAATTCGCATCAGGTTGTCGTCTTCAAACACACTCCCCGCATGCGCACCGTTGGCATACTTTAAAGTCGAACCTTCACCTGCAATGCTCTGAGCAATGGATTGCGCATTCCCCACTTCAGCAGGAAATGGAGAATTAAAGGTGCCTTTAACCTGAGCTATGCGAAAACGATTCTCGATTTTCCAGTCATTGTCGAGATCAAAGCTGGCCTCAACGCCAACACTGTCGACCTGCGGATGCATGCCATCACGCATATCGCCACGACGAATATCATTATCGGCACCCAACCCCTGAGTTTGTATAAACAAAGCAGAATGTGGTGTATCTGACAGGGCATCAAACCCGGCGATTGAATCTCCATTGGCATACATTGGCATGGGCAGGTAAGCAGTACTGCGGTCATCCAGGTGTTTCAAATAGACTCGGATATAACCGGACTCAAACTCTTTAGTCAGATTAGCTTTTATTTGACCACCTTTGTTTCCTGTATATCCGGTATCTCTCGGCCCCTCTCCCTGACGTACAAAGCCACCGACATGAAACCGTACGCTGTCTGACAAGTAAGTGCCAAATTCAAAATCAGTTCTGAACTCGTCATAATCCAGACCAAAGGTGGTCGCTATGCTGCCCGATTCACTTTCGCCCGTTTTAGAAATGAAATTGATAATTCCACCTGGTGCGTTACTGGCTGCGGTAGATGCAGAGCCACCACGGATGGACTCTATAGATTGCACAGTATTGTCGAGGCGCATAAAGATATCGGCATTACCAAACGCGATATCGCCAAATTGTAGTACAGGCAAACCATCTTCCTGCAATTGCAGGAATTTTGCGCCTCCGGCAGCGACTGGTAGCCCACGTACCGCAATATTTGCATTCCCCTCGCCCCCTGTTGACTCAGACCTTACGCCTGGTAATAAGCGAAACGCCTCCGCCGTGGTTCTGGGCGTTGCAACGCTTACCTGCTCAGCAGAGATACTGCTTACCGACACACTCGATGCCATCACGGTACGTCTTTGCGGTACGCCAGTCACAATGATTTTTTCCAGCTCATTTTGCGCCTGTGTATTTGCTTGTGTCTTTTTCTCTTCAGCCAACGCCGTGGTGCTGAGAGCCAGAGTCAGTGCACTGAGTGCAAACCAACTGGGGGTGTATGTTGTCATAATGTGCCTCTTTGTTGTCAATTATAGATGCTGGCACCACATTCAGTGGATCCATTTACTTAATCGATTAAGTAAATTAGCAAATATCGGTCTCTTTGCAATCATAAATTGCCGTTATTTGATTTTTATTTAATTAACCTATTGATCTAAAATATGAAATAGTTAGCTAGCATGCTGTCATAAGCCGGGCTTGCGCCGGGTCTTTCCAGAAATTGTAAGCCATAGCCAGCATCAGCAAGGCTGCAAAACCCATTGCTAACGCAAAACCATAACGGATGTGACCGAAATAATCGCTGACCATACCCATCAAAAGTGGTGCAAGCGCCGCTGAGAGCGCAGTAAAAAATAAAATCACACCAGCGACTGAACCATGTTGGTGTTTGTCAAAGCAGGAGATCCCTTTCGAATTTAAGGTTGGGTAAATCATCGACATAAACAGTCCACTGAGCGGTAATGCAACTATCGCGGCATTGACGCCAAACACAAAAGTCACCAGGTAGCACAGAAAAATGGCGGTGCTCAGCGCAAACATCACGCTCTGCCAGCTAAACAGGTTTAACAACCAGACTGCCATAAAGCGCCCCACCGCCCGCAAAATAAAAAAGATGGTGAGTGCGTAGGTTGCCAGCAGGCTCCAGCTCCCTTCGTAGGTTTTGAGCAAAGTCGGCATCCATACATAAATGGCCACTTCTGTTGCGACATACAGCGCAATGGCGCCCGAAAAACCCAGTGCATGTTTTTCTTTGAGCATCAGCAGAGTCTGCCTGAATCCACTGTCTTGGTTAACCTGCTTAGCGGGCCGTTCAGGAAACTTCACAACGAACGTGATTAAACACAAAACGCTGCATAACCCTCCTGCCAGAATATAGAGGTAAACCCAGCTGACACCCGACGCCAGCATGTAACTTACCGCTGCCGGGCCCACGATGGCGCCAACGGCAAAGAAGCCTTCAACCATGTTCATGGTCCGGGTGTGCGCCTGACTGGTTGGCGTCAGTGAGCCTAACAAAGCCAGTGCAGCGGTTTTAAACAGGCCGATTGCCAGGCCAATCACACTCAGTAAGCACACAAAGGTGATAAACGTTTTGCCCATTGCAAAGCCAAAACAGGCGCCGGCAAAAAGTACAAAGCCAATGATGATGGTCGGCTTGTGACCTATTTTATCGGCCATAAAGCCCAGCAACAGGCCACTGGCGGCAATCCAAATCATTGGCGCGTAATGAAACGCGCTCGCCTGCGTCATGGTTAATTGATAATCCCGGATCAGCTCAGGAATGATCACGCCCACGGCATCCGATGTCATGGCAAACATAAAGAACATCATGTATGTCAGCCAGCGCAATGCGCCTAAGTTGCTGCTTGTCATAGTTATTACCTCTTAGGTATTGCGGCAAAGCCCGGTTAAGTTTAAAACTCAATCGCACCCTTGTGCCAATTTTCCTGTAAATAGTGCTTGAATATCTTGTCGTACTGATTAAAGATATAACTTAATCGATTAAGTTTCAACAATGAGAATTGAACTGAACCATGAAAAACCAAGTGCAACTGATAACCTACGCCGATCGCTTAAGCGGTGCAGGCCTGACTGAACTCACTCAGCTGTTGGACGGTCCGTTAGCGGGATTGTTCGGCGGTGTCCATATCCTGCCGTTTTATTACCCGATTGACGGTAGTGATGCCGGGTTCGATCCGATAGACCACAGTGAGGTTGATGAAAGACTGGGCAACTGGGCAAGTGTGAAGGCACTTGGGGAGCGCTTTGAGGTGATGGCCGATTTAATCGTCAATCACGCTTCGGCTCAATCGCCAGAATTTCAGGATGTACTCAAACACGGCGAACAGTCGCCCTACTGGCCTTTGTTTTTAAAGGAACGCGATATTTTTCCCGATGGAATAAATCACGAGCAAGCCAAGACAATATTCAGACCTCGACCAACCAGCTGTTTTACCACCAAAAAGCTCGATAATGGTGGCACGGTCAATTTCTGGACCACCTTCACTGATAACCAAGTTGATATCAATGTAGAAACACCTCAGGGCAAAGCGTATCTGGACAAAATTCTCACTTTGTTTGCGCAAAACAATGTAAAGATTATTCGCCTTGACGCGGCCGGGTATGCCATAAAACGCGCAGGAACAAGTTGTTTTATGACCCCTGAATCATTCGAGTTTATCAACCAACTGTCGCGTCAGGCCAATGCGCTCGGTATGGAAACCATTGCGGAGATCCACAGCCATTATCAGACTCAAATTGACGTGGCATCGAAAGTAGATCGCGTATACGACTTTGCTTTGCCTCCGTTAATCTTGCACACTTTGTTCAGCAATAATGCCGATGCCCTGCTGTGTTGGTTGCAACAATCGCCTCGCAATTGCCTGACAGTACTCGATACTCATGACGGTATCGGCATTGTGGACGCGGGCCCGGACGGAAACAAACCCGGTCTGCTCAATGCACAGCAAATCGACACTCTGGTAGAAACCATTCATAT
This sequence comes from Pseudoalteromonas sp. AWH4_217, assembly GCF_056161105.1. Taxonomy (NCBI): domain Bacteria; kingdom Pseudomonadati; phylum Pseudomonadota; class Gammaproteobacteria; order Alteromonadales; family Pseudoalteromonadaceae; genus Pseudoalteromonas; species Pseudoalteromonas sp. AWH4_217. Next base: position 139,629 of record NZ_JBSWYM010000003.1, on the reverse strand, counting down.
AAATAGCCAAGGTGAGAGCAAGCAGGCAACCGGTGCCGCCGCAAGCAACGTTGATTTGTACCAGGTCAATTGTACCTACTATGATGCGCTTGGGCGCACTGATCTTGACTACCTGATAGCCCGGGCCATTCAGTTCTTTTCTCCCGGCGTTCCGCAAGTTTATTATGGTGGCCTGCTAGCGCTTCACAATGATATGGATCTGCTTGAAAGTACAAACGTTGGTAGAGATATCAATCGTAGCTATCTTAATGAGCAACAAGTTAAAGATGCGTTATCCAAACCCGTAGTCAACGGGCTGTGTAAGCTGATTGAATTACGAAATCAAAGCAGTGCATTCGACGGAGAATTTGTTTTGTCAGGAGCACAAGATACGTTCTCTTTGCAGTGGCACAATCAGCAAGTCAGTGCCAAATTAGAGGTCAACCTGACAACAAGAGCAGCGTCCATAACGCTCGAAGAGCCTGGGCAAATAAAGCGCGTCAACCTGGCTGAGTTACTGTAGGAGCTGAATTAGCTGATGTCGGGGCCGTCAGATTGACTGCCCTGCTCTGAGTTCAAAAGGCAGGCATACTTGCTGTTTCTCTTTGCCAATAAACAAACTAGCAGCTTGTTCACCTTTATTCTCACTGTTTTGATGTATCGTCGTAATAGCAGGTTGAAACAACTGGGCCTCGTCAATTCCGTCAAACCCAACTATTTTAAGCTCTTGCGGGACTCGGATCCCCTGAGAGAATGCCTCACGCGCTGCAGCCAGTGCAATTAAATCACTCATACATAGTAATACATTGGGCCTTGGCTGAACGGCAAGGGCCTCTTTGGCGGCAATTCGAGCATAGCGCTCGCTACTTTCCGGAATATTCCAGATCCTGTCGTCAGGCAGTCCAACCTGATGGTCTTGCAGCGCCTGCCGGTAACCTGCCAATCTTTGGTGTGCAATTGAGGTGTTTAGCTGAGGCAAATGACGATCATACACCCGACATATCAACTCGGTATCAAGTAACCTCAGTCCGAGGATGGCGATATCAGCTTGTTTTGATGGTGCCTCGAACCGGGTCAGGGCTGCTTCAGCCACATCATAGGCTGCCTGGCGATTATTGATATTCACACTGGCCTGTCCCTCAAGTTCAAAATCTACGGTAACGACCTGTTTGGTCACCGTTGCTAATTGTTCTATCAACTTTGGGTTACGTGGCCGTCCATAACAAATAAAGCCATCGACAAAATCCAGGACATTGTTAACACTGTCAGTGTTGCCCGAAAATAGCAGTAGATTAATTCCCTGTGGCTCCAGTACTTTAGCCACACCTCGCATAAAGCTACTGGCTACGGGATCGGACACCATGTATTCCACACTATCCGGTAAAACCAGTGCAACAATGTTAAACGTGCCCTTTCTCAAAGATCGGGCGGCTTTATTTGGACCGAAATAACCCAATGCCTTGCAAGCAGCCAGGATCTCCTCGCGCTTTTTAGCGGACAGTTGATCGGGGCGGTTAAAGGCATTGGATACCGTTGCATTCGACACACCAAGATGCGCTGCAATGCTTTTAAGTGTCCATTTTTTTTCTGTCATGGTTCGATTTAGTATCTAATTAGTAGGTTACGCACCAGGCTTTTCTGCGTCGCATGCTACGGTCATTTGAACGGCGGACGATTTGACCCTGTGGCTATTGAGCAGCCTCATCAACCCAGCCACAAGCATAATAAAAGAAATGACTCCGAGAGGAATTACCAACACATTAAATTGATACACCTTAACACAGTGAAAGCAGCTCAATTGCACACGATCAAGCGTAAAAACCGCCACTGCACACAAGACCCCTATCACTATAAGTAGCTTAGTCAGCTTCATTCTGCCTCCAGATATCATTTTACCTTGTCATGCTCAGACAACCTATCCCGAATACCCGCACTCAGCGCATCCATGCATACCTGGACAGCCATAGGTGTATGCTTTGAAAAGGGAGTGAGCAAGTAAACCGAATTTTCGGGCATGCTTGCGTGTGGCATGAGCATAGTTACATCCCTCAAAAAGCGCTTTAAGTAAAAGTCCGGAACTAAGCCTATTCCTGCCCCGGCCCGGATTAGTGAAACGGTACTATGAAATGCATTTGTGATGCAACTAACCTTAGGAGTTAGCGTCCTTTTTTCACCATTTTCCGTGATAAATTGATGCGTTATCTGCGCGCCTTCCCAGGCATTTGCAATATAAGGAGCCTGTGTCAGTTTCTCTTTCGAAAAACGTGCATGGCCGCATAGTACATCGCGAAAGCGACCCAGCCTTTTTTGTCTGAGTGTGCTGTCTTTAGACGTACCAATACGGACTGCAATATCTATGTTATGCGCCATCATATCGAGGTGCTGATCATCACAAGTTAGCTTGACTAGCACACCTGGGTACTTTTGCATCAGTTCACAAATAATCGGAGTGAGCAGGCTTTCTATCAGTGCATTCGGCGCTGTAATATGTACGCTTCCCTCAGGTTCAACCTGTTGGGCCTGAATATCTTCCCAGGCCGCTTCGGCTATCTGATTGAGTGCTTTACACGCCTCATAAAAGCGCTTGCCTGGCTCAGTCAGAAACTGTCGACGAGTTGTGCGTTTGATCAACACCACCCCCAACTCCTGCTCAAGCACTTTTAAATGCTGACTGATCACTGATTTTGACAAACCTAGTTTTTCTGCTGCGCCGGACAGGGAACCGGCTTCGACGACGTGGGCAAACAACGACATTTTTCCAAGTTGGCGCATATTGATTGTGTGGAATAACTAAACAGTGTTTTTTATTATCTTTGTTTTTCAGAACAATTAAAACCACTATTCTAATCTCACTGAAACAAAACAAACGGAGTCTCTCGATGACAGACCAACAAGAACTGGCTTTATGTCAGGCTGGTATTCAAGCCTGGCAGGATGCATTTAACCGACAAAATGCCGCTGGCTGCGCTGCACAATATGCATCAACTTGTACTATGCAGGCGCGCCCAGTAGGCATGTTTACAGGAACTGATGATATAAGAGCATTTTGGCAGGACATTATCGACCAGGGGTTCAGTGATGTAGTCTATTTCGACGTCGTATGGGAAAAACACCCAAAAACAGGTTACTTACTCAGTGCAAACTGGACGATGAACAAAGCCTTTGGCAAGATCCACGCTGAACATTGGGTGGTTGAGCAAGACGGCAGAGCTCGTCTGCAAAGTGATGATTTTGAGATCCTGGGCGAGCGTTAAGCCACCCAGGAAACTGTCCAAAGCTAAGCAAGCTCAGCTTGTGGTGCTTCTTTTGGGTTAGGACCGTATTCGTTTTCACCCGGATTACTGTCCATCACATTAAACACAAGCAGTACCAAAGGGCCGACTAAAGGCACAAATGTTAACAGCAGCCACCAACCACTGCGGCCAATGTCGTGCAAACGGCGTACACCAACTGCAATACTTGGAATAATTACGGCAAGCGCATAAAAGCCACTTACGAGACCGACACCCGCTTCCTCAGAGTACATTCCCAGCATCATATCAACCAAACCCAGCACAATCATGACGATGAGATTACATAGCATAAACAGCCAATACTCTTTACGTCTTGCTCGACCCTTGAATTCCGTATAGTTTTTTAAAACAGATAAATAACTGTCGATCATTCTTACTTCTCCTTATTTTTCCTATTTAACTTGCTGCAATCTGAAGATTGCGGCAAACAAAGCGTAAATGGCATTAAATACTTTCTTACCAAAGGCCATTCTATTGGCTGTTTACTACAGCACGGCGTCAGCGACTTAACTAATAGAGAACCGAGGGTGCCCAAAGCACACTCATTACATTGGCTAATCCAATCTTTACAGTATTATATTACTGCTCAGACTTGAGCTCCCTATTAGTTGCCATAAAGTATAGAGAAAAACGGTTAAAAATCTTCCCGATATTGCAAACGGTTAAGTTTGAGACGCAGGCAAACCCATAATGAGTTCATACCACAGCGATAAGATAAGGCAAAGGTATTACACAAAGCAAAAAACGCGGTACATTCAGGGTGTACCGCGTTTTGTTGTCGAGAGAAACCGACTATTTAAGCGCCTGCTCAACAATCGGGTAATGATCCCAGACTTGCTTATCGGCAAGTGATCGAACCAGTTTTACATACTCGGCATGCGTCCAGGCCAGTGGTGTTGCAGAGTTGGTGCCCTCGCCCAGTGTATAACCAAACGGATTCACACCCACGCCATCCCAAACCTGTTCAGGCAACATCAGGCCTTCATTTGCAAACTGCTCCATGCCTTTGATGTAAGTGTATTTGATACGCTTAACCGCATTGTCATCCAATCCATTAGCCTGGCTGGCCGCTGCGATTTCGTAATGGCCACGCTCACCGGTGAAGAAAGGCCATACCCGACCACGCTGACCGGCTGTGTTCTGACCCTGCTCAGCATAGTTGGTCCCGCGTACTTCGTCTTCTCCGTAGCCGTCGTTGCCATAGCGGCGGTAACCCGGATAACTATTAGGATCCCCGGCAAAGTTAAAGCTGTATTTAACTCGCAGGTTCTCCGGCAGGTTTTCATCTTCGTACTCTGGCAAGGTATTGGTAATGCTGCTGGCATCTGCGGCTCTGACGCCATAGCGCACAAGCTCGAGGAAGCCACCATCAATGATCTGCTTCTTATCCATACCCGCACGGCCATTGTTGTCGCTTAGCTTAGTATCGGTATTCGGGTTAGCGTCTTTGCCAATGCGGAAAAAATATTGACCATCGCTTTGCTTAGAAGGCAGGTTACCCTCAGTGGTAAACATGGTCGATTCCACTTCGCTGTCGTAGCGTTTGGCGGTTGACATGTAACGCTCACTACCGGCTTTATCTCCGGCCAGTTTCGCAATGTCGCTGGCAGCAACCAGACCGGCAATAATCGCAGCCGTTGTCGATGGTGAATAGCCGTCCTGCTCTTCCCAACGCTCCTGTTGTGTTGCCGGTGGTGTGATCTGCGTGTCATTCCAGAGGATTTTTGCCAATCCGCCGTCGACCAGGAATTCAGCCGCTGGCTGGAGCATACGCTTGTACCAGTAGGCAAGCTTCTCATCGCTCAGTACGCCGGCCTGCCAGAGTTTCCACGCCAGCATAATCGGCATAGCAGTCTGATCCAGCTGCACGCCTACCCACTCCAGCTCACCGTCAACATGGGTTTTTTGTAAGAACCAGCCGGTATCGCCATGGTTGCCAGGCGTCTTGTCTGTGACCTGTACTTTTTCCAGATATTCGAATGCGGTCAGTGCGGTTTGCGGATCGCCCATGGCCAAAAATGCCATCGCAACCTGATAGAAGTCGCGCACCCAGACCGCTTTATAACCTGTGTGGCCTTGCTCAGCCGCCACCGTATCACCCCAGGGGTTAGACAAAGAGGCAATCAAGGCACCTGCGTGGGTTTTATCTTCTTGTGCCTTTAACACCAAAGCACTGGTGTAAAGTAGTTTACCCTGATCGGCCGTGTAACCGCTGAGCTTTTTCATAGGTTCAAGACTGTTCAGGTAGTCGCGCCAGCCAATGGCTTCTCCTTCACCATTGTAGTGGGCCAGCACCTGCTGATAACCACGTGCCAGTGACTGTGCGCCTTCCTCGAAACTCGCGCTTTGCGAGTGGCCAAAACTCAGTGCCAGGTCGAATGTCGCCTGCTGGTCCACGTCACCCAGCTCCGCCAGCCAATTCACGTTGCCGCTTTGTGCGCCTGTGCTGGTGTAACGCTGTGCTATTGACTGGCTTGCCTTAAGCTGTGCCAGACCATCGCTCTGACCGGTAAAGCCCACGCTTGCCTGCTTAAAGCCAGTGCTGCTTTGCAGTGTCAGGTAATTGTCTCCTTCCCAGGCAACCAGGCCCTGATCAGTGACTTTCGCAAAATCGTTCAGGCCGTTGTTATTCACATACGGGTTCACGTTAACGAACAGCTTCACACCATCAAGCTCTGTGTGTACCTTCGCCCGGACGAACAGCGTTTGCCCGTCAGGATCAGTGAATATATGCTTCTCAAGCGTAAAACGGCCTTGCTTATCTTTGCTTGTCACTTTGTATGCCAAAGACAGCGGACGACCCTGGGCATCTTTGTCCAGGTAATCGATACTGACGTCCAGCGCATCTTGTTCCGTTACCGTAAAATCCGGGCCGGTAACAATAAACTGCATGTCTTTAATCTGCGCCTGATGAATAAGACCAAACATAGTTTCTGTGATCATGCCCTTGGCGATGGAAAACCACACTTTTGATACTGCTTGCGTACTTGCTTGATCAGAATACTGGCCCTGCTTGTAAGCTTCGTAGGAAGTACCAATACCGGTTTTACCTGAATACGCCCAGTATGGCTTGTCACCCGGTGCGCCTGGTGCTGTAGTCTGCTGTTTATCGGCGTAATTTGCAGTGCCACAGCCCACAAGTCCGGCAGCAACCAGTGCCAGAGTTAAACTAGATAGTTTTTTCATAAAGTCTCCTTGGGTGGTGTTATTGTTGTTCGATTTTCACCCGCATCACAGCAACTGCTGCGAGCAGGAACGACACACCACCAACCACTAATGCAAAAATCGGTTGATTATCAAATAGGTTTCTCAGGATCAGGCCAAGTACACTGGCGGCCATCAGTTGCGGGATCACGATGAAGAAGTTAAAGATCCCCATAAAGACGCCCATTTTATGGGCTGGCAACGAATTACTCAGCATGGCGTAAGGCAGCGACAAAATAGACGCCCAGGCAAAACCAATGCCAATCATCGGCAGCCAAAGCAGGCTAGGATCGGCTATCATTTTAAAGCTCAATAATGCGCCTGCGCCCAGCAGTAAGTTAATGCAGTGTGCGCCGCGCATGCCCAGGCGATTCACCATCACAGGGATACACACAGCAGCCAGTGCGGCAAAACCGTTGTAGGCGGCAAACAGCACACCCACCCAGTCAGCACCATCGTTATAGGCTTTGCTGGTTACCTCGGTTGTGCCGTAGTGAAAGCTGGTAACCGCAGAGGTGGTATAGATCCACATAGCAAACAAGGCAAACCAGCTGAAGAATTGCACCACGGCAAGCTGGCGCATGGTGCCGGGCATAGTAAAGACATCGTAGATAACGTTATAAAATCCACCTGAGGTACTACCGCGCTGCTGAAAGTAGCCAGCAATTAACAGGACCAACGTAAAAGATAAGAACAACCCACTCAGCAGATACAGCTCTTTTTCCAGTTGCAGTCCAATCACCGCAGCCAGGATCCCCCCACCAATCACGCCAGAAATCAGTGCCGCGCGTGCATAGTTGATCACCTGATAGCTTTGACTGGATTGCGTTTCAACCGCTTCACCGGCAAACTCCGCCAGCTGTTGTGGGGTGTACTCTTTGGTTTTTAGGATGGTCCAGCCCACCGCCGAAAACAGCACCACACCACCGAAATAGAAGGCATACTTGACAGACTCTGGGATCTGACCTGCCTCAGCGGTATTGCTGATCCCAAACCAGTTGGTCATCATCCAGGGCAAAGCCGATGCCACCACGGCACCCACGCCAATAAAGAAACTTTGCATCGCATAGCCATTGGCGCGCTGCTTTTCGTTGAGGTTGTCACCTACCAGTGCGCGAAATGGCTCCATAGTGACGTTGATTGAGGCATCCATGATCCACAGCATGCCCGCCGCTATCCAGAGCGTGGGAGAATTAGGCATAAAGAATAACGATAAGGTGGTCAAAATGGCGCCATACAGGAAGAAGGGTCGTCTGCGGCCCAGCTTGCCCCAGGTGCGGTCACTCCAGTAGCCGATAATTGGCTGTACGATCAGACCAGTAAGTGGTGCGGCAACCCAGAGAATGGGAATATCATCGACTTTGGCACCCAGCGTCTGAAAGATCCGGCTGACATTACCGTTTTGCAGTGCGAAGCCAAACTGGATCCCCAGAAAGCCAAAGCACATGTTCCAGATCTGCCAGAAACTGAGTTGTGGTTTTTGTTTTTGCATATTAATTCTCTAGTTCAAAGACCGCACTGGCCAGCGGTGCCAGGGTGACTGTCAGCTGATTGTTGTTAAGCGCAACCTGCCCATGTTGCTCCAGTCTGTCAATTGCTTTACCCTGCCAGCCATCTGGCAAAGTGACAGAAACAGCTTGAGGGGCGTCTGCATCAAAGTTACTGATGACAACCAGACGTTGTGACTCACTCTGACGGGCAAACCCAATCACTTTGGTTGCAGGCTGACCGCCGCGTGTTGTGACGGGTGTTGAGACTAGCTCACCCTGTGCTATCGCATTGAATGAGGCCATGTTCATCAGTTTTTGGTAATAAGCGCGCAACGCCTTTTGCTCTTCACTCAGCAAGGCACCATCAAACTTACCCTGGTTCATCCAGGCTTGATGGGCTGGTACACCTATGTAATCGAAGATGCTGGTGCGGCTGGGCTTGCCGAACCCGGCCATTTCTGAGCCGTCTTCACCCACGCTCTGAGCAAAATACAATAAGGTTGGTGACTGACTGAGCAAATGACTCACCACCATGGCGGGTTTGCCTTTATTGGCATCACCCGCAAACTCGGGACTGGCAATACGTTGCTCATCGTGGTTCTCTAAGAAGTGCAGCATGTGCGGTGCAATATCCTGAACGCTGGCATGCACATCCAGCACTTGCTGCGCCGTGCCTTTCCCCTGCATCAAGGCTTTGAGTGAGTCGTACAAGCCCACTTTGTCGTACAGGTAGTCCATCTTGCCCTGTTCAATATAAGCGCGGTAAAGCGTTGGGTTATACACCTCGGCAAGCAAGAAGGCGTCGGGGTTTTTCATCTTGATAGACGCATTGAGAAAGCTCCAGAACTCAACGGGCACCATCTCGGCCATATCATAACGGAAGCCATCTACGCCCTTGTCCAGCCAGTAATAGGTGATATCGCGGAACTTATACCAGCTGTCGGGCAGTTTTTTATCCTGCCAGAATGCATAGTGGGCACGGTAATCAAGCTGGGCATACTGCGCCGGCAAGGTAGCAAAATCGTAGCTGCCATCGGGCTTAACACCATAGTTAACCTTTACCGTTTCATACCAGTCATGAATATGGGGCTGCGCGGCGCGTGCGCCGTTACCGGTCCATTTGGCCGGGCTTTCAGTGAACTGGCCATCGGCAAGCGGGTGTGGCTCACCGCCAAGTACCTGATAGTCTTGCGAGCTTGGCACGCTAAAATCTTCGCCGGTCACATAGTAAAAGTTATTATCACGGGCATAGGTCACTGAGATATCGTCGTTTGCGCCGAAGTCGCTGACACCTTGTGGTGCGCTGAGCGATTGATAATTACGAGCGACATGATTGGGGACTATGTCAATCACCACTTTCATACCCGCTTCGTGGGTACGGGCGATCAGGGCTTCGAATTCTGCCAGTCTGTTGGCAGGGTCAACGGCCAGATCCGGATTAACGTTGTAATAGTCTTTAACCGCATAAGGGGAACCTGCACGACCTTTGACTACATCCGGGTCATCCAGCGCTACCCTGTACTCGGTGTAATCCCCAACCAAGGCATGATGTAAAACCCCGGTATACCAGACGTGGCTCACGCCCATGGCTTTGATTTCAGACAGGGCTTTAGGGGTGAAATCAGCGAACTGGCCTACGCCATTTTGTTCTTTTGTACCCCAGGGAATATTGTTGCTATTGGTGTTACCGAACAGGCGGGTAAAAACCTGATAAACAACTGGCTTTGCGTCGTCGGGCTGCGCTGCCAGACTCTGAGTGTCGGTGATTGTTGTCTTGTTGTCGTTAGTACTGTTGCAGGCGCTCAGTACCACAGAGCCGGTGATCAGCCCAAGAGCAATCACCAGCGGTTTTATTGTCATCATAATATTGTCATTTTTAGTATTTTTAATGAGTCTACTGACTTGATAATCACGGGTGAACCGCCTGCATACGTATTCAGAGCGGCTATTCATCCTCGCGTCATGTTCAATATTCTTAGTGCTCAGATGTAAACGCCGCTCAAAGGCAAAGTTCGTCGATTTATCGCTTTTGGGCTAATCGCTCAAGTTGCACACGATGGTCATCAAAATTTAGTCCACACCGGGCAATGTAGTCCCGGATCTGTGATAAGTCGTACTTGTTCGCCTCCTCATTGCCTGCGATCAATTGAGACTGCTCCGGATAAATGCCGTAACCGGCAAGCAAACAGTGCCAGCTAACGGATGGATAATATTTATCGATATCCTGACGATGCAATTCATCCGATAAGTTTTTGCCCGACACCCAGGTTTGCAAAACGTCATACAAAGAACGTGAGAGCTGATTGTTGTTCGCGTTATCGCGCCAGAATTGGGTATCGGTTCTGCTGTTTACTCGATAATGCGCCACAATGTAATCGCGAATGGCCTGATAGCGCCCATCGAGTGACTGGTTGTGTCTGGTTTTGAATTTATCGGTGAACTCACCGTCCTGATAGCATTCAATAAAGCTTTGAACAGTTTCCTGTACAATATGAAGTGCAGTCGCCTCCAGCGGTTCAATAAATCCTTGCGACAGTCCAATGGCAAGACAATTTTTATGCCAGTGCTTTTTGACCTGCCCTACTTTCATGGTCAAATGACGCGCTTCAATCTCACTGTCCAGTAATCCCAGCGCGGCGCGTAATTCGGTCTCAGCTTTATCCGGATCGCAATAGCGTCGGCTGTAAACATAGCCATTACCAATGCGGTTGGTCAGCGGGATATGCCAGCTCCAGCCGAATTTTCGGGCTATTGACTGAGTTTCAGATGAGATCACATCGCCCTGCTCGGTTGGCAACACCACAGCGGCATCGTTAAACAAGTTATTGGCAAAAGAGTCGAAACCCACTTCTAAATGCTGCTGCATCAATAAACTGCGAAAACCGGAGCAGTCAATAAAGACATCTCCGGTGACTTCCATACCGGCTTCACAGATCAAGGCAGCTATATCGCCATCGGGGTGTTTACGCACATCGCTGACATTGGCCTGAATATGCTCTACACCCAAATCGCGGGCTGTTTGAGCTAAGAAGAGCCCAAGTTTACCGGCATCGAAATGATAGCCATAGTTAATTTCAAACGGAAAATGATGCGCAGCGATTGGCGCTTTAGCCTGCTCTGCCAGATAAGTGGTAAGGAAAAATGGGTCCGGGTGGCCTGCTACATCAATCGCTTTTCTTCGTACAAAGCTGTTGTGAAAAAAGGCTGGTGCTGAGTAATCGTCTGGCTGTGAAGGAAAAGGATGAAAGTAGCTGCTAAAGCCGGGGCGTGTTGACCAGTCAATAAAGCGAATACCATTTTTATAGGTTGCATTGCACGCTGGCATCCACTGCGCTTCACTGATCCCCATAAAGTCCATAAAGCCCTTAAACTGGGGAGTAGAGCCCTCGCCTACACCAATAATGCCAATATCCGGTGATTCAACCAAAACAACTTCAATCGGCTGGCCCTGCCAGCTTTTGGCCATCAGGTTAGCCGCCATCCAGCCTGCAGTGCCACCGCCTAAAATCACGATTCTCTTTTTATTCATCATTTTCACCTCATAAAACAAAGCCACCAGAAGACTGGTGGCTTTATATCAGATCACGCTCGGTGCTTAGAAGCTATAGTTAAACCCTAAGAAGTACTGGCGACCGAACTCTTTGTACTCGCCCGTACTCAGTGCCGTACCATAGTGCGTGGTATTAGGCTCATTGGTCAGGTTATTGATTTGTAGCACAGCTTGCAGGCCATTGTCGAAATCATAAGTCCCCTGCCAGTCAACCACAATATACTCATCAGCCATTGCAAATGCAGCGCCACCGGGAGTTGCACCTTCATAGACGTACTCATCACGATAACGGACATTCAGATGTGTTGTGAACGCATCGATATTCCAAAAAATCGTGGCACTCCAGACATTTTTAGATAAGCCAGGCAACGCCAAGGCCAAATTATCAAAATTAGCACCGCCATCAACACTCGCTTCACTCTCAGTGTAAGAGTAATTGGTATTGAAGCCTAAACCGGAGAAAATACCTGGCAGCTTATCAAACATAGTGGTGTACGCCAGCTCGACGCCACGAATATAACCACCGTTGCTGTTATTTCTGGTAGTCTGATATTGACCTGCTACAAAGCCTTCAGGTACCTCAAGACCAATTGAAGCCCAGTCAATATCACCTTCGTTATATGTTACACTTTCAATTAGCGAGTCAATATCTTTCCAAAAGATTGCAGCCACAAACGCACCGCCATCTTCAAAATAACGCTCGTAAGAAAGGTCAAACTGTGTAGCACGGAACGGGTCAAGGTTTGGATTACCTTTTGACCAAACGTTATAACGAGGACTTTCACCGTCATTCGCCGTATCAGCCCAAGAACCTGCACCACCACGTAATTGATAAACAGGTGGACGACCGATCACTTTTGCTGCGGCGAAGCGCACCTGATCTGTATCACTTACCCTGAAGTTAAGGTTCAGTGACGGCAGTGTATCTGTGTACTCAGGACCATACTCTACATGTCGATAATCATTGCGTTCCACGCCGTTGTCATCAACAATCTTGTCCCCTACTTCATCACCTTGGATCTGCTGAATACCAATAGACTTAGTATCAGTTCTGACTACTCGTACGCCAAAATTACCTGTAACCGGAATATCGCCTAGTTCGGTATCTATGTTAGCCATTACATAACCAGCTAACACTTCTTCCTTAACCGCACCACTTTCGATCAGTGTCCAGTTATGCTCCCAGGTTTGCTGCGCGTCATAGTTACCCGGACCAAATACCGCGTCAGCGATACCCACCAGATCCAGCTCGAGGTAGTCGAAACCACGCGTGTGCTCAACAGTCACAAATCCGTCTAAAGAGTGAGGTACACAAGCATGGTTTTGGTGATTAAATTCACATCCTTTATTGGTAACTATTGTCCCATCTGGCAGTTTGTAACCATTCTGACCTTCTCGGGCGCCCCAGCGGAACGTTGAACGCTGATCTGTAAACTCACGGTCAGACCAGCGTGCGCCCACTTCGATAGACGAGATAAAACCAACTTCTATATGATATTTGAAGTCTATTTTAAAACTATCTAGTGTATCGGTATACTTATGCGGGAACTGCTCCCAATCACCCAGACGCATGTTAGACAAGTCTGTATAGCTATTTCCCAAAGTCAATAACGGTGAATTTTTTTCTTGCTGAACAAAAGAAAAGCTCTGGTTGCGCATTTCCTGCCAGGTTTCAACCAAAGTGCCATCAACAACAGCATTTCCAAACTCGTAGGCGTGCATGGATGCAATCATATCACGGCGCGTTTTTTCACCTTCACTGTGCGCAAAGTCCAGCCTAAGCTCCCACTTATCCGTAACATATTCCAAATCCAGTCCAAAGCTATCCGTGGTAGAGTCGGTAGATTGGTCTTCAGAACGCATTTCAACCCAAGGACCGTTGGGTTCAGTGATCACAACATCACCGGCAACTAAGAAGCCATCTTTTACTACTGCGTTGTTAAGTGTATATAACGAGCCTAAATCCTTATCAAATCCCTCAATGTTCAAACCACTTTTACGGTCTTCAGATTCAAACTCGGAACGGAAATAATCAAACTGAACTTTTAAGGCATCAGTAGGCTGATAAACCAACGTACTCATAAGGCCCAGTCGCTCGTCGGCTCCTTTCGCAGAGCGAATCTGATAACCATTAATAGAACGCTCTGTTGTACCATCACCATCGAAGTCTTGTGAACGCTTCGGCGCATGTGCTGATACATCAATGGCATTATTGGGCTGGTTTAAGAACGCTGCGCCAATACCAAAACCCAAAGTTTCATCAAGGAATTTGCCCTGATAAGAGAAACTGATGCGCTCACCGCTTGAATCAGCACCAACATCTGATGCTGCATCATTATATGAATAACGAATTGATGAATTGAAGTTGTGCTGCTCTTTTGCCTCAAGCGGGTTTGCTGTTTTGAGCTCAACCGTTGCAGCAACCCCACCTTCAACCAAAGAGGCTTTTGGTGACTTATAGACCGCAGCCTGATTAATAAGCTCTGACGGGTACTGGTCAAATGAAATCCAACGGCTACCTGCGGTGTAACCACTGGTACTGGCCTGCTCGCGGCCATTCAGGGTAGTCTGAATAAAGTCACCGTTCATACCACGAATATTCAGCTGTGATGACTGTCCACTGGCACGAACCGCGGTTACACCGGGCAAACGGCTCAAGGAATCTGCAATGGATACATCGGGCAGAGATGCCAGGTCGCCGGCATCAACAACTTCAGCTACTGTGTCGCTGTAGCGCTTTTTATCGATAGAAGCGATGATACTGCGCGAAATACCGCGTACCTCAATAACTTCAACGTCTTCTTTCTTTACTGCTTTCTCTTCTTCTGCAACGACCGAAAAGTGGCTAACGCCAGCGGCCATAAGCGCAACTGTTAGCATACTTGGTTTGAACATAGACATAGTGTTTTATCCCAATTAACCATTTTTATGACGCCTAGTTGTTTGTTAATTCGTCACACGGTGACCCGTGGAGCGCTACAACGATTTATAAAGGCGGTAATTTTGTTGTCAGCGGCAATAGTAGCGCTGCGTTCAACACGCAAACAACTTTATGCATACGTATTCAACGCAACTTGCAGCGAAAGCTGTTCACAGATTGTTCACCATCAAACAAGCTAACTTACTGTAAAATTTATAAATGTTAGCGCAACAATCTTTCCCGAAAAACTGGTCATACATGCTTCTTCAGGTTCACTAAGTTTTAACGAAATTAAAATATCTGCCAGCTAATCGTCGATAAAACTTGCCACTTTTTTCCTTCACACCCTACCAATGGAAATTGGTATTACCAATTAATCTTACTGTAACACAGGTAAAACAGGGAGGCCTGAGATTGATGGCAACATTGGTAAAGTGCACCGACAAGTCTGTATTTATTCTCATATTCTATTTCAAGCGTAACTAATTACGCTGCATACGTATGCAGGCTTTTTACTCATATCAAAGCATGCCGTATGCTCTTCGCCATTGTTAATATTCCGTGTTGGCGTAACCCGCTTACTCAAAAACCTGATCTCAACCCGACTGCATTGACTACAGTTATTATGCTACTCAATACACAGAGTTAAGAGATGGCCCCCAGAGGTAAACTTGTATACGACAACCCGACTGCACGGCGCAGGAGAAAGTGCATGGCTCAAAATGAATGGTGGAAAGGCGCGGTTATTTACCAGGTATATCCTCGTAGCTTTTGTGATACCAATAATGATGGAATTGGCGATCTTCAGGGGATCATAAGCAAGCTCGACTATATTAAATCGCTCGGCGTAGATGCCATCTGGATCTCGCCATTTTTTAAGTCACCAATGAAGGACTTTGGTTACGATATCAGTGACTATCGCGACATCGATCCTATGTTTGGCAGCCTTGAAGACTTTGACGAGCTGATTGATAAAGCACATCAACGCAATATTAAGATCATTATTGACCAGGTACTTAGCCATACCTCAGATGAGCACCCCTGGTTTAGCGAAAGCCGTGCCAGTCAGACTAACCCCAAAGCTGACTGGTATGTCTGGGCGGATGCTAAGCCTGACGGCAGTCCACCAAACAACTGGCTGTCAATATTTGGTGGCGTGGCCTGGCAGTGGGATTCGCGCCGCTGTCAGTACTACCTACACAATTTCCTGACCGAGCAACCTGACTTAAACTTCCACAACCCAGAGGTACGTCAGGCTGTACTGGATAACGTGGAATTTTGGTTAAAAAAAGGCGTAGATGGATTCCGTCTCGATGCCATTAACTTCTGCTTCCATGATCAGCAATTGCGAGATAACCCGGCTAAACCTAAAGAGTTACGTCAGGGCCGAGGGTTTAGCGAAGACAACCCCTATGCGTTCCAGTACCATTATTACAATAACACTCAGCCAGAAAACCTTGCCTTCATGGCCGAGATCCGCGCCCTGCTCGATCGCTACCCGGGCACCGTAAGTCTGGGTGAGATTTCGTCAGAGGACTCACTTCAGACCATGGCTGAATACACCTCAGGTGGCGATAAGCTGCACATGGGCTATAGCTTTGAATTGCTGACGAAAGACTACAGTGCAGGTTACATCCGTGAAACGGTATCTCGCCTTGAAGCAGCCATGACTGAAGGCTGGCCGTGTTGGGCATTCAGCAACCATGATGTTGAGCGTGTCGCAAGCCGCTGGTCAAAAGACGGAGAAACGGTCGATGCGCGACAAGCAAGTATGCTTACAGCCCTGCTTGGCTCGCTGCGCGGCAGTGTATGTATGTATCAAGGAGAAGAGCTGGGCCTGGGCGAAGCAGATGTTGCGTTTGAGGATTTACAGGACCCCTATGGCATTACCTTCTGGCCAAACTTTAAGGGTCGTGACGGATGTCGCACCCCTATGCCCTGGGACGAGCAAAGTGAACATGCGGGCTTCACCGAAGGAAAACCCTGGTTACCCGTATCACCGGCACATCAGTCACAAGCAGTTTCTCAGCAGACTGACTCAGCTGATTCTGTTTTAGCCCGCTATCAGGCGTTTATGGCCTGGCGTAATACTGTGCCTGAGCTACAGGTCGGTGATATCGAATTTATTGATACACCGGAACCTGTGCTGGCATTTTATCGACGTCATCAGGGTAAAACGGTGCTATGTGTGTTCAACCTCGGTGAGCAGCCAACGCAACTTGCAATGGACATTAAAGACCATGCACCACACCTGGAAATTGTTCATCACAATGGTCACTATGAACACAACCAACTATCCCTGCCCGGATTTGGTTGCTACTTTGCTTCATTGTAACCCCTTGAACAAAAGCCCCGACAGCGGGGCTTTTTTTATACAGTTATCTGATGCAACTTAGCAAATTTGCTTCAGTTCGTGCACTGGCATCGCTTTGTAATAATACCACCCCTGATGTACTGACACTCCCTGCCGGGACAGGTATTCCGCCTGGTGCGCCGTTTCTACTCCTTCCGCAATCAGCTTTTTATCAAGCTTTGCCGCCATCTCTATCACTGCATTTAGTACAGGGGATTGCAGGTTCTCCATACCAATAGAAGCAACAAAGGTTTGATCTATTTTGAGTAGATCAATCGGAAAGCTCTGCAGGTAATGTAAGCCACTGTAGCCTGTACCAAAGTCGTCTATTGCTATCTCAACGCCCTGCTCTACCAGTGACTGCAAAACCGAGTGTATCTGCGCCTGAGATAATACATCTCGCTCGGTCAACTCTATGGTCAGCTGAGGGATAACCAGATTCGCTTTATGCAAAACCTCAAGGTAGTCTTTGCAGGTTAACAAGTATCCATTGACGTTAAACGACACCTTAAAGTCAGGGTGATTTTGAACAATCTCGCTCAATTCCGTCAGCGCCTTCTCAATCTGATAAATCGACAGGTCAAGAATACTGCCATCTCGTTCTGCTTCGGGGATAAAGTAGGCTGGGCTAAGCTCGCCCTCTACCGGGTGCTGCCAGCGGATCAACACCTCAACACCAACAACCTCACGAGTCGTAGCATCCACCAGTGGCTGATAAACGTTAAAAAGTTCCTGTCTGCTGATGGCTCCAAGTAAAAGTGCGCGGCTACTCAGTACGCGACGGTCATAGTAGTTTAACAGCATAGTGAGTCCAATCAGGCTGCCACAGTATAAAAGCAACAGGGTTAGCAACCATACAGGTTGAATCGTAGAAAGTTGCTTAGCATCACTGGCAACCATAATGGTCAGTTGTGGTAAGGCTGCAAGCGGGCGAGAAAAAATATACTTTTGTGTTCCATCATCGAAGCGCCCTTCAAACTCCACCACATCATGCATCGGAAAAAGCGCCTCACCCAGTGGTAACGTGTATTTTCCACGCAAAAAAATGGGGACTCCTGAGTCACCATCAAGCAAAGCAATAAACGCCAGATTTCTATGCCGGGTAATATCCAATGTGTCGCTCAGCCAGCTGGTTGGCAGTAATGCATTGACCTCAAACCCATCGCTGCGTGTCCGTGCCAGTACAAATGCGGGTACTTGTAAAAAGTCAGTGATGATCGGACCGTGGTATCTTAATCCGGATTGTTTGACAGGCTCAGTGGTTTGTACGGGTGGTGTCAGACGTCCAAATGAGTTACACAGTAAGCGCCCCTGTTGATCGACAATGCCAATTTCACTCAGTGCAGGATTTACAAAAACCTGCTCTCTCATTAGAGCAATGGTGTCTGCATCACAGTGTGTATTTAGTTGCTCTGCCAGCTTAAGGAAAACATCTATATTGTGAAGCTGCGAATCCAGCTCCAGTCGGATCAATTCGGAAGCGGCCTGAACGGATTGCTTTGCGGCGTCTTTTTGCTGAACGTAGACAAAGATCGCAAGCAGCCCAAACAAAAAAGAGCTAATTAACCAGGCGACGATGATATTTTTGATACGATCAGTCAAGGAGTGATTACCCTGGGTCAACTTCGCACTCCAAACTCAAATACAAAGGCCAGATGGTAAAACAGCTAAATGAAGTTTTTATGACAAAAAACCCCAGCTTGCGCCAGGGTTTCTTAATTATCAGACAGATAGCCTATGAGCACCACAGGAAAAGCTTCCTGTGATTAACTACTTAGCCCACTGCGTGATCACAGGTTTTTACTGGTACCCACTTCTACGCGTGTTTTTAACTTCTGACCAGGTCTGAAAGTTACAACACGACGTGCCGAGATGGGAATGTCTTCACCAGTTTTAGGATTACGACCTGGGCGTTCTTTCTTATCGCGCAGATCGAAATTACCAAAACCGGACAGCTTTACCTGCTCTCCACTTTCCAGCGCTGAGCGGATTTCTTCAAAAAACGCTTCAACTAAGTCTTTGGCATCCTTTTTATTTATCCCCAATTTCTCAAATAGGTGTTCAGCTATGTCGGCTTTAGTAAGCGCCATATCTAGTCCCTCAACGATGCATTAAATTGTTTGGCCAATTCGGCCACCACGATTTCTACAGTGTCGTTGATGTCTTTCTCTTCGAGCGTTCTATCAACGGCTTGCAGTGTTAGAGCAATGGCTAAACTCTTATAACCAGGCTCAATACCTTTGCCCTTATACACATCGAATAAGTTTAGGTCAACTAATTGATTTCCGCCAACTTTCTCAATGCTTTCTAAAATATCGCCTATTTTTACATCATCTGCAACTAAAATAGCAATATCACGGCGATTTGACGGGAATTTCGAGATACTGACGGCTTCTGGAAGCTGTCGCTGTGCAATTGCCGCTGTTTCAACTTCAAAAACATACGCCGTTTCATTCAGATCCAGTGATTTTTGCAGTTGTGGATGAACCGCACCAATGAAGCCGACTTGCTCGCCGTTAGCGTAAATTGCTGCTGATTGACCAGGGTGTAGTCCATCACATGCCTGTGCTTTAAAGCTGAAACGCGCTTTATCGTTACACAAGGCCAGTAATGCTTCAACGTCCCCTTTTACATCAAAGAAGTCGGTTTTACGGCTTGCAATACCCCAATGTTCATTGTGCGTATTACCATAAACTACGCCGCCAATGACCGGAGTTTGACGAACGCCGTTTTCAGCAGCTTCATCTTTAATGAATTTCAGGCCGTGTTCGAACAAGCGAATACGTGACTGTTGACGATTCTGGTTGTACGCCACCGCATTAAGCAGTCCAGGCATCAGGCTCACACGCATCGCCGACATTTCAACAGAAATTGGGTGCGGCAATACCAGTGCATCGCTGTCAGGGTGTAACAGCTGTTGTTTCTTCGGATCGACAAAGCTGTAGGTAATCGCTTCCTGATAACCACGTGCAACCAGTTCATTGCGCAGGCGAGAAACCGGTAAACGCGCTTCCTGATGGTCGGTCATCTTTAACGCCGCTGTTGGGGCAACGTTTGGAATGTTGTTGTAACCAAATACACGTGCAACTTCTTCAATCAGATCTTCTTCAATGCTGATGTCAAAGCGGTAGCTTGGTACCGTGGCTGTCCAGCTGTCGTTGGCAAAAGTCACATCCAGACCCAAACGCGTCAGAATGTCTGTCACTTTGCTGTCTTCAATATGGTAGCCGATAACACGGTCAAGACGTGCGCGACGAAGCGTTACTGATTTTGCTTCTGGCAAATCAGACTCTGACACAGCTTCTACCACCGGGCCTGCCTGTCCGCCCGCAATCTCAAGTAGCAACGCCGTTGCACGCTCCATGGCATCACGCTGTAGTTGATAATCAACACCACGCTCGTAGCGGTGTGATGCATCGGTATGCAGGCCATAGCTACGTGCCTGACCGGCAATCGCTAAAGGACTGAAGAATGCACTTTCAAGCAAAATGTCTGTAGTGCCTTCTTTAACACCTGAGTTTTCGCCACCGAAGATACCGGCCATGGCCAGTGCTTTGTTATGGTCTGCAATAACCAGCGTGCTTGGCTTCAGCTTGGCCGTATTGCCATCGAGCAATACCAGCTCTTCGTTTTCTGCTGCGCTGCGTACTTTGATCCCGCCTTCAATGGCATTCAAATCGAAAGCATGCATTGGGTGGCCCAGCTCAAGCAGCACATAGTTGGTAATATCAACAACCGGATCGATTGAACGAATGCCGGAGCGACGCAGTTTTTCAACCATCCACAGAGGTGTAACCGCATCCAGGTTGATGCCCTTCACCACACGGCCAAGGTAACGAGGACAGGCCTGGCTGTTCACCAGTTCAATCTCAATTTTGTCATCAATAGTAGGTTCAACGGCCGGAATAGCCAGCTCATTGACATCAATACCATTTAAAACGCCCACTTCGCGCGCCAGGCCTTTAATGCCCAGACAATCACTGCGGTTTGCAGTCAGGTCAACGTCGATGGTGACATCGTCAAGGTTAAAGTATTCGCGGATGCTCTGGCCAATTTGTGCATCAGCTGGTAGCTCTAAAATACCATCTGAACTTTCAGCCATGCCCAGCTCTTCAAACGCACACAGCATGCCGTGTGAAGGCTGACCACGTAATTTTGCTTTTTTGATCTTAAAGCCGCCAGGCAAAACGGCACCGACTTTCGCCACAGCTACTTTCAGGCCCGCACGGCAGTTTGCCGCACCACAGACGATGTCCAGCAGCTCGTCTTCACCGACGTTGACTTTGGTGACACGCAGTTTGTCTGCATCCGGGTGCTGACCACACTCAACAACTTCACCAATAACTACGCCGTCAAACTCACCCGCAACCGGATCGACACCATCGACTTCCAGGCCGGCCATTGATAACTGTTCAGATAGAGCCTCGGTATCAATCGCAGGATTAACCCATTCTCTTAACCACTTTTCACTAAATTTCATTGTTGTATCGCTCTTATCTGAATTGGTTTAGGAATTTTAAATCGTTTTCGAAGAAAGCACGTAAGTCATTGACGCCATAACGCAGCATAGTCAGACGCTCTACACCCATACCAAAGGCAAAGCCGGTGTATTTTTCAGGATCAATGCCAACTGAGCGCAGTACGTTCGGGTGTACCATGCCACAGCCTAAGACTTCTAACCACTTTCCATTTTTGCCTTTCACATCTACCTCTGCTGAAGGCTCAGTGAACGGGAAGTAAGATGGACGGAAACGGATCTCCATGTCTTCTTCGAAAAAGTTACGCAAGAAATCGTGCAAAATACCTTTCAATTCAGTAAAGCTCACGTCGGTGTCGACCATCAGGCCTTCAACCTGGTGGAACATTGGCGTGTGTGTCTGGTCGTAATCGTTACGATATACCCGGCCCGGAGAAATGATACGCAGTGGCGGCTGTTCAGCTTCCATCGTGCGGATCTGAACGCCACTTGTCTGGGTTCTCAAAACCAGCTTAGGGTTAAAGTAAAACGTATCGTGATCGGCACGTGCCGGGTGGTGCTCTGGAATATTCAGTGCATCAAAGTTATGGAAGTCATCTTCAACTTCCGGACCGGATTTAACCGCAAAGCCCAGCTCACCAAAGAACTGTTCGATTCGCTCAATAGTCCGTGTTACCGGATGCAAACCACCCTGTGGCATAGTACGTCCAGGCAGAGTCACATCGATAGTTTCTGCTGCCAGCTTCTGAGCCAGTGCGGCCTGCTCCAGCGCTTCACGCTTGTCATTGATCGCGGTCTGAACCTGATTTTTTGCCTGGTTGATCACCTGACCCGCTTCTTTACGTTCTTCTGGTGCCAGTTTACCCAGGGTTTTTAGTAGTCCAGTGATCTCACCTTTTTTACCAAGGTAGTTAACTCTGACTTCCTCAAGTTGCGCAACTTCGCTTGCGTTTGCAACAGCGTCCAGCGCTTGCGCTAAAATATTCTCTAAGTTCATTTTATACCTGATCTTGTTGAGGTAATTTGCCTTTGATTGAATCGGTTATAATAACTGAAACAACGGGGCAGATTCTAGCCCAAATTAGGGGCTTTTCATGGACAATTTAAAGGTTGTCAGTTGATTTTGGGCTGGTTTGAGGTTTTTAGTGGAATTTGTGATACCGGCGTTCAAAAATTCCACAGCAAGGAGTTATAAGTTCAGGGTGGTTTTAATAAAGGGGATAGTCAACTTTCGCTGTGCCGCCATGGAGGCATGATCCAGTTTATCCAATACATCCAACAGGGCACGCATATCCCGACTAAGTCGGGTCAGCAAGAATCGGGCACATTCATCACTGAGTTCCAGTCCACGCATTTTGGCCCGTTTAACCAGTGCTTCGGCCTTATCATCATCACTCATCGAGCGGATCTGAAACGTAGTGCCCCAGGTAAAACGCGATTCCAAATCAGGCAGGCTTAGATTGAGCATATTCGGCAATAGATCAGCGGTGACCACCAAACACTTACCTGGCTCATTAAACCGATTAAAAAAGTTAAACAGTGCTTTTTCCCAGGGCTCATTGCCCGCGACCAAATGCACATCATCAATGCACACGACATCCAGCGCTTCCAGTCCATCTAACACCGCAGGCCCGAAGTTAATCAGCTCTCTGAGCGACAACAGAATTGTAGACAGGCCTTGTTCCTGAGCATGAATACAGGTGGCATAAAGCAGGTGTGACTTACCGGAGTCACCCAGACCACAAAGATAAGTAAACTGAAAATCCTGATGAATTGCTTCAAGTGCGTTTTTCAGATGTGTTACCTCCAGCGAGCCCTCCCCCCCAAAATAAGCGCTGAAGGTTTCATCGTCGGGCAGGGTTACTGGCAAAGCCATTTGCATAGGCTGCATCATACTACTGCCCCACCCAGCTGTATCTGAGGTTATTGGCACTGGCCACCTGATAAAATGCACGCGGGTCAACATACACACTAAAAGCGCGTTCTAATTTAAGTGATTTTTGCAAATCAACCACTGACGAACCATGCTCCACTTCAAACTTCACCAAATCGCCCTGACGATAAATCACATCGACATCCTGTACCGTGCTGATGCTCAGTAACTGTCTTCTGGCCAGCTCGATTTTGCTGAATGAAGTCAATTTATCGACCGTTAAAACGGTGCTGTTAGTGGCATAAGAGCGGTTGGGGTCAATCACATATTCAGCAGCCAGAGCCGTTGACATATCATTGATCATGGCGATAAGCAGCTGCTGTTTATCACCCACTTGTTGCGTTGATTCAAATTGATCGGTATCCGTATAACGCCAGTCTAGTTGCCAACTACTGCTGTTGGGTTGTTTAAACAACCGTCCGGTGATCACCCGTTCTGCGTTATAACGCATAGAAGCCGCTTCAACTGGCTGGGAAAAGTTCCCCCATACCTCAGCAATGCCCACCTGCGCCCGGTCGGTCAGGTCCATCAGCGGCACCACCACAGGGATCCCCCACTCGGCCGCGGTGTCGTAAATGAGTCTCTCCAGCTGAGGGTAACTTTCCTGCGTTACAAACTCACGTCGCAGGTTGTCCTCAATCACTAACCAAATTGCAATCATGGGCCGACGGTTGCCCCACAAAGGCAAATTACTGTCTCTGACCAGCTGCTCTACTTTATCTGCTTCAAACTTCACCCGTATTTTGATATCGCCATCCGCAGACTCGATATACTCATATTTGAGCATATAGTCAGAAATGCGTTTTTTACTTTGGCGGATCAGTGGATGGTTTAAGTGCTCAGTGCGGCCTGTCAACTTTTGGATTACGCGGTCCAGCGCCTGTTGGCTTGCAACAACACGTTTTGCGCGTGTCTTGTTATCTACCTGCAACGTAGCTTCGTACAGATCTGTTACCTCAACCGCGCTTGCAGCCATACACCAGCCAAACAAACTCAGTAAAAATAATCTTAGTGCCATAACAACCAAAAAGTTAAGGAGAAAACCCGATCCTAATGCAATCGCAGTTGCAAAGCAAAAACCAACGTAGATAGATTTTCAACATTTAAGATGGATTGAGGATTTTATCACCGAATCTCAGACTCATCGTAAAAATATGCCTGATTCTTACCCAGCTCTTTTGAAGAGTACAAAGCACTGTCAGCGCACTTCAACAAAGCCTCTGCACTGAATACACCTGTGTTATTGGCGATACCTATGCTACAACCGCATTTCACCTGCTGCCCGCCTTCCAGCTGAATAGGACTCGCAATACAGGTTATCAGACGTGAACAGATCTGCATTAATACCTGCTTTTCAAGCGGATCGGAGAGTACCACAACAAATTCGTCTCCTCCGAGGCGACATAACACGTCATAGCTGCGCAGTTCTCTTTTAATTCTCTGCGCCACTTCCTGTAATACGATATCCCCACTGTGATGACCAAAATTATCGTTAATGGGTTTAAAATCGTCTAAGTCGAGATACAAAATATGCACGCTCACCGGGCCACGTTTTGAACGCTCGGCCAGATTATTCAGCTCCCGGAATAAGAACTTGCGATTCGTCAATCCGGTCAGCGTATCGTGCAAAGCTTCGTGTTCCAGCCGCTGTTGAAGCGCTTCGCGGATCCCTATCTCTTTTTTCAGTTCAACCAAGCTGGACTCCAGCTCCTCAGTGCGCTCCGCAACTTTAATTTCCAATTCACTTTGGTAATTTTGCAAAACTTTGTTTGCCTCAACCAATGCCTGCTGGTTATTAAAGGCATCCAGTGCTGACGAGATAACATGGCTAATGGTGTATAACACATCGACGATCACGCCTGAATATTCATCCTCACGGCGATAGGACTGAATGATAAACGCGCCCATAAAGTTATTGCGATTCACTAACGGAAAACACAGCCATTGCTTGGGGACAGTACCAATAATATTTAACTCACCCTGTGCCACCAACTCCTTGAGCTGCTCAGTTGTGTAGTTGCATACAGACTGAGATTGTAATGCATACGCAGTCAGCGAATGGGCGATTTCTTCCAGTGACAGGGCTTCGAGATCTTCAGGGTTAATATCATCCTTCACATCATGAAAATAGGGAAATGTCAGACTACGATCTTCGCGATATAAAACAACGTAAAAGTTGTCCGCATAGGTCACCTTTTGCAAGATACAGTGTATATCCAGCAAAAACCGCTGGATAGAATCACTGGTATTTAAGCAGGCAACTATGTCCGTCATGCTGTCAATCACTTCACCGCTATTCAGGGAATCCATCGTCTCTAACACAAGATCACTCATCCTTTACTCACTCTGTTGCATCCTACATTTGGCACTTTAGTTAGTTTAGTCGAGGTTTTGTGGGAATGTACAAAGAAAAACAGGGAGAACCGCACCTGAGCCAACACACAAGTTAGGGCTTGACATAAAACCGCAACCCTTTAAGTTTACACTATTTAAACACAAAAATAACACCCAATAACATGCGTAAGGCTACTTTTGTTTTTCTTCATATGTTGACCATCGTATTGGTGATCTGCAGTTTGTTTACCGGCCTGAGGTTTTCTTTGCTTACTCGGGACTGGTTAAAATTCCTCAGTGCTCTGTTACCTCAGGGGGACCTGTACTTCTGGCACATCGGCAGTGCCAGTTTATTATCTGCGCTGGCTGCAGGATACCTGTTACTTTCTTTGTGGCGTCCATATCGCAGCAGCCCGAGTCACTATCACCTGTGGGTGAACCGGTTTGGTTACCTAATCATACTGGTATTACTGAGCTCCGGATGGCTGCTCTGGCTGGGGCGATTTATTGCAATCGCACAACCTCTGCACTTTTACAGTCTCTGGTTATTGCTCATATACCTGCTCATGCATGGATGGGCCTACTTCATTCAATATGGCAAATACGTTATATCCGCTTTACTGCCAAAACAACCAGACAAACACAGTATCACGGCTGTTATCAGCGTCACTGCCGGAGGCTTACTCTTATACAGCGCCGCCCAACACTCCGGTGAAACCTTAAATGTTGCATCACTCGCGCCCGAGGAGTTTATCGAGATCGACGGTCTTGGTGATGAGTCACACTGGCAGAGGGCGCCAGTTTACACAATTGAGACACACGGGGGGATCAACTTTGATGATGGCCGCAGCACCATCCAGGTTCAAGCTCTGGCAAACAGCCAGGAAAGCTATTTTCTCGTACGCTGGACAGACTCAAGTATGAGCACCAATCACCTTCCTTTGTTAAAAACGCAGGCAGGCTGGAAAATTCAGCAAAATGGGTTTTATGAGTTCGATGAGCGTACATTTTATGAAGACAAACTAGCCGTTATGCTGTCGCACTCTTGCGAAGTCGGAGCCGATAATACTGCTCAGCTGGGCAACCGCCCGCTTGATGGTAAACCGCCAAACTGGCATGGCAAGGGGTTCCACGCCAGTATGGATGGAAAAATTCGCGACCTGTGGCACTGGAAAGCGGTTCGTACCAACGACATGTACTTAGCGGACGACAACTTTTTCGGCCCCCCTGCCAAAGAGCAAAAGGGCCAACGCAGATATACGGCAGGCTACCAGCCAGACGGCAAAGAGAGCGGCGCCTATGTGATGAACTGGCAATGGTATAAGCCGGGTTTGGTTACCCCGAAACGATTGCCCGACCAAAGCAACGCACACCTGAGCGTCTTGCCCTGGTTTGGCAGCACCCCCTATACCGCCGAAAATGATGATTTTGCACCAGGCAGTACACTGTCCTCGATTCTCTATCGCTCCAATCGTTTTGAAGGTGATCGTGCCGATGTCAGGGCACGGGGAACCTGGGACAACGGCGTATGGACGCTGGAGTTAGTGCGCAAGCACGATACAGGCTCTGAGCACGATGTACCACTCACAAACGGCACCTGTATGTGGTTTTCTGCCTTTGATCATGCACAGGTTGGACATACCCGCCATATGCGCCCTGCAATTTTGAGGTACCCACTATGATCGCCCGAATACTCATGTCGCTGGCCGCTGTTTTAATTGTGGCTTCTGTGCTTTGGCTGGACCCGGCAACTCCGGTGGCGCAACCGCATCCCAGGTATGTCAAACTGGATGAACATGGCAGTCCTCTGTCTCCATGGCAAGGGCCCTGGTCCTGCGTGCTGGATACGTCACAGCAGCTGGTGTGGGAAGTTAAAACCGACAGCGAAAACATCCATGATGGCTACTGGACATATTCCTGGTACCTGTCAGGCGACCCCCGCTCTTCAGACCGGGCAAGAGGCGAAGCCAACCTTGGCGATTGCTATTTTGAAGCGAATCGTTGCGATACCCAGGACCTGATCAACAGGACCAGACAAGCTGCCTTGTGTGGCCTGACTCAATGGCGACTCCCCAGCGCACAAGAGCTTAGCAGCTTAGTGCAGCCCCCCGCCCGCCCGGGTCATGCCCATATTGCTCAGGACTTTTTCCCCCATATGAAGCACGGAGACTACTGGAGTGGCGATCACTCTCAACCTCTGTCTGGCCATTATCGGCGCTTTAAACAAGGCGCTCTGGCCGTTAATTTTCATACCGGTAAACAGTACTCGTTGCCCTATCGCAATGCCGCATTCGTGCTATTGGTGGCCGATCTGCCATCAGAGCATCACTCTTCACGCACCTCAGGCGTGACTCATCAACCAACAACAGGAAACTAGGATATGAGAGTGCTTTTAGCAGGCCTCACTACCGTAAGCTTATTTACCTCAGCTGCATACAGTGCCAGTGACTATCACCGCTTAATCTGGGATACCGATCCCAGTCATCAGGCCACGGTGGGTTTTACACCCACAAGTGGAAGTGGTCATTTTGTCAAATATGGTACCACCACGAATGAACAAAACTGGCAGGTAAAGCAGCCCACCGCAACCGCCGTTTTTGATGGTAGTCTCAACAGCCAGTTCGTCACCCTGACAGGGCTCAGTGCCAACACAGCCATCTATTATCGGGTGTGCGACAACGCCGGCTGTGGTCAGCGGATGTGGTTTAAAACGGCGCCAGACACCACCACAGGGTTTGTTGCAGTAGCGGGCGGAGACACTCGAACAGGCTGGACAACACGACGTGAAGGCAATGCACTGATAGCCAAGATCCGCCCTCTGTTTATTATGCATGGGGGCGATTATACCAATGCCAATTCAGCCCAGGAAATGCGTGAGTACCTCAAAGACTGGCAGCTGACCTTTTCTGATGACGTTATCGATGGGCAAAGCTACAAACGCATCTACCCGTTTGTTGCCACCTTTGGTAACCATGAAGACGACAACTTTAAAACCCTGTGTCAGGTTTTTGGGGTTGACTATGACCAAGACGGTGCCTGTACCAATAAAGATAGTTACGGCGCCTTTAACATCGCTAACCTGCTGCGCGTCTACACCTTAAACAGCCAATACAAAGACAGTGGCTGGTCCAGCCATGCGACCGCCATGAACAACTGGCTTAAACAAGACCTGCAAAGCAATGGTGCCGGTGCCAAATGGCGTATTGCTCAGTATCACAAGCCTATGTACCCACATTACTCAGGGAAATCGGACAATACTATTTTGCATACCTGGTGGGCAGACTTGTTCTATCAGCATGGAATGAACCTGGTCGTTGAATCTGATACGCACATCAATAAGCTGACCGAAGCGTTGCAACCTTCGGGTTCAGGGTTTACCAAAACGACCACCGGCGGCACCGTGTACGTGGGTGAAGGTAGCTGGGGTGCTCCCGCTCGTTCAGCCAACGACCCGAAAAGCTGGACCATTGATTTAGCCAGTATTCAGCAGTTTAAAGTGTTAAGTGTGACTGCGGACAGCATGAAAGTGCAAACGGCTCAGTTTACTGCCGGTGCTGATACACTCACACGTGAACAACGCGCTGCCGACGTCCTTGCTCTGCCTGCCAATATCAGTTGGTGGTATGCCAGTGAGCTTGGAGAAACCATGACGCTTAAGCGTGCCACCAATTCGCTTTCAATCATTGACAGAGACAGTGGTCCGGTTGACCCGGGCAATGAGCTACAAAATGGCCAGCCAGTCGGTAACCTCGCAGGTAGTGCCGACAGTGAAAAGGTGTTCACTATGGTTGTACCAGAGGGCGCAACCAATCTGCGCTTTACTATGAGTGGCGGTAGTGGCGATGCCGATCTGTATGTGCGTTTTGCACAAAAACCAACGACCTCAACATATGATTGCCGCCCATATAAAGATGGTAATAATGAAACCTGTACCATCAGCAACGTACAGGCGGGTACCTATTATATTGTTGTCCGCGGTTACAAAGCCTTCTCTGGCGTATCATTAGTCGGCCAGTATGATCTGGGTACACCACCGGGCGATGGCAATAAGCAAGTATGGAGCGGGTTAAGTGCAACCGCAGGAAGCTGGATCCACAAAACCTTCGACGTGCCTGCCAGTGCCACTAAGCTCACCGTGAGCACCTCTGGCGGCACTGGTGATGCCGATCTTTATGTACGTTTCGGCGCGCAGCCAACCTCTTCACGTTATGATTGTCGCCCTTATGAAGATGGCAATGTGGAAACCTGCACACAAACGCAGCCTCAAACCGGCACCTGGCATATTTCTGTCAAAGCCTATAAAGACTTCAGCGGCGTGACATTAACCGCAGAGTATTGATAGTCTGACGCAACAAGGAGAGTAATCACCCTACTCTCCTTGATTTTTACTCATCTGCCCTTATCTTTGACACCTGAATAAACAGGGGCAATTTTATGAAATATCTGCACACTATGGTTCGGGTTGAAAACCTGGATGCATCTTTAAACTTTTACTGTAACCTGCTGGGATTAGTAGAAGTTAAACGTAAAGACAGTGAAGCCGGGCGCTTTACTCTGGTTTATCTGGCAGCACCCACCCAGCTGGATGAAGCGAAAACCAGCTTTTCACCGACCATTGAACTGACCTACAACTGGGATACAGAGCAGTACAGTGGCGGGCGCAATTTTGGTCACCTGGCCTTTGCTGTTGAAGACATCTACGCACTGTGTGAAAAACTCCAGGCTGCGGGCGTCACCATTAACCGGCCACCAAGATGTGGGCATATGGCCTTCATTAAATCTCCCGACGGTATCTCGATTGAACTATTACAACAGGGCGAGCCGTTACCTCCTCGGGAGCCGTGGCTGAGCATGGAAAACACCGGCAGCTGGTAACTTAAAACGCTTCGATTAAGGTATACAGGTAGCGAAGTGCCGCAGCCAGTCAAAACGCTGGCACCTCGCTACTTCGCTGTGCCGGGGCCGGCATCAATCTGGTAACGACTCAATAGCTGAGTCAGTTTACTGCGAAAGCTCGCCTCATTTAATGTGGTAGCTAAACGTTCAAACTGTGATTGCAGCTGTGGAGGTGCCAGCATGGCTCTGTAATAAGACTCATGCGGCTGTTTAGACAAATGGAAATGCTCCTGCCAGCGGTTCTTTTTAATAAAGTAGTTGAGTGTGGAACGACTCACAATGGCAAAGTCCACACGCTCGCGCAGCGCCAGCTCCAGCAAGCCTTCTTCACTGTTGGCATCGACCCGCTCCAACACCCCGGTGCTGACCGGTTTTACTGTACGAAAGTAGTGATAACCCAAAATGCCACCAAATTTTTTATTACTCATTGAGGCCACCCCATCATATTCAAAGGGGTTTTCGGCACAGGACACAAACTCATCGGTATCGTACATCAGTGGCTCACTCCACAAGTAGCGAGTCTTATCCGGGTCTTTAAACCAGACGGGGTGCACACCCAGTACCGCACCATTTAAGGTCTGCTCATTGAGATCCCGCTCGATGCGTCTGCGAGGCAAATAAATCAATTTATAGCGTGTGTGAGACTGCGAAGCGTTAAGCAGTGTCACAAAGTCGAAGTACAAGCCTTGTTGCTCTGCCAGATTCACTATGTAAGGGGGCTTGTTGTGATAGACAAATATATTCATTCGTTCAGCTGCATATACGGGTAATAGCATACTGAAGAGGGTTAAGGTGAAGCTGACTATCAACAGGTTTATTTTCACAAATGACTGCCATAAAAAGGCTGGGAAGACTCTCTAAATCTAGAGCCTTTCTCCCCAACCTTCAAGCACATTGGTTAAATACGCTTAACGATTTAGTTGCACCATCCATCGTTATAGGTCACTTGCACAGTCGCACCGACAGGCGCGCCACTGACCTTAAGGTATCCCCAATACTGGCTTTGAGCACTCAGGTTAATACACTCACTGTTACCTGCCCGGTAAGATCCGGCCTCAACATTATTGTCGTTCGGCCACCCCTGGTTACTGTACTCCAGTGTCAGATCACCGTTACCATGGGCTGTTTCGATTCGAATGCTCTGCTGGCCACTGACGTTTTCCAGACTAAACCACATTGGATCCTGACTGCCCATACACACAGCAACGCCCTCTGACAGCCGCCCACCAGACACGCTCCCCTGAGTCACACAGGTATCAGGTAAAGCCGCTACCGGCGCGGTATAGCTGGCAATCAGGTTAACGTCGGCATATGCATTGTAGCCTCTGAGCATAATGTAATATTCACCAGCTTTTGGTGTCGCAACGTCACAACGCTCTGCATTGCCGCCAATATAAGGCCGACAGTCGTAGGTGTCCAGCGTAGGTTGCTCCGCATGACGCAGATATAAGTCAACATCTCCGCTGCCATCACTGGTACTGACGGTCAGGTTCGTTGCACCTGCTGGAAGCTGAATTTTAAAGTACTTCAGTTCATCCTGGGCGCCAGCAACACGCACTGCCTGACCATTTTGCAGCTCAGTGATCCCCTGAGCTGCTTCAATCACGGCCTGAGTGGTCACTTGATGTGCTAGGCCCTCACTGTCGGTTACTTTTAATGTCACCGTGTAATTTCCAGCATCCCCGTAAGTATGTGTAGGGCTGGCCTGGGTGCTCTGCGCGCCATCGCCAAATTGCCACAGATAACTCAGGCTTTGACCTTCCGGATCTGAGCTGCCCTGGCTGCTAAAGCGCACAGATGCGCCGGCTGTGCCCTGATATGGACCATTTATAACCGCTGTCGGCGCCTGGTTTGTATCGCCAGCCAGTTGTTGCGTCCACTGGGTAAACTCGTTGCCATATTGCGCAGCCCAGTTATTCATGCGCGCCTTGTAAGCACTCCAGTTACCGACCCGGGTTTCTCCCAGCATGGCATTCACTTCATCTTTGTGTGTTTCAACCATAAAGCGCACAGCAAGATAACCCCAGCGATAGATACGATCCTGGTCAAAACCATCATAAGTTGTTTCAAATACTTCGCCTAACTGATAGGTACTTCCGTCTTTGATCGTATCTATGGCGCGCTGATTGTCGTTCAGGTTGGCCACATATTCTGCCACCCCTTCGCTCCACCAGACAATGGCCTCCGTTGGGGCATTAAAGTCGCCGTACAGATCAAATCGTCCGTCGAGGTAATGCACATACTCGTGCTCCAGATTCCACACATAGTGATCAGCCTTCGCGTAGCTGGCTTCATAAGCGATGAAGTTTGCCTGGTTACCGACAACACTCGGATCTCCTTCGAGATACATTCCGCCGTTGTCGGTGTTTATACCAAATATCGGGCCCGCATATTTCTTGTAATCTGCGCTGCTGTTAAAGATATTAACCTGCAGCATGGTGTTATTATCATCAGCGACGGGCGTTTGATTGGTTTCGAGCATGGAATGAAAGCGCGTCTCTTCTGCTGCCATGGTGTCACAGGCAGACAAATGCTGCGCCTGTGTCATCTCCTGAGAGCGAATACGGATAGTGCTGCTACACTGATAGCTCTGCGACAACGCTTTACCAATCAGCTCCTCTTTAAACCCACAGATCCCGAAATCATTACAATCCGCGTAATAGGTCGCAACATCAGCGGCACCAAGCCAGATCCCATCACCATAGCCATAGCTCTGGTAGGTAGAGAACAGAGATTTCAGGGCTGTATCGACGGCTGGCTGGATTGATGTTCCTGTATAATTCTTGAGCCTGGCAAGCTCTCTGCCGGCATTAATGATCATGAATTCAGCATCCGACCCCAGCATCCAGCTTTGTTTGGTAAAGTTAGCCAGTAAACTCACCAGCTCTGCATCTTTACCGACAAGCGCAACGAAATCGCTGTTCCACTGCCCGCGGAATAAAATGGTAAATATGCCATTCACCGCACCACGCATATGCCAGCTGGTCGCATAGCTTTCGCTCCAGCGAGACAACCAGGCTTTCACGACTGGCAGATAAACATGCTGAAGTTCGGAAGAATCCATAGTGGTGATCACTTCGCTAAGTACTTCGCCATGCGCATCGTTGTTGTCATAGAAATGGCTATTGGCCACAAACGCATCCAGCGCGCCCTTAACCGCAGTTTGCACACTGCCGTCGAAGGTCACTGAGTCATTATAAAACTCGACGTAAAAACCGGCCCGAATAAACAAGAAAAACGCTTCCAGATCGGCACTGCCAGTCCCTGAATAATTCACAGACAAGGTCTTTGCCTGCGCAGCGACGGCCAGCATTTTTGCGGTTGTAAAGGTGGCAACCTGAGTATCAGAAGGTGCACTGAACAGATCATTGACACAACTTGCACCTTGCTCTGTGATTTGTGCCACGATAGTCGATGCACTTGCGTTGGCGAACCCGCTCAGGTTACACCCGCTTGCCAGCTCAACCTGTGATGAAGCCAAATGCATTTCTACCGGCAAATGCGAATGCATTACAGAGTCACGGGCTGCTGTTGGTGCATTGTCTTGTGCAGTGTGGTTATGACCTTCGTCACCATGAGCCAGCTGTAAATCAGCAGCGTTCAGTGGTTTAAATTGTCTTTCAACTTGTTGCTGCGTCGCCTGCACACTAGTGCATAGCAAGGGAAGCGCAGCGAGTATTGCTTTTATTTTCATAATGTAACCTTATTAGAATGTGTATCCAAACCCCATAAGAGGTGACATATTATTAACACCGATTTCATTATGTATACAATATAATTTATATAATTTTATTGAATATGCCTCCTTACTTTTCCTTTTAAGCATTATTTATTCATTTAAGTCAGAAAGTTAGCGGTTATGTGACAGAAAAAAGAGTGCGCTTGCCCTGTTTGTTGTTCGAAAAACAGCCCAGCAAACCAAAAATATATAGCAAAAACATCAACAAACCGGCTGTACAGTTTTGCAGTTATCAGCAACCTGTTAACCAAGCAGTATGACAATGCGGTGAGAGGCAAAAGTAAAAAGCGCTGGACTAAAGGCAGGCATACCCATGATCCATGGTTAACGTGTAGCACCGCCATTAAGCGTGAAAGATAGAATGTTCATTGCCATACAGATCTGTATAGGGGAAAGTAACGATGAAGTCTGTGACAGTATCCAGTTTGTAAGATTAGCTAAGTGCAGACAGTGCCTGAATTGATGCACTTTTGTCAGTCAGGCGCTGCCACTGAGCCCACTCAAGACCCTGGCAACTATTTATCACCTGAGTGTCGCGCTAAAACAGCACATAATGCGGCTGAGGAAAGTGTTAGCCGCCTATCGCTCAGCGCAGGTTAATTATTTTGTAATTCAGTGATAGACACTATGCCATAATGCTCAATCGTGACTATAAGGGTCTTATGCTCTAGTCTCAGCGGATACTGACCATCGGGGAGCCGCCTTGCCGTCAGGTTATTCAGGCCAACAATCAGTCCGTCCAGGTCACTGCCCTGCCGCTGTCCCTCAACGCCACGCCCTCGCATATACTCCATACCTTGCTGCAGGCACTTTTCAACAACAGCATCAGCCACCTTTCGGCCCGCCTGGTGTTTCAGCGACTTAAACAGTAACCCTTTGATTAAAGAAAACATAATACTTCCTATATGCGATAACTATAATGCAGGAAGTGTAGCAAAGCTGGGTCCAGAGGAGTATGACAAATCGTTTCAAAGTATGTAGGTGTGCGCTTGGGTGGGCGAACATTCGATTGAATGTCGGTTTCTCTATTGGGAGACCGGTAACAAGAATGAAGGATGTAAAAGACTCCAAGCACCACACTCGAATAGTCTGCGGGGCCTCGAGGGCGCATTTTGCAAGCATGAGTAGAAAAGGTGATTTCATGAACGTTCCATTTGGTAAGGTTGATACTGGATGTATAGACAGCATTTTGACTGTTGTCCAATAACATTATTACGTGCCGTTTTGTCCAGTTTTCACACACCTGTGTTTTTGCAGGTTGCAACCGATTGTTTACTTTGAGTTTGTTCCGTGGGACCATAAGGGTATGTAATACAACCCGTTTTGTCGGTTTATGTTCCGACATTTTGGGGTAGAATAAATTGTTATAAGCCCTTTGGAGTTTTGTGAATGAAGTCGGTATGGGTGTTCAATAAAAACAATGCAGACTTTTCTGGCGGTGTTTTCAGTGAGCTCGAATTAGCTGAAAGTTGGATAAAAGAAAACTCACTAACTGGAATTCTAACTAAATATCCACTTGATCAAGGTGTATTTGACTGGGCTGTAGAAAATGGCATGCATAATATTAAGCCAGAAAAACTAGCTGAAAAAAGTAAACAGCCCAATTTTATTGGTGGCTTTACTGCAGCTAGCCAAGAACATTATCATTACGAAAATGGTGCTCGTTCATAGGGCTTATAACAAAGCAAATTAAAAGTGCGGACAAAAACCAGTTGGCTTTACTCGTACCTCACAAATTGTAGCCAACTAATTTTTGCCGTTTATTTGCGGCGTTAGCTATACCGTAAGGTGATTGAGTAATGGAAGAACTGTTAAGCAGTTTAGATAAGTTAGTAGTTGAACATAAGCTTGAGTCGCTAGCTTTTGAAGGTGCTAAGGCATGGGCTGCATCAGAAGACTTTGATTTAGACACTTCTATAACGTCTCAATTTAAGTACGATTTTCATGCTCATAAACTTTGTTTTAAACATGAGTTTCGACCAACACCATACATAGAGACTTACCTAAATATCGAGCTCGATGACTTGGAAGTGGGTTATTACTGTTGGGTTTCTGATTTAAATGGTGAGGTAATTGACGATATGTTAGTTATAACTGATAACGAGTTAAAGAATAGCTAACAAATAAGGATAGGTGTCGCGAAGCCGACACCTACGTGGACCATAGGCACCCACCCCAAACTGGTACGTGGACCATAGACATATATGGACGCTCCAGCTATGTCTATTCAACCATTCAACCTCTCCTGTGGATTGTTAGCTCTGCTGCCATTCCTTAACAACTTCATCCCAATCAGCATCTCGTTCAACCGCGTTCCCATCTTCATCTTTTCTTGTCCACACGCACCAGAAATCAGGGTCGTCTGAATGTGGCTGTTGCTCTTTTGTTAGGTTCTTCATTTTAACTAAAACAGGAAGCTCTGATGCCCACCCCATAAGTATTGCATGTTGCGATGGTAAAGACGGCAGCTCGCGTAGTAGTCCACGCAAGTTATCTGGCACCATTTTGTGCACTTGCTCTTGGTCTCTGTCGTTACTAATACGATGCAGAAGAAAAGTATTACATTGAGATAAAACCGTAGGTGATAACTCAGAAGGCCGTTGTGAAGAAATCATCATTCCTAGACCAAACTTTCTTCCTTCGCGTGCTATTTTTTCAAATACTTGGCAGCAAACAGCAGCAACATCCTGACTTTCGGAGTCATCACGATAGCGCTTAATAAATGTATGAGCTTCTTCGGCAACAAGCACGGTTGGTAAGGATTCGTTATTTATCCGTCTATAGCGTTGCAATGACTCAAAGATAATCCTTGAAATGACAGCAGTCACAAGATGGGTGATTTCATTTGGCACTAAAGACAGATCAATAATTGAGACGCAGCTTTCATCCTCACCTTCCCCATCCTTACCTATATAATTTTCTAACCACTTAGCTAAATCAACTCTTTGCTCTGCATCATTAGTGATAGGCTTCATTCTTGTATCAGAGAGCATGGTGCGTATTCGTGCTACCAAATATTCAACATATTGCTCACTACCATTTTCTTGAGCTAATGCTTCTAAATACGAAACTAAATTACCACCATCAAAAGGGACTGGAATATCCTCGCTTTTAGGGAAAAGCTCATCTTCATTACCACCGAAATTCTGAAATGATAATAGTATCCCATTAATTAGATTATCAACCGCGCTAACTTTTGCATTGTAGTCAGGATATCTTCCGCTTCTTTGCACACAAAAATCTTGAATATCAAGAATTAATTGATCCAAAGGCGGATGTGAGGAAGTTAATTTCGACTGGTATTCTTCAAGACTTTGCCGCCAAGCGTCTATTTTAGCCAAAAGGTTTTTGGCACCTGGAAAATCATTAAGTGATGCAGAACCTTTTGACTTATCCGCTCGTAAAGAGACAAGTATTGTTCCAAGGTACTTTTTAACCTCTAAATCCAAATTCGTATGTAATTCAAATTCTTCATTTCTCATGGCCCTCAACGAACGCTTTAGTAATGGCAACTGTGCCTTCGGGCTTGCTTGTGTAAAGGATGCCCATTCAGCACTGTTCCAGAACCAAGAAGGTACTTGTAGTTGGTTTTCACCTTGCCCAGCTTCAACTTTAAATACTCGGCCTTTAAATTTTGTATCCGGGCCTAAAGCTCGGGTATATTCACCATTTGGATCAAGCACAATAAACCGAGCATTTGGTTTCGATTCTGATACCATAGCGGCTTCTAACGACCATTGAATAAGACCGGCAACTGAACAAGATTTGCCACTACCAGTATTTCCTAGTACAGCAATATGACGGCCAAATAAGCGGTCAGGATCGACAGCAACGTTAGCGTTATTCGCAAGCGGGCTTTGTCCTATGATAACTCTACGATTATTACCTGATTCAACAATAGATCTAAGCTGTATATCTGTTGGTAGTAAGATAGCAGAACCAATGGATGGAAATGATTCTGAACCTCTCTGAAACTTGAAAGTATCAATACCTTGCTTTGAAACTCGTTTTAAAGTTCCTACAGGATTTAGACTGACTTTTTTTTGTGGGAAAGGTAGATTCACTAAACCAAAATCTTGGATATCCCTTTGTTTAGGATAAGGCGAGCGTTCAACGGCGAGCCACTCAATTTGTCCAACCAGATAACCATTATCACAAGATACTAAAACATAACTATTAACTCTTGGGAAGTTTCTTGGTGTTCCAGCATTTAAGGCAACAGAATCTGGTGAATCAATATCAAGGACAGCTCTGATTTCATTTGGTGATACAAAATCTACAGTGCCAACTCTTAATTGTTCTCCTTGCTCAACTGGTAGGGAGCTCATTCTTCACCACCAATTGTGTTTTGAATTGCAGCTGGATATAAGCCTCTTGATTTCAAAAGTTCAGCCATTCTAATTGAAGTGCGATCAATTGCGGCTTTAGGCAGGTAGTAATCAACTAATGTTTTTAAGTCTCCAAAATGACTGCCTAATAATAAAGATATTTGAGCCTGACGCCCGCTATCTTTTATGAAACTCATTATTCTTCCGAGTGGATCGCCATAGGCAATAATCACAATATGCGTGGAGGGTATTGTTAGCATATCTGTTAGAACTCGATTTATATGTTCGTCACCCAAGCTATAGCCATAGGTGACAAGGGTACTATTTGGGCGGCATGTTGCTGATGCCAAATCTCTAAACAATTCTACATAGGGGTATTCTGATGTTTCACGATCTTTGACAGAATTGGGATAAATCATCAATTGTTGGTAGTTAGCAGTACCAGAGCCCTCAACTTGTAAAAATGGCTCGACAGACGCCGCTCCAAAAGGTAGCCCAAAACGCCTTATAGCCCCTTCGTTTTCATACCAGTCTAATGAACCGTGAAGTTTAGTAAAACGAGCTACACCTTCTAAATATCTTGGTTCGCCACGTATACCAGGTGGATTGTAATGATAATCAACCTCTAAGCGAGATGATCTGAAAATTGGAGCAATACTACCGACAAATCGATCGACCAATCTAAGGCCGGCTATTTCGGCCCCTGTTTCTAAAATTCGATCATAGTTTGTAGTAAATATATGTAACCTATCACGTGTCGAAGTCCTACTTGAAAAGCTCATCAAAAAATTGACTAAATAATTAAATGTCTCCGTTTTTAACTTCGGTTCAGCGTCGCGGATTGCTTTTTCACCATTACTAACTGATTGAGCAAACAACTGTAAACATCGTGAGAGTTCTTCCCTTAACTGCTCCAACTCAGTCGGTAAATATCTATAAGGTGGGTTTGGTGGTGGCGGGGGAACTATAGGGGCTGGATTTAACGCGACAAGTATTTCTAAGCCCTTAATTAATTCATTAATAGAACGAATTTGGTCTTCAATATTTCCCTTATCCCTGCCAGCAGCTATAGCTGTTTTTTCTACATAAGCATCTAGTTCTGACTTACAAACTTTTAGATCTTCTATCCATCCCATACCTTGTGGGTTCTGACCTGTTGCAGACTGCTGAACCGCAGTGCTAAGGCCTGCACCAACAAGTAAATTAAGGTGTTCAGATTGAAAAAGTGCAGTTAACCAAGGCTCGATTCTTGAGCGTAAAGAGTCTGGAGTAATTTCATCTTCAGTTTTTGCCCAAGTGCAGCCCCCGATAACTTTAAAAGAACCATTGTCACCGTAAGGAGTCAACTCTACTGGCAATTGGTCATCGCCTAACTTTAAGTATTGAGACAATTTATATACATCCTTATTTATTGGTGACACCTGAATAGGAGCAAACAACTCAAGTCTGTCCCACTTTGATAGTTCATAACACACCAAAGCGGCTCATATTACATACCTTCATAATTCCACTAATAACTTCCAATGTAAACAAAAAGATAACATTGCGTTAAACCCCACTTTGTCACCTTACCCCAAACCGGCGAGTAATAATGTTATAGGACGAAATCAGGCACTTTGTAAAAATGTCCGTTCTTCGCTCAAAGCCACCATCAGCGCATTTACGTCACTCACAATGAGCCAAAAACAAGCGATCACTAAACCCCCGCCCTTAACACACACAAAACCGTCAGATTAAGCTCTATCAGCCAAACCTGACAGTTAAAGTTAAGACTTATTCGTCTCAAGCAACAGTCTGCGCTTTCTTAATAATAGAAAACAGCTGGTCTTTTAGGTGCAGGCGCTGTTTTTTCAGTGATTCAAGGTAGTCGTCAGAGGTGTTCTCTGCGCCGGTTTCAATGCGATGTACTTCGTGATCGCACTCGTGGTACTCCTTGAACAGGCGTGCAAAATGCGCGTCGTTCATTTTCAGGTGGTGGATCTCGTCTTTATACTCAGGAAACTCGTGGTGCAGATCATGTTTTTCAATTGTCATAATACGGTCCTTTCTATTTTGCGCATTTAATACAAGTCGTTGTGTAAGGCAGAGCGTTTAAACGCTCCGGATTGATTTGTTCTTCACAATGCTGACACAGGCCATAATTGCCCTGCTCTATTCGCAGTATCGCGTGATTGACCATGACCAGCTCTTGCTTGGCTTCCTGATGAATTTCATCCAGTACATCGTCGTTTTCACGCTCGGTGTTTTGCTCTGCAAAGTTGGCCGACCGGCCCTTTCTGAAATCGGCTTCAATGGCAGCTATCCGTTGACTCAGTTCATTTTGTTTGGATTTGAGAAAACTCGTTAATTGGTCAGCAGTCATGATGTTCTCCTTTGTTAAACTCATCATAACGCGCTGCTTTTGCGGCTCTTTGATCTGGCACAAGGTTAAGGAGTGGGCAATAAAAAACCCGACACTGGGTCGGGTTTTTGGTGCTATAGGTTAGACAAATCTAGACATATTCAACTTCGATGATGTCGTATTCAACGCTACCGTTTGGAGTTTGAATGGTCACTGAATCATCCAGTTCTTTTCCGATCAGACCACGTGCAATGGGCGAGTTAACCGAGATCAGATTGTTTTTAATGTCTGCCTCGTCGTCACCTACGATCTTGTAGGTCACTTCCTCGTCTGTATCAACATTGACTATGGTCACCGTGCTGCCAAAGATCACTTTGCCATTGTTTGCCATTTTAGTGACGTCAATAACCTGTGATGTAGACAGTTTGGCTTCAATTTCCTGGATGCGGCCTTCGCAGAATCCCTGCTGCTCACGTGCAGCGTGGTACTCGGCGTTTTCTTTCAAATCGCCGTGCTCACGCGCTTCCGCGATGTCGGCAACGATCTTAGGACGGACGACTTTCTTTAAATGGTTCAGTTCTTCACGAAGCATTTCTTCGCCTCGTACTGTCATCGGAATTGATTGCATAGTATCTCACTCATTGCCAGGGCTTGCGCCCTGGCCTTGTTCTTCTTAGTTCAAACGCTGGTGTAGCTCCTGAACAGAGTTTACAGAACTTCTGTCGTCAGCCTCATTGGCTGTACAGTTTGCAAACGCTGCGTTGAGCGTAGTGGTGTAGTTAGTCTTATGCTGAAGTGCACCACGACGTAACACCTTCGAATCTTCGATGGCCTGACGGCCTTCTGTGGTATTTACAATGTAGCTGTACTCACCGTTCTTGATGCGGTCAAGAATGTGTGGACGACCTTCAAATACCTTGTTTACGCGACGTACTTCGATGCCGGCGTCTTCCAGAGCTTGTGCTGTACCTTTGGTTGCATCCAGCTCAAAGCCAATGGCTTTCATGGTCTTAGCCAGCTCTACAACACGTGCCTTGTCACCATTGCGAACAGATAGTAGCGCGCGACCACCACGTGGTAAAGCGTTTGATGCACCTAATTGCGCTTTTGCGAAGGCTTCGGCGAAGTTTTCACCAACACCCATTACCTCACCGGTAGAGCGCATCTCAGGACCACGCATTGGGTCAACACCCTGGAACTTAGCAAATGGCAGTACCACTTCTTTTACGCTGTAGTACGGCGGGATAACTTCTTTCGTCACGCCCTGGCTTTCCAGTGACTGGCCAACCATACAACGCGCCGCCACTTTTGCCAGCGCAACACCGGTTGCTTTAGAAACAAACGGAACGGTACGCGCAGCACGCGGGTTCACTTCAATCAGGTAAACCTGACCGTCTTTGACTGCAAACTGGGTGTTCATCAGACCAACCACGCCCAGCTCAAGTGCCATGTCACGCACTTGCTTGCGCATTACGTCCTGGATTTCCTGAGACAGAGAGTGTGCTGGCAAAGAACAGGCTGAGTCACCAGAGTGAACACCGGCTTGCTCAATGTGCTCCATGATACCGCCAATGATGACGTTCTCACCGTCACAGATCGCATCAACGTCGACTTCGATGGCATCATCCAGGAAACGGTCCAGCAATACTGGTGCTTCGTTAGACACAGATACTGCTTCGGTCATATAGCGACGCAGGTCATCTTCGTCGTACACGATTTCCATCGCACGACCACCCAGTACATAAGAAGGACGTACAACCAGTGGGAAGCCGATTTCCTGAGATTTAGCAATCGCTTCTTCCAGTGACGTAACCGTCGCGTTTTCAGGCTGAAGCAGGTCAAGACGCTCAACCAGCTGTTGGAAGCGCTCACGGTCTTCCGCGCGGTCGATTGCGTCAGGAGAAGTGCCAATTACAGGCACGCCATTCGCTTCAAGGTCACGGGCCAGTTTCAGTGGTGTTTGACCACCGTACTGAACGATTACCCCTTTTGGCTTTTCAACGCGCACGATTTCAAGCACATCTTCCAATGTGATTGGCTCGAAGAACAGACGATCTGAAGTATCGTAGTCAGTTGAAACCGTTTCCGGGTTACAGTTCACCATGATGGTCTCGTAGCCGTCTTCACGCATTGCCAGCGCAGCGTGTACACAACAGTAATCGAACTCGATGCCCTGACCGATACGGTTAGGACCACCACCGATCACCATGATTTTGTCTTTGTCAGACGGTGCCGCTTCACACTCTTCATCGTAAGATGAGTACATGTAAGCGGTGTCTGAGCTGAATTCTGCTGCACACGTATCTACGCGCTTATAAACCGGCAGGATACCCAGCTGGTGACGCTTCTTGCGAATTTCTTTTTCAGATACACCGGCAATCTCAGCGATACGCGGATCTGAGAAGCCTTTACGTTTCAGGCGACGCAGGAAGTCTTTGTTCAGACCAGCCATGCCCACTTCAGCGATGGTGGCTTCGTCTTTCAGAATGTCTTCAATCTGAACCAGGTACCAGCGGTCTACTTTGGTCAGCTCGAACACTTCTTCTACGCTCATACCGTGACGCATTGCATCGGCAATGTACCAGATACGCTCTGCGCCTGGCTCACGTAGTTCACGAATGATGGTTTCTTTCGCTTTCGGGTCGTCCAGTGCCACAATTGGGTTCAGACCCGTTGCACCTACTTCCAGACCACGCAGTGCTTTTTGCAGTGATTCTTGCTGGTTACGACCAATGGCCATCACCTCACCTACTGACTTCATCTGTGTAGTCAGACGGTCGTTAGCGCCGGCAAACTTCTCAAAGTTAAAGCGTGGGATCTTAGTTACAACGTAATCGATTGACGGCTCGAATGACGCAGGGGTTGCACCGCCTGTGATGTCATTTTGTAGCTCGTCCAGGGTATAACCCACTGCCAGCTTAGCCGCAATCTTAGCAATCGGGAAACCGGTTGCTTTTGAGGCCAGTGCAGATGAGCGCGATACACGCGGGTTCATTTCAATGATAACCACACGGCCATCATCCGGGTTAACACCGAACTGAACGTTTGAACCACCGGTTTCTACGCCAATCTCACGCAATACCGCCATCGAGGCGTTACGCATGAGCTGATATTCTTTGTCAGTCAGGGTTTGTGCCGGTGCTACTGTGATTGAGTCGCCCGTGTGTACACCCATAGGGTCGA
Organism: Pseudoalteromonas sp. AWH4_217; assembly: GCF_056161105.1. Classification (NCBI taxonomy): domain Bacteria; kingdom Pseudomonadati; phylum Pseudomonadota; class Gammaproteobacteria; order Alteromonadales; family Pseudoalteromonadaceae; genus Pseudoalteromonas; species Pseudoalteromonas sp. AWH4_217. The sequence continues at coordinate 95,609 of NZ_JBSWYM010000003.1, read as the reverse complement.
AGTTTTCGATAGAACACACAATGATGCAGTTGTCGTTTTTGTCACGCACCACTTCCATTTCGTATTCTTTCCAGCCCAGTAAGCTTTCGTCGATCAGTAGCTCGTTGGTTGGAGATAGATCAAGACCACGGGTACAAATTTCGTCGAACTCTTCCATGTTATAGGCAACACCACCACCGGTACCACCCATAGTGAAAGAAGGACGAATGATACACGGGAAGCCGATGCGCGACAGCACGTCGTGCGCTTCATCCATTGAGTGAGCAATCTCTGCGCGAGGACACTCAAGGCCGATATTCTTCATTGCCGCGTCGAAGCGTTCACGGTTTTCAGCTTTGTCGATGGCATCTGCGGTTGCACCGATCAGCTCAACACCGTGCTTAGCCAGTACGCCATGCTTGTCCAGGTCAAGCGCACAGTTTAGGGCAGTCTGACCACCCATAGTCGGTAGTACTGCATCTGGCTTTTCTTTTTCAATGATTTTTTCAACCACTTCCCAGTGAATTGGCTCGATGTATGTCGCATCGGCCATTTCCGGGTCGGTCATGATGGTTGCCGGGTTTGAGTTCACCAGAATAACCCGGTAGCCCTCTTCTCTTAGCGCTTTACACGCCTGAGCACCAGAATAGTCAAACTCACAGGCTTGGCCGATGACGATTGGGCCTGCGCCCAGGATCAGTATGCTGTTTAAGTCGGTACGTTTTGGCATTGTTACTCCGGTTCTAATTAGGCTTTACGTGCTTGCATTAATTCAATGAAGTGGTCGAACAGCGGTGCTGCATCGTGCGGACCCGGGCTCGCTTCTGGGTGACCCTGGAAGCTAAAGGCCGGCTTGTCGGTACGATGAATGCCCTGCAGGGTTCCGTCGAACAACGACTTATGCGTTGCACGCAGGTTATCTGGCAAAGTAGCCTCGTCCGCTGCGAAACCATGGTTCTGTGCAGTGATCATTACCACGTCACGGTCCAGGTCTTTCACCGGGTGGTTACCACCGTGGTGACCGAATTTCATCTTCACCGTTTGTGCACCGGATGCCAGCGCCAGTAACTGATGGCCCAAACAAATGCCAAAGATAGGCGTATCAGTTTCTAAGAAAGCTTTAATCGCATCGATTGCGTAGGTACAAGGCGCTGGGTCGCCAGGGCCATTAGACAGGAAAATACCGTCTGGATTCATCGCCAGTACTTCTGCAGCGGAGGTTTCTGCTGGTACTACGGTTAGTTTACAGCCACGGTCTACTAACATGCGAAGAATGTTCTTTTTCACACCAAAATCATACGCAACAACATGGAATTGCTCATTTTCAGCACTCAGAGTCTGAAAGCCCTGACCTAAAGTCCAGCTCCCTTCACGCCACTCGTAAGTCTGTTCTGTTGTTACGACTTTCGCTAAATCCATCCCTTTAAGGCCTGGGAACGCTTTTGCCGCTTCCAGTGCCTGCTGCTCATCAATTTCATCGCCCGCGATGATGCAGCCATTTTGAGCGCCCTTATCACGCAGGATACGCGTCAGCTTACGCGTATCTATATCGGCAATCCCAAGGATATTGCGTTCTTTTAAGTAGTCGCTTAACGATTGCTCGTTACGGAAATTACTTGCAAGCAATGGCAAATCCCGAATTACCAGACCCTTAGCCCAGATTTTATCGGCTTCTTCATCCTCACTATTAGTACCGGTATTCCCGATGTGTGGGTAAGTCAGCGTCACAATCTGTTCTGCATAAGAAGGATCCGTCAAAATTTCTTGATATCCCGTCATAGACGTATTGAATACTACCTCACCAACGGACAGGCCGTCAGCGCCAATGGCAGTACCGCGAAACACAGTGCCGTCTTCAAGGACTAAGAGAGCGGATTTAGTCAAGTTAACCTCCTAGATAGTAAAAAACGGGAGCAAGCCAACGCTTGTTTTCCCGTTTACAAAGCGCTTGGTAACACGCAGTTATTAAAATTTTGGCAAATTCGTTATAGTCTACAGCACTTTCTTAGATTCGTCTAATAATTCACGTAAAAAATAAAAAAATAAGGTTTTTAGCGACTTTTACTAACGAACACGCTAAAATAGTAAGCTTACCTCTTCAATCCAAGCACATCTTGCATGGAATAAAGTCCGTTCGGCTTATCTTTCAACCACTGCGCAGCCCTTACAGCACCTGATGCGAAGGTTAATCTTGATGTTGCTTTATGTGTTAATTCCAGTCTTTCTCCCATGGTGGCAAAATAAGCCGTGTGTTCACCAACTATATCGCCAGCTCTGAGCACTGAATAGCCAATTTCTTGTTGACTTTTAGCCTCATGTACCTGAGTTCTGTCATAGCGTGCAACCTGGTCATGATCCCAGCCTTTTGCCTCGGCAATGGCTTCACCAATCGCCAGTGCGGTCCCCGACGGTGCGTCGACTTTGTTACGGTGATGGGCTTCAAAGATTTCAATGTCCATTTCATCGGCCAGCTTTGCCGCGGCAGTTTGCACCAGGTCCAGCATCAGCGTCACGCCCACACTAAAATTACGTGCAAAAACAATCGGAATAGACTCAGAGGCGGTTTCTAATGCCTGCATTTGCTCTGCACTCAGGCCCGTTGTGCCAATCACCATAGGCGTTTTATTCGCCACAGCCTGTTGCAAATGGCCAAGCATGCCCTCTGGTAGCGTAAAGTCGATCAGTACATCCAGTTCAGGATCCAATTGCTGTTCAGAACTGAAGGTCGACCCGGCGGGTGCTTGCGGCTGTAGTGTGGCAATAGGCTGATTAAGGTGTGGCGAGGAAGCTCTGACGAACGCGCTGCCAAGCTGGCAATGCTGAGACTGTTGGACTGCTTCAATCAGCGCCAGGCCCATACGGCCATTGGCGCCAAAAATACCGATTTGTGTCATTTTACGGTTTTCCTTTGTGTTAGATATGCCACCTGTTTGGTGGTACGGAAACGTATTTTCCCGATTTTCAGCGCAAGAGAGATAAGCTCGATCACCCCGCTTTTATGCCAGGTGATTAATTTTGTGCTCTAGAGTTTACCCTATCTCTGTGTCATAGTCAGTTGACAATAATACGAATCTATCCTGTTTTGCAGGCTCGTCATTGACGTGCAACCAGCAAGGCCGAGCACACTTTAAAGTCGTGTTGTGAGCTATCAAAAGCTCTGCTCACGCTCAAAGCTAAATGCTCAGACAGGTAGAAAAATATAATAACGAAACACAATGGACTTTAGACGTCTAACCATATAAACTTCCGCCCTCGCCGATTTCAATTATTGCGGGCGATGTAGTTTAAATGCAGCTAATAATGGACTCGTTGGCTGTGGTTAGTTTTTGGGGAGTGCTATGCAGCCACACTTAAATCACACACAAGCAAAACTTTCTTTGCTACCTCTTTTAACCTTTGTTGGCCTGTTCCTGGGCGCAGGTCTGTACCTGCAATCACAGGGCGTCGACTATGCTTTTTATCAGCTACCGGCACCGGTCGCCATATTACCCGCCATAGTGATCGCGTTCTGGATCAACAAAGGCACCATCAACCAGAGCGTTGAAACCTTTATCAAAGGCGCCGGACACAGCAATATCATCACCATGTGTTTAATTTACTTGCTCGCCGGTGCGTTCTCATCGGTGGCCAGCGCCACGGGCGGCGTTGATGCCGTCGTCAATGCTGGTTTATCGCTGATCCCGCCAAGCCTGTTGTTACCCGGGCTGTTTTTAATTGCCGCTGTGGTCTCGACTGCCATGGGTACGTCAATGGGTACTATCGGTGCGATTGGCCCAATTGCTTATGCTGTATCTGTTAAAACCGGTATCGATCCCGCTCTGATGGCAGGTACCATTGTCTCCGGTGCGATGTTTGGTGATAACCTGTCTATCATTTCGGATACCACCATAGCAGCAACCCGTACTCAGGGTTGTGAAATGAAAGACAAATTTAAAGAAAACCTGAAAATTGCCCTGCCCGCTGCCGTGCTTACCGTAGCGCTGCTGGTATTCCTAACCCCAGAGCCACAGGCGGTTGAAACCAAGCCTTTTGACTGGCTACTGGTATTGCCCTATGCCTTTATTTTGGTACTGGCAGTGATCGGCATCAACGTCTTTGTGGTGCTCTTTAGCGGTATTATTTTCGCTGCACTGATGGGGTTCACTGGCGATTATCAAGGTGCCGCTTTCGTTAAAGACGTGTACAAAGGCTTCAGTGATATGCAGGAAATTTTCCTGTTATCTATGTTCATCGGTGGCTTGTCTGAATTTATCCGCGTCAATGGCGGGCTGGATTATCTGGCTCACAAGATCCAGGCAATCACGGCCATCATTGCCAAATGGCACAGAAAAGTGGCCGATCAGCTGGGTATTGCCGCGCTGGTACTGACTAGTAACCTGTGTATCGCCAACAACACCGTGAGTATTATTGTTGCTGGTCCGGTTGCTAAAAAGCTGGCCGATGATGGTGAGATCTCTGGTAAGCGTTCAGCCAGCCTGCTGGATATTTTTGCCTGTGTCATGCAGGGCTCGCTGCCTTATGGCGCACAAGCTTTGTTGCTGGGCGCGACTTTTAAGATCAGCCCCTGGGAAGTTTCTACTTCGTCCTTTTACTGCTTTATTCTGGCGTTTACGGCCATTACCGTTATATGTTTGCGCCGCCATAAAGACTAATCACCAAACAGAAATGGCATCCTCAGGGTGCCATTATTTGTCCTAAACCAAGAAAATGCGTGTTTTTATTCCACTTGTTTGTTGATTTGCGTTTATAATTCAGCTGTTTATAACCCCATACACACGAGAAACAATGAAAACACCACTTTTTTCTGCGCTCACTCTGAGTCTTATGCTTAGTGCTGGTACGGCTGCGGCGGCTGACTGGAGTAACACTCAGCTACACCTTAATCACGGTGAATTTAAAAATCCATTTAGTCAGCAAAAGGCCAATCAGACGATTTATTCTCTGCAACATGCCTCCGGTTACCGTTATGGCGATAACTTCTTCTTTATCGATTACAGCACAGACGATCTGGACGATGGCTATCAGGATGGCGACTTTTACGGAGAATGGTACTCTACATTTAGTCTGGGGAAGCTGGCAGATCTGAAGTTTAATGACTCTGCGCTTCAGGACGTTGGGATTGTGATGGGCTTTAACGCCGCAGGCGATGCCAAGGTGATGAAATATCTGCCAGGCGTAAAACTCTCCTGGAATATCGACGGGTTTAATTTCTTTTCTACCACCCTGACCGGCTATATCGACGACAGTCGCGGCGTTAATGCTGGCGGCGCGCCGAAAGAGACCAACAGTTATATGCTGGATGTGGCCTGGGGCTACCCGTTTACCATTGGCGGACAAAAATTTGAGTTTACAGGTCATGTGGAATACATCACCGGCCGCGATAACGAAGTGGGCGGTGATGTGAAAGGCTGGCTACTGGCGCAACCTATTCTGCGCTGGGATCTGGGTCACGCACTGGAGATGCCCGAAAACCAGCTGATGCTGGGTATCGAATGGCAGTACTGGCGCAATAAACTGGGCACCGACACCAATGAATCGGTTCCTCAGGTGCACCTGGCCTGGACATTCTAAGCCACGCTTTTTTGCCGGGTTATTGTCACTGACCCGGCTTATGTCCCCCCTTGCTATTACTTCCGAATAAAAAACACGCAAAACCATTGCACAGAAAAATACCATACAGTATGGTATGTTCAGTTATCATCAAACGGAGTTGTTTATGTTTAGTCAGATTATGAGTCTTACCTCAGTGCCAGATCGCCTTCAGGCAAAAGCATGCGCGCACCATTTTCGTGACGCGCTACAAGTCACACTCGACACACCATCCCTAACACCCAGCCAGCTGCAATACCGGATTTTTAATACTATGCCCGGCGGGGTAACACAGTTGATGCGACTCAGAAATAAGTTAGTCGCTCTATTTGGTTTTTCAGTCGGGCAAAACACTATGGTGCCCGCCGGTGATGAGCTGGATGTAGGCGATCAGGCAGGCTTTCTGAACGTTTGCGAAAAGTACCCTGAGGAGATTATCAGCAGCGCTGAAGACCGCCATATGGCCTTTTACCTGAGCGTCAAAAAACAGCAAAACACGGTGATTGTATCCACTTTGGTAAATCCAAAAACCTTAACGGGTCGCATTTACCTCACTGCCATTTTGCCCTTTCATTATGTCATCGCTCGCAGTGTTATTCACAATGCCAAGAAGGCTGGCAGATTATGAGCGACGCAAAACAAAGCTGGCTTGCATTTGCACTAAAAACGCTGATCCGCAGTGGACCTGATGCTCTGACTATAGACCGCCTGTGCAGCCGTAAAAAAGTAACTAAGGGCTCTTTTTATCATCACTTTAAAAATCGCCAGGCTTTTATCGATGCACTGATGACTTACTGGTATGAGCAAGCCACTGCACGCCTGATTGCCATTGCCGATACACAGCCCTGTCCCAAGACCAGGCTGGAACGCCTCGATGAAGCCATTGCAGCGACGGACATTGAAGCTGAAATGCATATTCGGGCCTGGGCGCTGAAAGATACCAGCATCCAGCATCACTTGTGCACCATAGACACTCAGCGTCAGCATTACCTTAAAACCTGTTACCTTGAATTAGGTTTAGACTCAACACAGGCAGAGCAACTAGCAACCACCAGCTATGCCAGCTTTCTGGGGCTACAGCAGCTCTACCCTCGCCTGTCCGTTCAGGAGTGTCTGACACTGAGTTCCCGACAGGCGAAAACGCAACTGGAGGCATTATTATGAATCGCGCCGCTTTTATAGGAAATGGCTTGATTGTCACAGGCCTGCTTCACAACCTGGTCGGCATTTTGATGGGCTGGGAGGTACTCACCGCAATGCATCGGGAAGGCTGGTTCGCCACGACCGTCGTCAACGGCAGTATGCTATTTGACCGCGAAGCCATCGTGTGGTTTCTAAGCAGTGGGGTGTTGTTTTTACTCCTTGGCTCTGTGTTACGCCAACTCAGCACATATCAGATACCCGTGCCAGGGCTATTTGCCCCCTCACTCACCTTATTTGGTGTGATACTGGCGATCATAATGCCTCTCTCTGGCGCTTATTTATTGATTTTGCTTGGCGCCCTCCCGATATTAAAAGACAAATTCTGGCGCAGGCCGTCGCACTTGTCGTGACTTTTGTCCTAAAGATGTCCAATTAAATGTCGATATAAATTAAGATAAAAGTATTAATCGATACTTTGTATGTTTAGCCAAGCGTGATCAGGGAAAGTGCTATGACATTTATAATTCACCAGACATCCAGAGACATTACCGCTTTTCAGAGTAAACCTGCAGCCACCGCGACAGATGAAGTGGCTGCAACCAAAGAACAACAGACGACGCCGTCTGCAACAGACACCGCAGAAGAAGCTCAGGGCATAACTTTATCTGATGAAGACAAGCATGTACTATCCGGGGAAAAAGCCAAAGAAGACGCTGAGGAATTTGAAGATGTCCCTGCCTATATCCAGCGTATGCTGGAACGTCTGGAAAAGCTCAAAGAAGAAATGACCTTACTCAAAGAAGAGTTAATGGCATTGCAAACCGAGCGAGAGCCCGATGAGGCAACTCAGCAACTGACAGAAATGAAAAGCCAGTACCTGATGCAGTTGCAGGAGCAGTATTTTGACATGATCAAAAACATTCAGGAGGCGCTGAAAAAAGAAGGGATCACAGATCCCGGTATTATTATTCGCGCCATAACCTGAATACACATGCCTGGATTAACTTAACCAGGCGGTCATGCCACTAATAAAAATACCCAACAGGCTGAGATAGCAGACGCCGAAAGAGATACTTCGCAATAGTTTCTGGTCTAAGTAGTAACACACCATATGCCCGACTCTGGACAGCAGATATGTGACAGCTAATCCGTTTAGCCAACCCGGATGTGTACCCGAGAAAACCGCAAAAAGCACCACCAGTATCAAGATCCCCACTGTTTCGTTGCTGTTGGCAAATACTCGGTTACTACGAAACAACAGCGTTTGAGGGTCCTGCGTGACCGCCACGCCAGGCGGATGCTGTTGCTTAATTGCGATAATATCGACAATCGCCAGTTGAATTAAAAACAAGCCACCCGTTAACCCGAGCACCAGAATAGTCAGTTGATATGGAACCAGTAACTCTGTCACGCAGAGCTCCTTTTTGTATTTATTTTGGGTGCATATACATTGACCTAAAGAATTGATTAATTCAACTAAGTCACTGCAAAAATCTATAGTCTTTTTGACGGAAAAACCAGCTCAAATGTACAGCCCTGTGGCACATTGGGTTTGCACTGAATGTTGCCATTTAGTACATAGGTCACCAAGTTAAACACCATATATAAGCCCAGGCCTACACTCCCTTTATGGCGCGCAGTAGTATGAAACGGCTCAAAAATCTGCGTAAGCTCAGCCTTGTCGATCCCTTTCCCATTATCTGAAAACAGTATGGTTATCATTTCTTCTTGTTGTCTGACTTGAATCAAAATACGCCCCTCAGCAGCATCGAAGCCATGATCTATCGCGTTCGCAAGCAAGTCTTCGAGTATTTTTTCAAGTGCCTGACCATTACTGAAGATATTGACTGGATCGTGACAATCAAGCTCTACCTTTACTTTGCTTTCCTTTGTTCTGTAGGCCAAAAACGTCTTGATAAAGGATTTCAGTTCTATTGGGTCGTCACTGCTGACATACTCGTGTGCAGATGCCTGCTTAAAGCGCTTAACCAACTGAGCAGCACGGGCTGTATTGCTATCCATTAATTGCGCACTAGACTCTGAAAGGTCAATAAAGGCCTGAGTGTCGCTCAATGTCAGCTTGCCACTGTCCAGTTTATCCTTAAAGCTTCGCAAAGACTGAGTTAATACTGAGTTTGCTGTTATTGCTGTGCCCAGTGGTGTGTTGAGCTCATGAGCAACACCGCTCACCAGACGTCCTAGAGACGCCATTTTTTGTGCTTCTACCAGCGTAGATTGCGTTGCGGTGAGTTCTTCCAGGGTATGTGCCAGCTCATCTCTGGATTGTTGCAAACGCTCGGTCCGCTCTTCAACTCGCTTTTCAAGGGATTTATTCAGCTCTGCCAGCGCCAGCTCTGTGGCCTTAAGTTCTGAAATATCCTTGATTGTGCCACACGCTCTGATGGCTTCGTCACCCTCGTTGCGTGCCGTTACTTTGCCTCTGTCCAACACCCATAACCAGTTACCCTGCTTGTCTTTAACCCGGTAACTCACCTCATAATAATCACTTTCTCCTTTCAGATGCCTGTTAAACGCCTCCTGCAACTTTGGATAGTCTTGTGGATGAACGGACGCTTTGAGTGTGCCAAGATCAGAGCCAATGTGCGCGTCAGGTAAATGCAAGTTACCCAGTCGGTTATCTCGCGTGATCACACCTGCGGCCAAATCCCAGTCCCATAGTTCATCCCCACTGCCCCATAAAGCCAATCGCAGGCGCTCTTTTGCATCACTCACTTGTTGCAACGCGCGTTGCTCTACCTTAAGTTGTTTGTTTTTGCTGTACCAAAAATACAAAAAGAAGACGGTGCCAAATGCCAGCACCAACGCAATCAGAACAACGCCTTTTTGGAATGCCTGTTTTTCTATTTCTAAATCTTTAATTCGGTTTTCCTGAACCAGAGCAGCAATTTCACGTTCCTTTTCTTCTACGTCAAACTCCACACTCAACGCACTAAGCCGATACTGGTTATTCCTGTCTTCCCACTCGGTTTGACGCCGTAAATATGCGTTCAGATACTTGAGCGCTTCCCGCGCCTGACCAACACGCTCATAAACCTGTGCAAGCTCACGATGATATTGCAGCACCAGGGTGTCTCTTTGATGCCGATGGGCAATTTCAATGGCTCTGAGATAGTGCTCAATCGCCTGGTCTGCTTCTCCTCGCTGCAACGACAATTGCGCGAATGCCTGATAGATCTCAGCTATACGATCTTCCCACGGTGACCCCAGATACAATGGCAAACTTTTGTTTAGATAGTCTTTTGCTTTTTTCAGTTCTCCAGTATCTATGTGCAATCGCCCCAGATCCAGGTACGTGGATATGTTGGTATCAAAGCGATTGATCTCCTGCTTCAAACGCTGTGCCTCCAGAAGGCTATTTTCAGCGTTTCTATAGTCTTTCGCTAAACGATATGCAGAGCCTAGGCGATTGTAGGTGTGGATCATACCCATTTTGTAGTCTAGGGCTCTCCTATATGCCAAAGATTTAAGGTACGACTCTATGGCGCTGTTATAGTCACCAATCTCCTCAAAGTAGGTACCCATGTTGCTGTAATAGACTCCCAGCTTTCTGTCATCTTTGAGCTGTAACGCTATCTGGATAGCCTTGTTCTGATGAAACAACACCTTTTCGTAGAGATTCATTCTTCTGTATAAAGACGCCAGACTTTGATGAATAGAAGATGCTCTGTAGATGTCCTGTAAGTTGCGATATAAATTCAGGCTATAAAGAAAATCGGCTAATGCATCATCAAAACGCATCAACTGTACATTGAGTACACCTGATAACTGATGCGCGCGTGCAAGATACCTGTCATGCCCTATCTGCGTTGCTAATTCGATAGCAGAATCAAGCTCTGTCTGAGCAAATGCTTGATCTCGTTGCCGTGTTGCAACATCCGCAGAAACCAGCTTAGCCAGCACCTGGTGTGACACAATGCCGCTTCTCAGTGCCTGATGATTCGCCTGATCAGCGGAATCTCTTGCTTGCTTAAGATCACGCTTAGATATATACGCACGCGCCATATGACTTAATAGTCTGGCAGACTGATCGGCGTTTGGCTTCTCTTTCAGTAAATCCAGGCCCTGCAATCCATATTCTAATGACTGGCTGGTATGAAAATGAAAGTGTTTTGCAACATACTCGATGATCGCCTCGACTTTTTCATGTCCATTACTGTGCTCAATCTTTTCGGCCATACTCTCAGGTGTAGCAGAGGGATCTGCCAGACACAATGGACTAAATGCAAGACAAAACAATAGACACACGATGAGTTTAAAGCGAAATGTGTATTCAGCCATGATACTACCTGAAACAGTTACTTTTGCTGTTGTCAAAGCCTACATCAACTATGAACATTAATTGAACAAAGACTTGAGTCCAGAGACCTTTTACTCGAGCACAGACTCCACGATGCAAAGCAATATGCTCATTAAAGTACCTGTCAGAGTGTCAACCGATGGAGATCACAAAGCATTGCCAGAGTTTTCCCGACACGGGACTAAATTTAAGAAGCGAACAATGACCCCCACCAAGAGATCACTGCTCGCAGTTGTTTTTGTTACACCTTAAATTTAGATGTTGAACTGAGCAAGTTGTCTGACAGTTTATGTAGATTCTGGGCCACATCACCCACTTGAGACAGAGCAGTCATGGTTTCTTCAAACGAGCTATGCATGTTAGATACATTAGTCACAACCATAGCAGCAACGGAGGTCTGCTCCTCGGTGGCGGTCGCGATTTGCGAGTTCATCCCGTTGATAGCAAGTATCTGCTCTGAGATTAACTGAATAGATGCACCTGTTGCTTGCGCGGCCTCCGCATTATTGGTTGCCATATCCCGCGCACTGTTCATGGCTTTTACCGAATCGGATGCCGCCACGGTCAGCACATTAATGAGCTCACGTATTTCATTGGTTGACTTTGCCGTACGCGAAGCCAACTCTCTTACTTCGTCAGCGACCACCGCAAATCCACGCCCCTGCTCACCTGCCCGTGCAGCTTCTATCGCTGCATTTAGCGCCAACAGGTTCGTTTGCTCGGCGATTGAGGTAATTACATTTAGGATTTGAGTGACATTCTGGGTGTCGTCCGCCAGTTTGTTGATCGTGCTGGCGGCCTTATTGATCTCCGCACTGAGTTCCTGCGACTGAGCAACCGACACATCGATTTGCTTCATACTTTCATCAACCGCACCTTCGGCCAGCTCAGCGGCCTGAAATGCACTCGCAGCCGACTGAGAAATATCTCCCACACTTTGTTTCATTTCTTCCATTGATTGCCTGACAACTTCGGCATCACTGGACTGTCTTTGCGTTGCATGCTCCGCAGACTGCATGCCCTCTACCAGTCGCGTCGAGTTTTTGGTCAAAGGCTCAACTACGGCAACAACGTCCACCACAGTTGCTCTTAGTAGCCCTATAAAAGCGTTAAAGTTTTTTGAAACCTGACCAATTTCGTCTTCTGAATGCACCGTTAGCTGCGAGCTGAGTGACCCCTTTCCTTCGGCGAGCAAGTGCAGGTTGCTGGCCGCTTCTTTGGCCGCTGAGCTTATCCCTTTTGCAATCAGTACGGCGAGAATAATCACGATGATCAAAGACACAATTGCGACCATGAACATCATCCCCAATGCACTATCGGCATTCATTTTGGTGTTGTTCACCAGCTCAAAAAAGCGCGCATCGGCACGTTTCTGATCATCTCTAAGGCGCTGCATCACGCCTTCAAACAGGTCTCTCTTTTGGTTTGCTTTTTGTGGCAGGGTCGAAAAGTCAGCGGTGCCGTCGAGCATACTACTGGCGATATTTCTGGCGATGGTCTCATAGGCTCTGATGTCATCTATGGTAGAGGCAGTCGGAAAGTTTTCATTTAACGCAGGTATCTGACGTAGGCTATCGAGTAACTCAGCACTCATATTTTGAGCTTTTTCAATTAATTCAGCGTCCCCAAAGGTGACTGACTGCGTATACGTTTCGTCAATGACTTGCATTGTGGTGACATTCTTCGACGTTAAAATGAGCAGCTTGTAAGTCTGGTTTTCCAGTTCATCCAAAGAACGTTGATTTTCAAGCAAAGAGGTATAATTGATCATCACCAGAACAACAAAAGCAGCAACGGCGACCACGGTAAGAGCATGTATTTTCTTGGAAATACTTAAGTTTTTTAAGCCAGACAGTATCGACATATCACACCTTGTAAGCTGACGCTAAATTAGCGTAAAAACGATTCTGATGTACAACAGGCCAGCCTGACTCCTTGCGCCTACCACTTTAACATACACCCATCAAGCTAAAGCTTAGCGCTGTTCGTAATTTATTCAATAAAACTTTCTTTTTCGCATATTTAACTATACTTAGCCGTGCCAATAACACGAGTTTAGCGGAGCTATCCATGAAACTAAAATATACTCTCTTGGTCGCAGCTTTATCGTCGACAGCGCTTCATGCCGAGGTCAACATATCCGGGTTTGCCAGTATCACAGGAGGTCAGGTCCTAAGTGGTTCGGGCGTGCCTCAGTTTGGCCTGGAGCCCACTTTTTTAGCCGATTACCCCATAGTCAGTGCCTATAAAGAAGACTTTTCACTCTCGCCGGAATCCTTAATCGGATTACAGGTCAGCGGCGATCTTGGTGAAGGGTTAAGCGTCACGGGACAGATCGTTGCCCGCGGTGCCAATGACTATGATGCCGAATTTGAATGGGCCTATGTCTCATACGACATTAACGACAGCTGGACACTGCAGGCCGGTAAAAAGCGTCTTCCTTTATTTTACTATTCTGACTTTTACGACGTGGGTTACGCCTATGTATGGATGCGGGCCCCTGCCGACAACTACACCTGGCAAATCTTTAACTATGAGGGTGTCAACCTGTTATATAGCGGGTCAATCGGTGACTGGGGGGTGACTGCTAACGTCTATACCGGACGTGAGGATGACACCGAAAATAAACTCCTTTCTGAGTTTTTCTTCCAGACGCCAACCCGCGAGATCTGGGAAGACATTTTAGGTGGAGTAGTACAACTCAGTTACGACTGGCTAGAGCTGCGCTTTACACATATGCGCTACACCAACAAACGCTTCCGTAACGGTGAACCTGAAATGTGGAATGGTTCGGATTCGCGAGATGGTAAGTTTTATGGCCTGGCCGCTAACGCTGACTTTGGTAATGTCTTTATTCTATCTGAATTTAACCGCCTTGATCTGGATGGTGACCTGGATACCTATATGATCAGCGCTGGTTATCGCTTTGACAGCATCACTCCCTATATTATGTACTCCAACTTTGAGCAAAAAGATGGTGACGACCCGGAAAAACACGACACCCGTGCCGTAGGGGTCAGATGGGATTTTCATCCATCAGCCGCCTTTAAGGTACAGTACGACAAAGTCGAGGACGACTCCACAGCACTGGCAGTGGCAGGCGACAGCGAATCACTCACGCTTGGTATTGATTTAGTTTTTTAGGGGAAATGACATGAAAAAATTAATAGGTGTAGTGTTATTGTCGTCGGCGCTGAATGCCTTTGCCGGCGTATCCGTTGTGGTTCACCCCAGCAATGACAGTAGTTTCGATACCTCAACGATTAAGCGTATATTTACAGGTAAAGAGAAGTCATTCTCCAACGGAAACAAAGCTATTCCGGTTTCACAAGAAGCCGGAAATGCTGTCACCGATGAGTTTAATAACAAAGCGCTCAGTAAGTCGTCTGCGCAGCTCAAAGCTTATTGGTCAAAACTTATTTTTACCGGTAAAGGGACTCCACCCAAAGAAGTATCAAATGATGCAGAAGTGCTCAAGATGGTCTCAGCAAACCCAGATACCATTGGTTTTGTATCATCCGACGCGGTAACGGATGCCGTTAAAGTAGTACAACAATACTAGCTTTCCCGGATAGAGTAGCCTTGATGTAAAAGCCAGATTATTTGCTCCGGCTTTTACATCAAAACGTATTTAGTAAACGGGCCCTTATCTGCATTATGTCTACTTGCATGGCATATTATTGATGAGCATATATTTTGGATCTTTAGTTGCACTCAGGAACGCTGAAAACAATCTATTGGTACAACCCCACACCTATAACTCATCTAGGCTTTACATATCAACACGTTTAAGGGCCACTTCTTGTGTTTCAAGGGAGAAGATTTTGCCATTGTCCAACTCAATCTCGATATAAAAAGTCATATTCACAGGGTAGTCTGGCCCGCTATTCAACACCAGATTGCGTGTAAACCCGGCATTTAGCCCGCCATTAGCCCGACCATATTGCACATACTCCTCAACCGTAAAAAAGGTTTTCGTCTCGTTTTTGTAGGAGTAGTACTTATTCAGTGCATCAGCGTAAGTTACCGAGAATAGTGCATTAAGATTGCTACCGGACGGATATGCCTGGCTAAAATCGAACGCTGAAGTAATGTCAATTGAGACGATGTTCTCTTCTGTTTGAGGCGGTACAGGCGACAAAGCATAGGCTTTTTTGATCAATGAAAACGAATGAGGTATATCAAGCCAGGATGCCGTTGTGACCGACATCGTTTGAGTGTCCAGCCCAAAAACAATGTCCTGATAGGCCACTTCCTCAGCTACCTGATACGGTGTGTCTCGATTATATTCTGGGTTTTGTGTGTCCTGTTCCGCCATTCGATTGAATATGTGAACCTCAAACCCTTGGGTGACCGTTTTTGAATTTTTCTCGGTGGGCTTGGGTGGTATCCCCTGCCCGAGAGTCGTTCCGTCACTGCCTGAACCGCAGCCTGTTAACATGCTAGCCAGCGCCAATGCACCCAGTGTTTTTATCCTCATCATGTGTTGTCCTTAAACTGCAAGTACGCCATATTGTATCTGGATATGTATGGGTAACAATGGCTTGTGTGTTATTAAATGTTACCCTTTGCGCAATAAAACACCGTGCTCTGGTTGTGATTGTGCAGACCATTTTATAAGAGGGCCTGAGGTCATTGACAGATCAGGCCCTATATTAGTTTAGTTACATGCCCCCATTACTTTCCACACTGCCCAGCGGCTGGAGTTGTCGGCCGGATTCTGATTGCGTGTCCACCACTTGGCCTCGAACAATCGACCGTTGTAACTCACCTGATCGCCAGCGGTATAAACCGTGTTGGCGGACCAGGCACCAACCCGACATTGCGGTGTCTTAGTTTTGATGCTTATCTTATGCGTGGCTGAACGAGTTTGCAGCCCCCCCTTATCGCTCGCCACGGCATACACCTCATAGGCACCCGCTTCGCTCAGAGTCACCGAGGCAGAGTAAGGTTTTGTGTGACTACTGGCCAACTGTTTGCCATTAACAAAATAGCGGATCTGAGCCAGGTCGCCATCCTTATCAGAGGCGCTGACCTGCAGTGCGATTGGCTGGTCCGGAGCAAACTCACTGCCATTTTTGGGGCTGTTCAAAGTTACTTCTGGTGCATGAGCCTCACTTTTTGCTACATTCACTTTGATTGTGCGTGTTGCCACCGCGGAGCGGGCATCCTTGTTATCTATGGCAACCGCACTGAGGGTATACTCTCCAGCCTGTTTTGCGTCAAAGTTAAATGCATAAGGTGCCTGAGTAAGCTCAGTCAGCAACTGCCCATTGACACTAACGAGTACCTGTTTAATTGTGCCATCTCTGTCGGTTGCATTTAATGCCACCGCCACCTTACTGCCTTCACTCACTTCCAGGTGATTGTCTGGTGATAAGAAGGCCAATTCAGGTATCTGATTTGGCTGCTCCCGAGTGACACCACACTCAACACCGCGCTGCCATACGCCCCAGGAACCCGAGTTATGCTCGGGACTCTGCCCTCGGTTCCACCATTTGGCGATATATTCATAGCCATCAAAGGCGGCTTTATTGCCCTGTACATAGACCTGATTTTCTCTCCACTGAGGAGTCTGGCATTGTGCTGGTTCTATTAAAGTAAAGCGCACGGGTTCTGAGGTGACTGTCAGTCCTTCATTATCTTCTACAACAGCACTGAGTTGATAGATGCCGGTTTCATCGCTTTGCCAGCGCACCTCAAAAGGTTCAGCAGTTAATGTCCGATATTGTTTACCGTTCACCATAAAGGTCACTTTTGCAACCTCACCATAGTCATCTTTTGCATCAGCACTGAAGGTCAACTCTGACTCAATCTTAAAGCGACTGCCCTCACCCGGGTTCGTTATGGTGATTTCTGGTGCTTTATTTTCTGTACAGGCAAACACCCCCACTTGTTTAAACGCCGCGCCAACATCTGTAATGTCGTAACCCAGCTCCTCGGCAGCATCCGTTACACCGCAAGCAAGCGATTCAAAATTACCGTTGTAAACCCAATAGTGTTTGTTGGCATGCAACATCACTTCATAGGCTTTTTTCACGCCCCAATCGGGCGTATTTGCCAGATGATAAAATGCTTTGTTAAACACCCCAGAGCTATAGTGGACATCCAGCCCTATGGTGTAGTCATCCGCATGACCAATGGACTTACCGTCTTTGGTTGGGTCATCCATATAGCGCAGCGCTATACGGTTTTTGAAAATGCTGGCACCTATTAACCAATCCACTTCACAATTGCCATCGGCGTCTTGATTCAGAAAGCACTCCAGCGCCTCCGACGTCATATCTGAAAACGCTTCGTTAACCCCCCCGGACATACTGCTGTATACCAGCTTCGAGTTTTGTGACGTCACACCATGGGCAATTTCATGGGCGACCACGCCTAGTGATGTAAAAGGATACACGCCATAACGAGATAAGTTGCCATCGCCAAACGTCACTTCCTTGCCATTCCAAAATGCATTGAGGTAATTTTCACGGTAGTGAACACGCATCACCAAATCGCCTTCCAATGCGCGACTGCTGTACCAGTCATCAAACATCTCCAGCGTTGCTTTACCATAATACATGGCGTCATTGAGTGGAGAGTAGGCACCGTTAACTGACTTATGCTGGTTCTCATGGCAATCAAACACAAAAGTCTCTGTATTACTGATGTCGTGTTCCATATCGATAACGCGAATATCATCATGCGCCAGGGCACAGCGTCCGTCTTCACGCTCCGTCGCATAAAACTTAGGCTTATCCTCGCCGTAGTAATGGCGGCCGATTTTCTCATTGCCGCCGGGGCCCGTGCCAATTTTTCCATGGGTCAGAGTCTCAACATGACTCAGGATCTCGGCACTGTGTGCATCAATGAAAAACTCCGGCCTGCTGGGGGCGTGCTCTGTCTCAGCAAATAAAGTGATCATATATGCCAATCTAAAGCCGCCCTGGTAAGGATAAACCACCAGTTCAACCTGCTCATCGTGAGTGAGCAATAGATCCGGAATACTGTCCTTTGCGGTACTCAGTGCTTGTGCTTCATCAATTGACGCAACAACTGAATCCAGCTTAGGCGCCGGTACCACTGAACCACTGATCCCAGTGATATCCCCCTCCGGTGAAAACCACACACTAAACAAGTTTTGTGCGTCATGGTGTGTGACAATTTCCCCACCGTGTACGCGGACCCCTTGATAATACTGGCTACGACGAAGGTGTTTGCCATCTTTGCTGCGACTGTGGGTTTTAAATTCAAAGCCAGGCTGAGTGCTTGCCTGACGGGACTGGAAAAAGCGCGTTGACTGCTGCAACTGTTCAATCAGCTGAGATTCCAGCTGTTTGTTACTGTGGACACTGATCGGTGCGGTGTTTGCAGTAGCACCAAATACACTCACTGCAGCGAGAAAAGAAGCTATGGGTGATAACTTATACATGATTTTACTCTTTTTGTTCGTTGTTTTTATTTATCTATAGAAGCGCATCCCTGCGCTCACAGGCGTTATCCGTAACAGCGGTTAATTTAAAGCTTGCGCCACACACCGTTACTGCCAGGCGTCTGACCTCGGGTCCACCAGCGTGCCTGCCAGGTTTCGCCGTCATGTGTTACTTTGTCACCGCCGGTATAAACCAGGTCACTGCGCCAGGCACGCACTTTGCCATCGTCTGGGATGATCTCCTGCCACACACCGCCATTGGAAGGCTGCGCACCTCGTGTCCACCAGCGAGCGCGATATTCCACACCTTTGTAAAACACCTTGTCGCCGCCTACATACACTTTGTTGGCATCCCAGGTGGTGTTGCCGTCACCTGGTGTCGGCTTCGGTGTTTCAGCCAGATTTTTCACGGTGACGTTGAATTGACGTTGCACTTCATGGACGCCATCGCTGACGGTCACAGTGCCGGTCACAGTCTGTGTTTTATCTACTTCGGAGGCCGTCAGGGTGACAGATGCGCCCTGACCGCTGATTGCGTGACCCGGCACATTCCATCGATAACTCAGAACTTTACCTTCCGGATCAGTGGCCCCCACAGTCAGCGTTTTGCTGGACTTTTCATCCAGGCGAATACTCGCTATTTCTCCAACAACTGGTGCTTTGTTTTCAACCTCAGGGGCTTTCACCATTACTCTGACTTGGCGCTGTACCTGGTTCACCCCATCAGAAACCTGCAAGGTGACCGTAAACACCGCGTCCTGAGTGACATTCGGCGCTGTCACGATAACGCTGTCATGCTCGCTTTGCAGATTCAGCTGAGCATCGCCTGACCAGCGATACGTCAGTGCCTTACCTTCCGGATCTCGCGCGTCGGCAGTAAGGATATAGATGTCACCCGCCGCCAACGTCAGGTTAGCCGGCATAGTGACTATGGGTGCTTTGTTTACAGGCACTGGCTCAGTCACTTTCCCAGCCAAACCTTCGTGCATCGCATTGAGAATATCGCCATTATCCGCATCAATTTCCCAGGCAAACAAACCACCCAGATTGTGTTCACGGACATACTGCCCCTTGGCTTTGACCGAACGCGGGCTGTCATAGGTCACCAGCGTCCCTGTATCGCGATTCCACACATAGGCCGCTTCGGCTGTGGTGTCATAACCCACTTCAAAGCCATTAATGCCCTGCTCACCACTGCCAATCATGTGCGCCTTTAGGCCCTTATAGTCAATGACACCTGCTTCCCAAACCCCCTGTGACGTGCTGCCACGCAACTTACCATTGGCTGGTGCCGTCATCGGGTTATCAGCGATTTTGGCATTTTTTGGATAAACACCTTCCCAGCCACGTCCGTACATGGCTGCACCGACGACCAGTTTTTCGCTGGGAACACCTTGCTTAAGTAATAACTGAATTGCATTATCCAGGGTATAAGCAGGACCTTTTCTTGCCTCACCTTGCTCATCAACACCCGTGCCCCGGCATTCATCTGAACTCAGGTGTGAACCACAGTAAATGCCAGTCTGGTGGCCTGTTTCATTGTTCCAGCCACCGTAAAAGTCATAGGTCATGGCAAAGATGTAGTCCATGTACTGCGCCGCATCGCGATAATCGACATCTTCGATTTTGTCCCAGCCGGTACCAATGGCTGAAGTTAATTCGTATTCACGACCGGTTTGAATTTCCAGCTCATCCAACATCTCTCTGAGTTCTTTCATCAGTAACACATAGGTTTCGCCATCCGTGCTGGCGCCCAAATCAGGGTGAGCACCATCACCACCGGGGAATTCCCAGTCAATGTCCACGCCGTCATAGAATTTCCAGGTGGTCAGGAACTCGCGCATTGACTTCACAAAGGTGTCGCGGTTTGCTTTGTCCGTAAAATCAAAAAATGGGTCTGACAAAGTCCACCCCCCCACCGAAGGCAAGATCTTCAGATCCGGGTTGCGTTGTTTCAGCGCCATTAATTGCGCATAGGTGCCACGAATTGGATCTTTACTGCTGATCCCAGGCAGTGCCTTTTGCACCGCAGCCCAGGGGTCGTGGATCACCACTTCATAGTCTTCAGAGCTGCCACAGGCCAGCTTTAAAGCGCGCAGACTATTGCCATTTTCTATCTCAGCCAGCGAATCATTCGGGCCACAAATCGGAATAAAACCATATAAAAGGTGGGTCAGGTTATCTGCCGGGATTTGGGTCACATCAAAGTTTCGGCCATATATTCCCCACTCAACAAAATAGGCACCTACCACAGTATTCGGGTCGGTGTCATACTTTTTGTTATTGGGGTTGACGTTCAGCTTAAGCGGCTCCAGGTGTCCGCCATCGGTATCCGCGATCACGATAGGCTTGCTGGCAGAGGTGGCACAGCCCGACGCATCACACAATGCAATACGCAATTCATGACGCCCTGATTTATGGTAAGGGAAGCGGATCACCCCGCTGGTGGTGCCTTTCGCCAGCTGTCCTTCATTGACCACCTTGTCATCAAAGTATACTTTGTAACTGTCACCCCCTTTGCCCGACCAGGCATTCCATTCAATGGCGATATCGACCACTTCTTTGGCCTGGATCAGTTGTTTGTAGGAACCTCTGCCATAAATGTTCACATCAACGAAGGAGTAGTTTTGCGGTTTCCAGTTAATGCTCGGAGTTGATGGCGCAGCGACTGCTGTCGCTACCGATAATGCTGACGCGACCGCAGCCGCACTTATCAAATAGTTAAACATGTTTTTTCCTCGTTCGTTGTTATAGTTTTTTCCACACGCTGTGTTTGCCAGGTTGCTGGCCTCGGGTCCACCAGCGCGCCTGATAACGCTCGCCCTGATAGCGCACAATTGCGCCGCCGGCATAAGCCACGGAGGCTTGCCATTGGTCTTTTGGTTCAGAAGGTGACACAATACGCTCCCAGGCATGGCTGCTGTCTGGCCGCTGTCCGCGAACCCACCACTTGGCCCGGTATTGACTGCCGTTAAAGCTGACAATGTCTCCACCGGTATAAACCTTATCCGCCTGCCAGGCATCGCTTTCAGGCGGTGTCGGAGCCGTATCCTGATTAGTCACCGCAATGACCACATTGACTGAGGTGCTTAGCTGTCCGTCAGAGACGGTGACTTTGCCACTAAACTGCG
The DNA here is from genome assembly GCF_056161105.1 of Pseudoalteromonas sp. AWH4_217. NCBI lineage: Bacteria > Pseudomonadati > Pseudomonadota > Gammaproteobacteria > Alteromonadales > Pseudoalteromonadaceae > Pseudoalteromonas > Pseudoalteromonas sp. AWH4_217. Next base: position 74,032 of record NZ_JBSWYM010000003.1, on the reverse strand, counting down.
TGTCTTTATCAACCTGTGGGGCCGTGACTGTGATGGTTGAGCCGGTGCCGGTGTAACTGATCTGAGCCGGTAGCTGCCAGTCGAAATGCAGTGTGCTTTGCTGATCATCGAAAGCATGCACATGCAAATGAGCGCTTTGCTCTTCCTGTACAGTCAATATTGCCGGGGTATGTACCGTAGGTGGTGTATTCGCAGGTTTAGCCACCACACTGAGGTTGAAGCTATGCGTCTGATCAGTAACAAAAACCTGATTACTCGCCAGGCTAGTTGCATCAAAGTGAATATTGCCATGTTCATCCTGCACGCCAATACGGATCAGCGAAGCAAACGCCTCATTCAGCTGAGTCGCAAAATACGCTGGCCAGTCAGCAAGACGCTGCTCAGAAATGGTGAGCTTTTCCTGAATAAGTTCTTTGCCGTTGCCGTCGAACGCCCGCAGCCAGACCGTGTCGCCAATATTGGCCTGCTGCCCCTGACGCAGATAATACCCGGTGCTATGCCAGCTTTGTGGCGGCTGGGGGTCAGCGTCTCTGATGATAGTAATATCACTGCAGTTGTAAAAACCTTCTCCGACCACATCATCCCGTTGCCAGCGACTGTACAGGACAGCATCGCCCGAAAAACGCTCGGGAATGGCCACTGTCATCTCGTAGTAACGTTTGCCGTCGGGCGCCATAAAAAAGTCAATATTGCCATGACTTTGCACCAGCTCCAGATCAGCCCAGCTAAGTGCTTTGCTTTTAAAATCAACACCCGGCTTGGTCAGATAAAACTGCCAAAAACTGGGATTGTGTGGCGTTGTAGCCCGATAACGGATCTTGATTTGCCCCTGACTGTCGACCGTTACTGGGGTTGTCTGCCAGTCTTTCGAAGGTAAACCCATGCCCGCTTTGTTTTTATCGCCGGCATGGCATAAAGTCCCACCGGGAATATTCGCCTCAACCGCGCTTTGATCGTTAAACTCTGCCGTATTGACGGCAAATTCATGTTTCTGGATAAACTGCACATGGCCGGATTTCAAAAATGCGGCGCGGCAGGCTGCATTGGGGATCTTGGAACCATCTTTTGGCCACCAGAACCCGCCCTGCTCCTGACAAATCGCCTGACGGGCCTTGGGAAAGTCCATATAGCCATGTGCAAGCGCCTGATTGGCAGCAGCCAAGGTCATCCCCACGGCCATAGCCGATAGAGTTTTATTATATTTCATAGGGTTATCTCCTGCGGTGGCAGTTATGCCACCGCTATTTATTGAGGATTACAGCGAGCAAACCTGCTGCCAGGCACCACCATTGGATGGCGTGGCATTGGTCCACCACTTGGCTTTGTAAACGTAACCGTTGTGGATCAGCATATCGCCACCGAGCGCATGGCTTGGTGTACCGGCCCAGTTGGTGCGCGGCCACTGTGGGTAATGATTGATATTTCTCAGCTCAACCCCTTCGCAAAGCGTGCCGGATGGTGGATTACCACCGGATGTGTCGTCCGACTTTTTCGCTACAGGCAACTGAGGGTATTCGCTACTGAAGGCGTATTGCTTGCCGTCTTTTTCGATGACAAAGTTGACAGGTCCCGTGATAGGCATGTAGTACATCACCTGGGCATTTACGGTCTCCCCCGGCTTAAACGACTCCAGCTGACCACCCCACTCGTTTTTCAGGGTGATTGAGAAGCGATGGAATGCGTTGTCAAAACCACCAATGTTGTTACCGCGTGCATTGCTGGCATCGTGCTCTACTTTCATGCCCAGCTTTTTGCGAGCATTCCAGTTGGACTTGAAAATCGCAGAGGTTGAGACTGGTACATTGAAGCTGATGGTTGCGCCGCTCAGGTCCAGCTCTGAGTGGTTAGTGAATGCGAATGTAGGTCTGATCGGGTAGTTCTGATCGCCAACCGGGAAGTCTTTGGCGTTAAAGCGAATATCAACCGCTGACTCAGGCACTACAAACTCGGCATCACCCTGTGCCGTAGCGTACTCTGTGCCACTTTGATTGAAGGTGTTGTAAGCAAGGCTAGTCATGGTAGAGCCCATGAAGTACTCACCTTTGTCCGCATGGTAGTCGAAGTCGCCTGCAAGCTCCCAAAACATCACGCCACCCAGGCCTTTTTCAAGCACATAATTAAGCTTGGTTTGCATGGATTCAGTATCTTCCATCGACAAGAAGACTTTTTTCTGTGCGTTGTACAACCAGGGCGCGACAGCGATGTCATCGTAATGCCGCACATAGTCGCCTCGCATCACATCATCCGGATCTGTAGCAGGCGTCAGGCCATAGTCAGCCAGATAACTTGGATTGATACCATGTTGCAGGTTTTTGGCGTGCCATAAGGGGTTCGAGCCCGCCGCGACTTCCTGACCATTTTCAATGTCATGCCACAGGTTGTCGATGCCAATGGCACCGTTACCACATTTGTTCTTCTCACCGATCCCTGTTCCTTTCGGACAGGCGTTTTGATCAGGCAATGGTGCACGACCCCAAAGACCATTTTCACCACCACGCACATCCTTAAATCCACGGGTGTAATAGGGAATACCTATGTTGATCCGCCCGGCTGGTAATGCACCTCTGAAATAATTCACGGCCCAATCTGTGTTGAGGTAGCCAATACCACCAAACTCTTTGGTACCGTATACATTCCAGGTTTTCAGCTCAGTGTCTTTACCGGTATCATACAAAGGCGCGTTGTGGCCAACATGGTCATTCCAGGCACCGTGCAGGTCGTAACTCATGATGTTCACAAAATCCAGGTACTGTGCAGTCTGAAACGTTTCCATGCCTCTTAACAAGTAACCCGAAGAAGGAGACGCTATGGTCAGCATATAGTGCTTACCATCCTGCTCACCCGCTTTATCCAGCGCTTCGCGCAAAGATTTCATCAGCACCTGATAAGACTGATTCAGTCCAGCACGGCGCTGGTTACTGATCTCAAAATCTTCAGGGTGGCCCGAGTCCTTCATTGATGACGGGTATTCGTAGTCAATGTCCAGTCCATCGAAGCCATACTGACGTAAGAAGGCCACAGAGCTGGCGACAAATGCTTGTATCCCTTCGTGATTAATACTGCCATCGGCGTGGGTGGTCATGGTGTAGAACCCACCGCTGTTGACGCGGTTGCCTGTTTCGTCAAAGTAACCGCCCGTCTCAGCCCAGCCGCCCACAGAGATCATAGTTTTGACGTGTGGATACTGCTTTTTGTAACGATTCAATAAGTTAAAGTGACCGGTATAGGGCAGACTTGGATCCATTTCGGCACCGGCTTCGCCCGGCCAAGTCATATTGGTTGCAGCGTTGCCCTCAGCTTTAGGGTCGCCAATACTTAGCTCATTCTGGCTATTTACATGGGCAAAGGCATAGTTGATGTGAGTGATCTTGTCCCAGGGGATATCATTGACCAGATAGCTTGGCTGGTTATTTTTGCCATGGCGCCAGCTGGTAAAGTAACCAATCACGCGCCGGGGATGGTCAGCCCCCATCTTCTCCCGACCTTCGCTATCGTATACATCACAATAGGCACTGGTTACGCCGGGTGTGCGATATAGACCGGCCGGCAAACAGTCCAGCTGATTTGTTTGATCGTCCTCCGACGCTTTCACAATAAAAGTACGCGTGATGGTTTCTGACACCAGACCATGCTCGTCCGTTGCCTGCAAAGTAAACTCATGGCGCCCAGCTGACGCAGCTGACCATTCATATTGCGCTTCCGTCAGTTCTGTCCGTTTAATCTCTTGACCATTAAGCGTCAGTACCTGAGTTAAACTGTCATTTTCTTTATCGTGACTTCGCAATGTGAGGCGAACCACACTCCCAACTTCCAGTTCACTAGGTAACTCAGCTGTCAGACGTGACACAGGTGCAGTGTTTTTTTCTTCCGGCGGTACGGCCGTCACCTGCACTGAGCGCTTTGCCGATACCGACTTTGCACCATCGTCATCAATCGCAACAGCATTGAAAACATGCTCACCAACACGCGCCTTCCAGTTGAGCACATAAGGAGCCTGGTCCAGTACTTTGACCAAAACATCATTGTGATAGACTGAAACCTGCTTGACGACGCCATCGCTGTCGTGTGCACTGAAAACAAACTGAAGCTTTTCGCCTTCTGTCACCTTCATATCACCATCCGGTTGCTTCAGGTCAATCACAGGTGATTGGTTGGGTTGCTCACCTCCCAGGCACTCTCCCAGCTTGCGCCATTCCTGCCATTGCCCGGAGCGCAGCTTAGGTGATGATCGATTCCACCAATTTGCCTCAAAAGCAATGTTATCTTGTTGCACCTGATGACCAGACGTATACACCTGACTTGCTTGCCACTGCGGTAGTTCACTACAATCCACCGCCGCATTGGCCTGGTGTGCAGCTAATGCCAATGCTATTGCACTGACCTTAACAGTTGGCGTCTTTATGTTAACTAGTTGCATAAATGCATCCTCACTTGTTTTATTTTTTAACCTGACATCAATGGAAATGACATTATTTCCTATCATCGGTGCAGGCGGAGGCAGTGTAGCGATGTAAAAAAACATAACAAGTAACTAGTTAAAAATAATAATCTAGTACATTACTATTTAACCTCTATTGTTGCGAACACACCAGAAATTCACTACCCCCTTGTTTATTATGAAGATTATTTATTTGTTGCACTTTTATGAATAACAATATATTTGGAACGTTCCCGGTTGGAATTTATTGTTTACAAACGGCACTGGTAAGAACAGACGTAAGGATGGCTATAATTTAATTATTTAACACTTTAGTGGCAGTCTTTTTATCCGTTACTTTTTTACGAAGATAGGACTCGCTTACAATGAATAAAAAAGCAGAGTAAAAATAGAACAGCAATGAATACTTTGTCGTGGTCAATTGTCAATTCAGATCAGACGATCATGTCTGAAATTGACAATAACTTGCTAAATTCTGAGCAATTAAAAGTATATAGGAAGGTGTGTAGACCTGGCTGGCAGTTTCCACTCAAAAAACCAGTAAGAAGTTTTAAAACTCTGTGTTTGTATGCTAAATCCGGCAAATAACAAGGGCACAGCCGCGGACGATTGGGCCCTTGCTAACAGGTATTATCTGCGGCGTCTGCGACGTGTCCATGCCAAAGGCAGCGCAAGCATAGATAGCCAGCTCAAAGAAGCAGACTGACGCTCGTACGTTTCCGCTTCCGGCTCAGCACACTGCTCCAACTCTGTGCTACCGGTTTGAGTCAGCACCACAGACACCACAATTGACTCTGATGCATCATTGCCATTCGCGTCTTTATCTGGTTTTCCCAGCGAGTCTAGCTTTCCAACCGTTTTGGTTGCAACTGCATATATAGTATTGTCATCCGTGATGCGGATCGCTTCGGATACGGTATATGGAAAGTCATCGCTTTTACAAGGCAGTAAATCATTGATGTTAGTTAGCTTCTCATCACCGATTTTATACATGAAACCTTCATAGCGAGGACTAGTTACATTTTTCTCAACCTCGCCTTGACCAACCATATATCCAGCATTATTAATGTCTCTGACAAAAGTGTCTGAGCCATTGAAATAGGTAGGGAGCTCTACAAACTTTTTATCATTCATGTCGTAGTAATACCCGGTCACGTCGAATAAAGAGCCCTGGTTCTGCCTGCCTACGTATCCCGCAATCACATTGCTGTCGTTGATATCAACAGCAAACCCTGCCTGATAAATGTCATCATGCTCGCGCAAAGTGAAAAACTGACCATCCTGATAATAGCCTGGCTCTTCAAAGGCCTTGAGGCTATCGTCAATCCTGACTCTGGACTTACCTACGGCAATACCTGCTTTATTGATGGCAAATGCAGAACTATAGAACGGGTTGTTTTCATCATCCTTACGCTCCAGACCAATACCCAGATCTTTTGTATCAATGACATTGAAATCTTTATCCAACGTCCATTGGTAAGCTCGCAGATCATAGACACCTCGTCCCTGACGCCAGATACACACCGCTTCAGGCTCATCTTTATCATCACAGTTGTCAGTAATCGTGGTTTGACTGTTTTCAGGTAGGCCCACAGATGCCTGACCAACGATCAGGTAGTTACCTTCGTCTGTCAGGGTTATATCATTTGCAATGCTGTAGCCGCCATATTCAGTAAACGGGGGCTCAAGAGTAACACGCTTGCCACCTGGAGAGATCACTATCCCACGCGCATGCCAGTCACGAACAAAATAGGTTTTTGCCTCACTCTCTCCGTCAGGGGTAAACGTGATTTTTTTAAAAGGCGCAGACCCCCAGGCTACCACAGTGCCATCTGCCGCGATGGCAGTCATTGCATTACTGACGGAACGTGTCAGTCCCGCATAGTCGGGCGACTCTACATCAAAAATGTCAATCAAATTAGTAGTGGTACCGGTGAATTCAAGCCCAGCAACAGAACTGATTTTCTGAAATTCAGCGCTAGCACTTTGCGTATTAGACGATAAATAGCTCAGCATAAAAGTGTGCGCATCTGCATCTGTTGAAAGCGCGTCACCATTTTCTATATCATCTAAGGTGAATTCGATGGTTTCACCTTTCTTTACTGATTGATCCTTGTAGAGTTCGTAATATTCGGTGAGCGACGTGTCCGAAAAATCAATATAGCTAATGTCGACTGGCAAGTTATACAAACCTGTCACACGGCCAATGGCGTCACCACTTTCGTTAACATCAGAGACATAATGCATTTTGCCAATGTCGCTGGTTGGTAATTCAGTGAGTTTGTACGGTGCGGCAATTGCCTGACCAGATAGGCCGAAAATAATACTGGCGGCCATAAGTGAATATTTCATTTCAATCCTTACTACTGATTCTGTAATGCTTCTAATTCTTCCCAACGCTCAAACGCGGCTTCAAGCTTGGACTCAAGGTCAGCCAAATGGTTCAACGCGGTTTGGGTCGTTTCAGGATCTTGCTTAAAAAACTCCGGTGAATTCACCAGGTTTTGTTGCTCTTCCAGCTCGTTTTCCAGAGCCTCTACTTTACCCGGCAATGCTTCCAGTTCAAGCTTTAATTTGTAGCTTAACTTGCCTGATTTGTTTTTATTGGCGGCTTTTTTGTTATCGCTCGCTTGCTGCTTCTCTTTGTCGAGCTTTTCCAACGCTTTTTGCTGCTCAAGCCGTTGCGCCCGGTACGCCTCAAAATCACTAAAGCCACCGACAATCTCCGTGACTTTGCCCTGGCCTTCAAACGCCCATACACTGTTACAGGTATTATCAATAAATTCCCTGTCGTGACTAACAATCAGGATTGTTCCCTGGTACTGGTTGATGATCTCTTCCAGCAATTCCAGTGTTTCGATATCCAAGTCATTGGTTGGCTCATCCAGTACCAAAACGTTTGAAGGCTTGAGGAATAGCTTGGCCAACAGCAGGCGGTTCTTCTCTCCACCCGACAATGCTTTAACCGGCGTGCGCGCTCTCGCTGGCGGGAACAAGAAGTCTTGCAGATACCCCAGAACATGGCGGCTTCGGCCCCCCATTTGTACTTCCTGCTTACCTTCCGCGACATTGTCCTGAACCGTTTTCTCCTCGTCCAGCTTTTCCCGGTATTGGTCAAAATAAGCAACTTCAAGGTTAACGCCCTGTTTTACTTTACCTTTATCCGGAGCTATATCACCAAAGAGAATTTTGAGTAGCGTCGTTTTACCTACTCCGTTGGGACCAATTAAGCCAACCCGATCGCCGCGCATAACCAGAGTCGAGAATTCATCGACTATGCGTTTATCTTTGAAGGCATGGCCAATATGTTGCGCCTCAAATACCAATTTGCCTGAACGTTCAGCTGATTCAATGTTAAAGTCAGTCTTGCCAACTTGCTCAACCCGTTGCTTACGCTCTACCCGCAGTGCTTTGAGGGCTCTGACACGGCCTTCATTGCGAGTACGACGCGCTTTGATCCCTTGTCGGATCCAAGCCTCTTCCTCGGCTAGTTTTTTGTCAAATAAGGCGTTTTGTGCTTCTTCAACTTTTAGGTCGTGCGCTTTTTGCTCCAGGTACTTAGCATAATCTCCCGGATAAGAGATAAGCTTACCGCGGTCCAGATCAAGAATACGAGTCGCAACACCGCGGATAAATGCCCGGTCGTGAGATATAAAAACAATCCCGCCTTTGAACTCTTTCAAAAACTGTTCAAGCCATTCAACACTGCTCATGTCAAGGTGGTTGGTCGGTTCATCCAGCAATAACAGATCTGGATCGCTCACCAAAGCCTTTGCCAGAGCCACTTTTCGTAACCAGCCACCAGATAACTTTTCTAGTTTCATATTGGCCGTAAGCTGTAATTGAGTTAGAACAAGCTTGATACGACTTTCAAACCGCCAGGCATCTTTCGCTTCAATGTCTGCGGATAAACGCTCAAGTCGACTCAAAAGATTACTCGAATGATCGCTCTGCAAGGCTTCACTGACGTTATGATAGTCAATTAGCAGTTGGGCGATATCAGGCAGGCCACCGGCTACGTAATCGAATACACTGCCCTGTGCACCTTTCGGCGGATCTTGCTCCAACCGTGAAACTTTTAACCCTGATACCCGGTTGATTTCTCCATCATCCAGTTGAACCTGGCCATCCAGCACTTTTAGCAGGGTTGACTTTCCGGCGCCGTTACGGCCAACAATACAGACCCGCTCTCCGGCTTCAATCACCGCGTCGGCTTGGTCTAACAAGGGGTGAGTACCAAAAGCCAGCTGGGCTCTCGCTATTCTGATTAAATCCATCTTACTTTAACAACTCTTTTATATCTTGTTCTGTAAAAGGCCAGAACAGGGTTCTGGCACTCTCTGTTGACTTAAGTACGGGAATTGATGTCTGATATTCAGCCATCAGCTGAGGATCGTCCACTATGTCCTTATGTATGACAACATCACTGGTGACACACCTGAGTACCAGCTCATAAGCCTGCTCACAAAGATGACAACCGTCAGTATAAAATAATGTGAGTTTAGCCATGGGTGATCAACCAGCTGTTGTGGATTTGTTTATTACGCTTGAAATCCGGCGACAAGGTTTTATCTGATACATTCTCTGCTTTGAGGCCTAATCCCATCAGACCGACTTCATCCATTTTAAAGCCTCGCTTGTTATTGGAGAACAGCAAAGTACCACCCGGGCTAAGAATTTTCTTCACCCATTCAAGCAGCTGGATATGGTCGCGCTGAACGTCAAACACCTCTTTCATACGCTTTGAATTCGAAAAGGTCGGCGGATCGAGGAAGATCAAATCATATTGGCCCTGCGCATGTTCAAGCCACTTAAGACAATCTGCCTGCTCAAACCTAAAACGTGGGTTACGCAACTCATTTAACGCGAAGTTCTCTTCTGCCCACTTCAGGTAAGTTTTAGACATATCGACGGTAGTCACGGCTTTTGCGCCACCAAGTGCCGCGTGGACCGACGCACTGCCGGTATATGCAAACAAGTTAAGTACACGTTTGTTCTTGGCATTTTGCTGAATATAGCGTCTGGCCAGTCGGTGATCTAAGAACAATCCGGTGTCCAGGTAATCGAACAAGTTAACTTTGAACTTGGCGCCAAACTCTTCAACTACTTGTACCCGGTTTTGTTTACTGAGCGCGTTATACTGCTCCTGGCCTTTTTGTTTCTTACGTACCTTAACCGCAATATTGCTGGGGTCGATATCTAAGGTCTCAGCAGTCAAAGTAATGATGTCTTGGAGGCGTTTATTTGCAATCTGCTCGTCTATTTCTTTCGGTGCAGCATACTCAAACACCACAGCACTGTCACCATAGACATCCACTGCGACATTATACTCTGGAATATCGGCATCATAGACACGATAAGCCTGGACCTGTTCTTTTTTAAGCCAGCTTTTTAATGATTGCTTGTTCTTTTTAACACGGTTAGCAAATGCCCGGGATTGCTCAAAATGCAACGCCCCCGACTGTTCATTTTGTGCCACCTGACGCTCGTCCATGTCATACAGATACAGTGCAACATCGAGCGGACCGTTTTTAAACTTATAGCGTTTTTTCGACGACAGTTTCAGCGTTTTAAACAGTGCTTCATCTGTGCCAAGTAACGCCAAAGACCAGTCTTTGTAATGCTTTTTAAAGCGCTCGCCCATGCCTCTATATAAGTTAATCAGCTCCGCCATTGACCCTAAACGCTCACCATAAGGTAAGTTACTTAGTAATGTCCCCGGGCGCTTAGCAACACAGGTCAGTTTACTGGCATCCCCTTCGCTAAAACGAATGATGTCCTCCAGTCCGGCTCGCTTCGCATTTCCTCTGGCGGTATCCAAGACCTGGACATCAATATCCTGACCAATGATCCATAAGGGTTTATCCACTTGCGCCTGTTTTAACTCAGTTTTCAGTTCCTTAAATTTAGCGTCACGAAAACCTGGTAAGCGCTTGAAGGCAAAATCTTTGTTCAGATTGGCAGGGATGTTTAGTGCCATACTGGCTGCTTCAATCAGTAAAGTGCCTGAACCACAGCACGGATCAAACAGAGGTTTTGATGTATCGCTCAGCCAACCACTGCGCTGCACCAAAGCGGCAGCCAGATTTTCGCGGATAGGTGCTCTACCCTGTTTGGTGCGATAACCTCTGTCCGACAGACGCGGACCAGAATAATCTATATAAAGCGCAATCTTTTGCTTATTGAGCTTCGCGATAACGCGAACATTGGCATCTTGCTTATCGACTGATGGACGTTGCTCGTACAGGTCCTGAAAATAATCAACAATGGCATCTTTGATCACCAGGCCAGAAAATTGGGTGTTTTTCAGTTCCCGGTTAGTGCCGTTAAATTCAATCGCAAACGTCTGTTTTGGACCAAACCATTCCTGCCAACCCTGAAAGCGAGCAAATTTATACAAGTCATCTTTGTTGTTGATGTTTTCGTGCTCATCAATCAGCATCATCACACGCGTTGCGAAACGCGTGGTCATACAGAATTTTTGAACTGCCAGGCTATCCGCGGTAAAGCGAACTGAACCGACAGTTTGTTTGACGACTTCAAGTCCCTGAGACTGAAGCTCTTCAAGCAACAGGTTTTCAATACCGATAGACGTTAAGGCGATAAACTGCAATGTAAATACTCAGTAATTTCAATTGCAGCGAGTATAACACAGCAAGCGGCGGTGTGTGCAGCCTAGTCATATGACATAAGCCAGAATGATTGGGTTGTTATCAGGCTGATTGAGTAAGCTTATGTGCCTGAATAAGCGGATGTACCCTGTCATTGAGCACTTTTATAGCCTGAAATTGCTCAAGCTCGATGTTCTCATCTAACATAAATCCATGGGTAAGATTGATACACAGGCTGCTCTCCTGATTATGATCCACAATCAAGAATTCACCTGGCTGGCATTTCGAATGTAAAGTGATAACGGCATCCACCAGAGGCTGGCCGCCAGTATAGCTTTTAAAAAACCAGCTTTTGGCTTGCACGGGGAGTAAATGGAATTTAGCCGCGGTGGCATTGAGTGCAATTTGGCAACATTGGGGCTCGGACCAGACTTTAAATCCGAGTAAATAGTCGTACACATTACGGTAGAAGGCGGCCTCATCCACACTCATATCGACGCTGTGCAGTGAGTCTTCCGTGAGTTGTCTTAGACGAAACGGCGTACACAACTGAAGGTCGTCGCCTAAGTCCACAAGCAGTCTGTTTCTGTGGCTACATCTTATCCAACGCCACTCTTTGGATGCTTGCAAAACTGACCTCCTGATATCAATGTGTTACGTATTTAAGACCTGCTCAGAAGTATATCGCGAATTATCACAGTGTAAAAATTTTTGTAATAACAAATTGTTTTAGATCATCGCGTTATATGAATGATCTTTATAAGGAAAAAACGATCATCCTTGCAAAAAAATGATCGTTTAAGTGAAGCATTGCTGTATGCGCCACAATATTACAGATTAATTACACATACATTCAATTACTTATAGAACAGCTGCTTAGATCTCTGTGACGATCTTTCTGATCAACTGAGGCCCTTCATAGATAAAACCTGTGTAAACCTGTACTAAATCCGCACCCGCATTGAGCTTTTCTTTTGCCGCAGCAGCACTGTCGATCCCGCCGACACCAATAATAGGTAGCTTGCCTTCAGTCATTCGTTTTAGTTCACTAACAACCTGGGTGGACTTTTCACGTACCGGACGACCAGATAAACCACCGGCTTCCTCAGCATGTTCCAATCCTTTGACCGCGTCGCGTGATAATGTGGTATTGGTTGCAATCACACCATCGATGCGGTTATTCACTAACGACTCAGCAATTTGCTGCAATTGCACTGCATCCACATCTGGGGCAATTTTGACCAGCATAGGAACCGACTTCTTATGCTTCTCAATCAAATCAACCTGTTCATTTTTCAGACTTTGCAACAAGTCATCTAAGGCCTCGCCGTACTGCAAATCCCTCAATCCCGGCGTATTAGGTGAGGAAATATTGACTGTGATATATGACGCGTGCTCAAAAACTTTACGCATACAATGGATATAGTCGTCTTTGCCCTGCTCATTTGGTGTGTCTTTGTTTTTACCAATATTGATACCCAGGATCCCCTGATAGCGAGCTGCTTTAACATTCGCAACCAGATTATCAACCCCTTTGTTATTAAAGCCCATGCGGTTAATGATGGCATTGGCTTCTGGCAAACGAAATATGCGTGGCTTGTCATTGCCAACCTGGGGTCTGGGTGTAACTGTACCAACTTCAATGAACCCAAAACCCATCTGGCTGAACGCATCAATGCACTCTGCATTTTTGTCTAAGCCTGCCGCGAGCCCTACCGGGTTATCAAACTCGAGACCCAGAAAATTAACCGGTTTCTTTGGAAGTGACTGTGACCAGGTCATACTTAATGGGGTATTCGCGAAGCGGCGTAAATTTCCGAGTGCAAAATCATGAGCCCACTCGGCATCTTTACTGAACATATAGCGACGCGCTAAATCATAAAACATGGAGACTCCTTAAGTTCCTAGTAACGTATGACACCAAGCACATTAATGCGTAACCAATCTGAAGGATAAAATCTGCCGCTGACTAAGTAAAAGATTTTTTTTGTACAACTAAACAGAAAAATCTTTGCCTGGTTATCGTCGAGATTTTCTTGCCTCACAATGGTTAGACAATTAATGAAGCGACTTGGTATCAATTTCAAATCTGGGATAAAAAAATACCCCAGCAAAGCCGGGGTATTTTAACGGGTTATTTTCTATTTGGAAGTGTCACAGTTGTGACTCAACAACATCAGTTCACGCAATGCCACTGAGAACTTCGCAAAGTCATGGCTTTGCGACGTTTTAAACTCAGCCAGCATCTGCTGCCAGCGTAGCAGCAAGGTCGACTGATTTTCCATCCACTGATTGATCAGTGAATCAACATCGTGGTCATCGCCCTCAAAGCTGTTCAATACAACTTCAGACAATGCACGTTGTTGCCAGTCCAGCTCTTCACGGTAAGAGGCACGTGCAAGCGCCTGCCAGTGGTTTGCAACAGGTTGTGCAGTGATCTGATCCAGGAACCAGTGCAGACCCATATTCGCACCCAGTTTGAAGTATGTGTTAGACACCACATCAATCGCGCGACCCGAGTTTGCAGCTACTTCTGCCAGGTCCATGACTGAGAACAAGCTAGACAGAGAAACAATGCGCATAGCGATTTGCTCTGGTACACCTTGTGCGATAAGTGCATCGGCTTTTTCAGCCAAACGTGCACTTTCTTCTTCAACCATGTAGTTGTTCAGGTTGTTGCTTAGATCTGCAAAGGTCGGCGCAAAGAACGCGATGGTTTCTTCAATCGTCATACCTTTGTTACGGTGACGCAAGAACCAACGTGTTGTACGACGTACAGTGCGGCGTAGCTGATACAGCATTTCAGTCTGAACAGCCGAAGGAATATGGTTATCCAGTGCTGCGATTGACTGCCAGGTATCCTTCATTTCAAAAATTTCGCTGGCAATTGAATAGCACAGCGCAATTTCTGCTTCCGTTGCACCGGTTTCTTCGTGCATACGGATCATGAAGTTCAGACCCATATCATTAACGATGTTATTGGCCAGTTTAGTCGCAATAATTTCTTTACGCAGTGGGTGGTTATCCATCGCCGCGTTAAAGCGCTCACGCAGAGGCACCGGGAATGAATTCACTAACAGCTGACGGTAGTATGGATTCTCCGAAATCTCATCAACAACCAGTGATTCTTTCAACACCATCTTAGAGTAAGAAACCAATACAGACAGCTCTGGACGAGTCAGGTCAGAACCTGCCGCAGCACGCTCAGCCAGCTCTTCATCGGTCGGCAGGAACTCGATGGTACGGTCCAGCTTACCCTCTTTTTCCAGCGCATGGATAAAGCGGATCTTCTCTTTCAGTGTTGCCGGGCCTTTCGACTTAGTGATAGACAAGGTATGTGTTTGACGGTAACAGTCAGCCAGTACCAGTTCAGACACTTCGTCCGTCATAGCATACAGTAGTTCATCACGCTGCTTCTTAGTCAGATCACCCTCAGCAACCAGACCGTTCAACAGGATCTTGATGTTTACTTCGTTATCCGAGCACGCCACGCCACCTACGTTATCAATGAAGTCGGTGTTTATGCGTCCGCCTTTCTCGGCAAACTCGATACGACCCAGTTGCGTTGCACCCAGGTTACCACCTTCACCGAAGATCTTAGCACCCAGTTCTGACCCATCGATACGTAGACCGTCGTTCGCACGGTCGCCTACATCTGCATTGGATTCAGACTTAGCTTTAATATATGTTCCGATACCGCCGTTCCATAACAGATCAGCCGGCATTTTAAGTAGGGCCTTTATCAGCTCGTTTGGTGTCATGCTGACTTTTTTGGTGCCCAGCATCTTTTTCATTTCAGCCGTCAGGTTAATTGACTTAGCTGCACGAGAGAAAACACCGCCCCCTTCCGAGATCAGCTCTTTGTTGTAATCTTCCCAGCTTGAGCGAGGCAGATTAAACAAGCGTTCACGCTCTACATAAGAGCTTGCTGCATCCGGGTTCGGGTCGATGAAAATGTGCATGTGGTTAAAGGCTGCCTGCAGGCGAATGTGCTTAGACAGCAACATACCATTACCAAATACGTCACCACCCATGTCACCGATACCAACCGCGGTGAAATCTGTAGTCTGACAGTCGATGTCCATTTCACGGAAGTGACGTTTAACCGACTCCCAGGCACCTTTCGCTGTGATACCCATTTTCTTGTGGTCATAACCAATTGAACCACCAGAGGCAAATGCATCACCCAACCAGAAGTTGTATTCTTCAGCAATGCCATTGGCAATATCAGAGAAAGTAGCTGTGCCTTTGTCTGCGGCAACAACCAGATACGGGTCATCTTCGTCATGACGTACGACGTCTACCGGCGGTACTATCTCACCATGACTGATGTTATCTGTGATATCTAACAGGCCACGGATAAACATCTTGTAGCATTCCTGGCCTTCTTTAAAGAAGCCCTCTCGATCATTAGGCAGTTGTTTACATACAAACCCACCTTTTGAGCCAACAGGTACAATTACCGTGTTTTTAACCTGCTGCGCTTTAACCAGACCCAGAACTTCGGTACGGAAGTCTTCACGACGGTCAGACCAGCGAAGACCACCACGAGCTACCTTGCCACCACGCAGGTGAACACCTTCTACGCGCGGTGAGTAGACGAAGATTTCAAACGCTGGTAACGGCAGTGGCATTTCTGGAATGGCACGAGGATTAATCTTAAATGAAATATATGACTTGTTTGTGCCGTCCGCTTCTTTTTGATAGAAGTTAGTGCGCAGTGTTGCGTTGATCATGTCAACGTACATGCGAATGATACGGTCATCATCCAGGTTCGCAACATTTTCAAGTTCCAGGTAGATTTTCTCAATCAGCTTGTCCAGCGTTTTCTGTGCCGCTTTCTTTGCAGGAGAGAATTTCTTCACAAATAGCTCTACAATTTGCGCTGCGATGTGTGGATAGTGCTCAAAGGTATTTTCGATATAAGATTGCGAGAATGTCACACCGATCTGACGCATATACTTAGCATACGCACGCAAAATAGACGCTTCACGACCGGTCATGCCGCCAAGCAGGACCATACGGTTAAAACCATCGCTTTCCAGACGGTTATTCCACACGTTAGTCAATGCGGCGCGAAAACGTGCTGAAACTTTATCGAAATCAGCAATGCCTTTGGAGTCGATCATCATGGAGAAATCCATGATCCAGTTTACCTGACCATCGCTGCTCTTGATTGCATAAGGTGTTTCACCAATGACGCGCAGGCCAAAGTTTTCCAACATAGGCATAACATCGGAAAGATGGATAGGAACGTCTTTGTGGAACAGGCTCAGGCGTACGATTTCACTGTTAGCTTCTTCCTGAGGACGGTAGAAAAGCATTTCCAGCTTTTTCTCATCGCTCAGTTGCTCCAGCTTCTCAATGTCGACCACTGCGGCACTAGGTAAAACCTGATCTTTGTATGAGTGTGGGAACGCGTTAGCATATTTGCGGTTTAGCTCGTTACCACGGGTTTCTCCATTACTGCCAAGCAATGCAGATTGTAGTTTATCTTCCCAAGTGCGAGCGGCTTCTGCCAGATTGTTTTCGATGTCTTTCACGTTGTACTTAATACTGTTATCTGCCACACGCACGATGTAATGCGTTCTCGCCAGTGTGGACTCTGAGAAAAAGGTCGTAAACTCAACTTTTTCATTGGACTTAAATGCATCTGCCAATAACTTTTGAGTTTCACGACGTAGTGCCGTGTTATAGCGCTCACGTGGTACATAGACCATACATGAGAAGAAACGTCCGTATACATCACGGCGGACGAACAGACGACACATGTCGCGTTCCTGAATTTGCAAAACACCTGTCGCAACTTCTAATAGCTCGGCTTCGCGGGCCTGCACGAGTTCATCACGCGGGTACGTTTCCAGCAGGTTCAGTACCGCCTTGTAAGCGTGCGTCCCTTCAGCAAAGTCACACTGCTCCATAATGCGTTGGATCTTGCTCTTAAGGACTGGTACATCTGCCGCACTATTATTATAAAAACTTGATGAGAACAAACCAATGAAGCGGTCTTCGCCGATCACATTGCCCTGCTCGTCAAAACGCTTAATACCGACATAATCAATGTAAGCTGGACGATGAACACGAGACAATGAATTAGTCTTAGTTAAAATCAGCAGGTTTTTACTGCGCGCTTCTTTACGCGCAACTTCTGGCAATTCTGAAAGCAGACGGCCACCATCGTGGCTTGAGTTTTTCATCAAACCCAGGCTGGTGTCTGGCACTGCCCGTAATTCGTGATCCCCTTGTACAGGCACTAAGTCATATTGACGATAGCCCATAAAGGTGAAGTTATCTGAAGATAGCCATTCAAGGAACTCAACCGCTTCATCGACTTCTGCCTGAGAGCAGTCATGGTGACGCGATGGGATTTCTTTACTGACTGCAACCAGCTTATCGCGGATTGGCTTCCAGTCTTCAACGGCCACAGACACGTCTTTTAATACTGATTCCAGTTCCTCGGTGAACTCTTTGATTGCCTTAGCATCGGTCTGACGATCAATCTCAATGAAAAACACCGTCTTGGTCGACGATGATTCTTGATCTGCTTTTAAATTTGATAGTGCAGTGATCTTATTATTACTGTCGCGCTTGATTTTAAGCGGGCTATGTAACAGTAGGTGAGACACGATGTTTTTACGGCTAAGCGCCATGCGCACAGAATCAACCAAAAATGGCATGTCTTTCGCGATGATCTCTACGATCGTGTGAGAGGATTGCCAGCCATCTTTGGCGACTTCAGGGTTGAAAACGCGAATAACCGCATCGTCAGAGGCATTCTTTTCAAGAGAATTCCAAAGACTCAATGCGGCTCCGTATAAGTCACTGTCGTTACGATGTGCCAAGTCCTCTTTAGACATATTGCTGTACAAGGCTTTGGCAAAAGTTTCAACGAGCGACACGTTTTCGGCATGAACTTTTTTGTGGATCAGCTTGGTGACGTTATCCAGGATAACCGATGCTGGACCTTCATTTTGTGTCATTATGTGTTCCTTAATCTATACCACCTTTGAACGGTAGATTATTTGTACAGCCATTTATTAGCGTGGAGTCATGTGAATTTTAACCTTTCTGGCGCTAATAAAAAGCCTTTTCGACGAAAACATTATAGCCTTTTCAGCCGGTTGGTCAGATATTCACTAAATATAGATATAAATGGCCGAAACCGGCCATTTATAAGCACTTTTATTCACACTTTTTTTTCTGGTCTGTCCAGATTAAGGTTCCTATTGCAGGTAATAATAAAACCGCACCCAACATATTAACCAGGAACATAAAGGTTAATAATATCCCCATATCCGCCTGGAACTTGAGCGCCGAGAAAATCCAGGTACTGACACCTATCGCTAATGTAATCCCAGTGAACAAGACTGCACTGCCTCTTTCAGCCAGCGCATTACGATACGCATGTGAAAGTGGCATGCCCTGTTTGAGCTGTGTCATCATAGAAGACAGGATATAGATACCATAGTCGACACCAATGCCCACGCCCAAAGCAATTACTGGTAAGGTAGATACAGTCAGGCCAATTTCGAGTTTGACCATCAATGCTTGTGCCAGAGTCGATACTATATACAAAGGCAATACAACGGCGATAGTCGCGCGTATACTTCTGAAGCTAATCAGACATAGTATAATCACTGCGCCATACACGTAAATCATCATAGGCAGCTGCGCCGCCGATACAGACTCGTTCGTTGCAGCCATTACACCTATGGGACCAGACGCAAGTTTAAATTGCACTGTATCTGTGCCCTCTTCCTTAGCAAAAGCTTTGATCTGAGACACCACATTATCTATGGTCTGGGCCTTGTGATCGGCCATGAATATGATGATAGGCATCACAGAGCAATCACCATTTAGCAGACCGGTACTCGTTTCTACACGAGACGTAGCCTGCACCAGAGATGCACTGTTACGTGGCAGAGTTTGCCATTTCAGATTACCCTCGTTATAACCCGCGTTGACAGATTGCGCGACTGAGCTCAAAGACACAGCTGACTGAACGCCCGGTAAGTTTTCCACACGCCATTGGAAACGACTGATCCTATCCATCGTATCATGCTCAGTACAAGCAGCAGGATAAGCCTCTACCAGTACTTTAAGGATGTCAGATGAAATTGCGTAGCGATCAGAGATCAGAAAAGTATCCTGATTGTAACGTGCATCCTCATGCAGCGCTGGTGCACCGGCATGTAGATCACCGATTTGCATATGCTGAGATTGCCAGTAGCCCAGACCAAATAGCACCGCACTCACCAGTAAAATAACACGTGCAACTCGTTTGTCGGTGGTTTTAACTAAGGCTTCACGCAACGCCGTAAATAACCTGTGGCTCAGAGAGTTACCATCATCAACACGGTGAATTTTGCTGGAATTGTAGTAAGACGCCAGAATTGGTAGCAATATCAGGTTAGTGAAAATAATCACAGCCACACCTAAACTCGCGGTGATCGCCAGTTCACGAATGATGCCGATATCGATGGCAAGCAAGGTCAAAAAGCCCACTGTATCTGATAGTAAAGCGATACCACCCGGGATTAACAAGGCTTTGAAGCTCGCTTCTGCGGCCACTTTACTGCTCACGCCTTCCGCCACTTTTTTACCAATCGCGTTGATCATTTGCACACCATGGCTCACACCAATTGCAAAGACAAGGAAAGGCACCAGGATAGACATGGGATCTAAACCAAACCCTAGTATAGTGAGCAGGCCCATTTGCCATACCACGGCAATCAAGGAGCACATAATAGGCAAGAGCGTTAACTTGAAGCTCTTACAGAATAGCCACACCATCACAAAGGTAAACAAAATCGCGACCGCAAAAAACAGCACAACGCCTTTTGCTCCATCTGCGATATCGCCAGCCATCTTGGCAAAGCCAATAATATGGATAGAGACTTTATCTGTGCTCAGTGGTGCACGAATTTCACTTTCCAGTTTTTTAGCAAACGCCAATGTATCGAGCTTTTCCTGCGTTTGTGGGTCAATTTCCATTAACTGAGCAGTTACCATGGCACAGGAGTAGTCGCTGGCCACCATGCGCCCTACGACTTTGGCTTTTTCTATATTTTGTTTAACAACTGCGAGTCCGGCCTCGTCCGCCGTAAAATTAGCCGGAATGATAGGGCCACCGGCAAATCCATCTTCCACGACCTCAACAAAACGCGCGCTGGGCGCAAAAATCGAGTTCACCAGAGGACGGTTTACACCGGGAATAAAGTAAAGTTGGTCATGAACGGCTTTTAACTGGGAAAAAAATTCGGGGTTAAAGATATCACCGTCTGCGTCACACACCGAAATAAGGATACTGTTCGCACCGCCAAATTGCTTTTCATGCTTGAGGTATACTTTCATATACTCATGATTTAACGGAATGTTTTTATTAAAAGATGCATCGAGCTGGATGTGGGTTGTGCGGTAACCCAAAAATAAAGTGGCCACAATGAACATAAAGATCATCGCAACTCTGTGTCTGAACACGACATACACAAGTTGGTTTAACAATGACTGCATTAGTGTTTAGCCTCTACTATCTGGATCCCTTGTTCAGTCGCCAGGACCAGTTTTCCATTGAATAAAACGCCGGCCATAATGGATTTGCCATTTTTCAGCTGCTTACTGGATAACCCGTCTTCGGTTCGGTTGAAAATCACACCGCTGTTTGCAAAGAGGTACTGCTGCTTATCAACAGACAGAACTTGATTAATAGTTGCGGTTTTACTGAGTGCCAAGCGATTGAACGAGGAGAGATCAGAGTCGGATATAAATGCATTTCCGCGCAGACCGGCTGTGAGTATACGGCCATCAGACGTTTTATTTACTGAAAACAGTGAGCCTGCGTAAAAACTTGGCATTCTCTGCCAGCTTTTTCCGGCGTCCTTACTGACGGCAAACAGACCCATTTCTCCAGCCAGATAATGGTCTGAACCATCAATCATAAGTGAGTTAAAGTGAGGGAGAATGAACGCAGTTTCGTCTTCATAAGCGACGGGGTCTTCTTCTTTCAGGTCGGCCAGATACTCAATGTCATCCGGGTGGACAAAGGCATCAATAAAGCGCTTTTGCCAGTTTCTTCCACCGTCTGTGGTTTCGTACATCATGCCATAGGCACCCACAGCATACCCAATTTGCTCACTAGCAAAGGTAATATCCAGACAGGGCTTTTCGATGTCTGGTAAATGTTGCTGGATCTGCCAGCTCTGACCACCGTCCTCGGTGTTCAGAATTGTAGCGTCATGACCACATGCCCAGCCTTTGCTTTCACTTACAAAAGTCACCGCAGTTAATAAGCTTTGCACAGGAACCTGGGCTTGTTGCCATTTATTCCCATCACTACTTGTGACGATCGTGCCGTATTTGCCAACTGCAACGAGCCGGGAGCCTGTAAAACTGATATCTGTTAGTAATGTGCGCTGTGGATGTGCCACCATTAGTGCATCAGAAGCTGCGACTACTGCATCACTTTGCATTGCCAGAACAGCAATCGTGGTTGCGACTAACTTCTTAATCATGATGAATACTCGAAAATTATTGTGAGAGAGAAATAGGAAGTGCAATTCAGGAGCCACTACTGTGGCTCCTGAGGAGTTGCGTATTGCCAGCACTAGCCGGCAGTTACGCTTATCGTCTGCCCTCGCGGCGTAAAGCGCTTTGTGTGAACTCATTGTCCTGGAAAGACTGACTGAAATCATACATGCTTTCTTCATTATCCAGGCCAATTGCCAGATAACGACGAGAGTTGAGATCGTGATACACGTCTAACGTACTCCAGTGTGTCGGTACTTCATAGTAGTTCAAACCATGAGCCATTGCGACGCGGTACATTTGGTCACGGTTATCGTACAGGTCGGCAACATGGATTTGCCAGCTGTCTTCGTCAATGTAGAAAACACGCTTCTTATAAATATGGCGAGTGCCCTCTTTCAGGTTTGCTTCAACCACCCAGACACGGTGTTTTTCATAACGAACGTGCTCAGGATTTACGTGACCTGCCATCAGAATATCATCATACTTTAGCTTATCACTGTGAAGTTTGTAGCTGTTATATGGAATATAAAGTTCCTGCTTTCCTTTCAATGTCCAGTTGTAACGGTTAGGTGAACCGTTAAACATATCGAAATCGTCTGTCGTACGCAGACTGTCTGACGCAGTTCCTGGCGCATCATATGCTACATTCGGAGCACGACGCACCCGACGTTGCCCAGTGTTATATGTCCAGGCCTGACGAGGTGTCAGGATCTGATCCATTGTTTCATGTACTAACAAAGCAGTACCAGCCAGGTTTGCAGGCTGAGTTACTTTCTGTTTAAACTTAAACAGAACATTAGACTCTTTTAGCTCTTCAGGTGTAACTTCAGGGCTTGAGTACTTAACCAACAGTTTTTCATCAAAGCCGATGATGTTGTATGAGCCCGATGCAGTTGGCATTGCCTGCCCGCCGAAACGTGCAATAGACAAACCGCGATAGCGAAGCAAGTGATTCCAGATAGCTTCTAAGCCATTCTTAGGGATCGGAAACGGGATACCAATTGCAGTATCTTTAATACCGTTACCGTCTTCAATCAGCTGTGCTGTTGCGGCATATTTTTTCGTTGCATCGTACACTAACTGCGGATATGCAGCACTGCGTCGAGTCGGGTAGATATGCATTTTGAACGTGTCAGGATACGTTTCAAACAAGGCAACCTGACCTGGGCTCAATTTATCTTTATGTTTGTCCAGGTTGGTTTTATCAATCGTGAACAATATTTTGTCATCTGCGAACGGATCTGGGTGGTGCATACCCACTTTATACCCTGCGGGCGGCTTAGTGATTCCGCCTGTCCAGGCTGGGATACTGCCGTCTGCGTTACCTGCTTTTTCTGCACCGATTGGCGTCAGGTCGGCGCCCAGGCGCGCAATTTCTTCTGGGGTCATTTTTGCAAATGCACCCGGTGCTGCCATCATCGTTATAATTGTTGCAGCAAGCATAGTAGGTTTTCTAAACATATTGAAAGCCCTTAAATTGAATACTTGATATTAAATGAAACAAAGTCGCGATCTGAGAATGTGTTGGTCTTGCCACCACCCCAGAATGCGTTATAGCCAAAGTCAAATGACCAGGCATTTTGATAACTGAAGTTCAGTGTCAGGCCCAGTGATTTACGGTCCTCAACAAACAAAAACATAGGATCTGGCGTGATACCGTTAACATCGTGAGAAAATACAATGCGCGGTGACATATTGACGCCTGCGAACAAGTTGTTGTACTCACCTTTAGCGATGAGTCGATAGCCCCATGCCGAAGCCGTTGGGAAAGGATTCACCTCAGGACCGTTTGAAATCGCTGCATGAAGCAGGTCATACTCGTAGTCTTTAACCCCTTCGATTGTGCCACTTCGGCCAGTTCCGGCAACGTTCAAACGTAACTCATCATAACTAGGCATGTCTTTGATGGTGACACCACCCACTTCACCAACCAATGCCCAACTATCGGCCCCCAATGATGGACCAAACAAATGCGTTGCAGTAAATTGCAGCTGCATTGTGTCTTTCAAAATGTAGCCTTGTGCAATTTTTCCAGGATTAACATAAGCGGTTTGATCACCCTTACTCAACTGAGATAAGCCAGCAACGTCTTCGCGGATGCCTGACAATGCCAATTGCTCCAGCATACCGGCATACAGCAGTTCTACGTCGTCGATCTGTAGTGGCTCGTCCTGGCGATATGCAAATTCACCAGAGAGTGCTGTTTCACCGATTGCGGTATTAAAGCTCAAACCATATAGTTTGATATCTTCAGGATATTCGATCAGACCCTGTGTGAAGGCTTTCAGGTTAGTGAAATTATCGGCATCCAGCGTGTTGTTTTTGATATATTCAAGATCAGCAGCAATTGACTCGGCGCGGAAGTCAGACGCTTGACCTGAAATTAGCGGTCGACGCGCATGGTAGTTGATGTAGTAAAGTGCAAACTCAGTATCATTAAGCTCAGGCGCGAAGATACCTAGTCGAATACCAAACTGACCGCTGTCCTTTGGCTCTATCTTACCGTTGTGGCCTTTGCCCTTCAGAGCTACCTTAGTTGGATAAGCCAGGTACATTGACGTTAACTGAGAAATGGCTTCTTCACTTTGCAGTACATTTGCATCAGTTACATCCAAACCTTGAGCAGCTAATGCCCCCATCCAGTTTGTATGCAGGTTGTTAAGCGCTTCCGTCAGGTGAGCCAGATCTATATCAGGGTTAGCGGTAAAGCCGAGCTGAATATTCTGGTTATAACCGTTTTCTGACGCGAAGTCGTTAGTGGAGAAATAACTCCCTGTCGCAGGAAGGCGAGTCTCGTGCCATTCGTACTGATAAAACGCTTCAAGCGTCACATTGTCTGTTAAACCAAGAGAGGCCCAAAACATACCAACAGGAATGAAGGCTTCTTTAAGTTCAGCCCCGGGTGCTTTCAGACGGTCAATGTCCACCGGGTTTACGTTGATACCATGGCTGATCAGTGTACTTTCACCCCAGTTGACAACCTGACGACCAAGTCTGACAGATAATGGGTTTTGACCACCATTAAGATCAAAATCAGCCCAAACGAACGCATCTAACAAGCGTAAATCTGAACATACCTGCTCCTTAGTATCGTCGTCTGCACAGGGATCCACTTTTTGACCTGACACTGGGTTAGTGTAAGCAAAATCACCATCTTCCATTGCAAAATCTTTGAAATACATGAAGCGAGAGAAGAAACCGTAGTTGTCCTTCGTAATGCCAAATTCATGTGTTCCTTTTAGCAACTGAGAAAATGTGTCGCCCGAGTCAAAGTTTAAATTACCGGCATCACCATTGTTTGAGTATGCACCCTGCTGCGACCAGATCTGAGAAGATGAATAGATGGTGTTGCCTAACGAGGCATTATAACCTGTCCAGTTATAGCGTGGGTGATTACTTTTACCAATATGGTCAAAGTCGCGGTCTTCTATACGAATACTCTGGCCATAAGAAAACGTAGAATCAAAGGTTACATCAAAATCACCAACTTGGAACGTGGCGGCTTGCGCAGCAGTGCCAGCGACACCAAGACATGCAGCACTGAGGCCCAGCATGATCTTGTTCTTCACAAAGCGCGATGTTTTTATCATTATTTCTCCCCCCTTTGGCGGGTAATTCTTATCAAGTTATTGTTTTTTGTTGTCGTAACGATAGAAGCGATAGCTTTAAATTACAAATAATACGCGTCTGATCGGTGCATTTTTATCTCATTGGAGCGCATTTCACTCATGGTAAGACGTCCTACCAGAGTAGTTATAACACGTAATTTAAGTTTAAAACAAACCGATTTAACAAAAATACTTTATGTCTCGTCGCATAATTGTCATCAAACTACTTTTTCCAACGCTACGAAGCGGTTATTTTCATCAAGCAACAAACGAAAGCGCCCACGGACTCCCAAACTTGAGACATGCCGCCGGATATGATGAGCAGGAAAGCGGATCCGCTTCCCACCATCCTCAACGACCTGTATAAACTCAACATGTCCATGGTAATACGCCATGCACTGTTCATGGCTCAAATCCATGTAAAAGTAATACTCATGCATTTTGTGGATAAAAACCTTTACATATCACAACTAAAAGCGCTGTTAGTTCAGCGCTTTATCGATTTTTTCGTACAAATCATCACTCAGTTCAGGCAATCGCGCTAATTTCTCTAACTGTGCCCTCATCAGAGCCTGACGAATCTCGTCAAAGCGTTTGAAAGACAGCAAAGGTGTAATGATCCTGGCTGCATTTTGCGGGTTAACCTGATTTAGCTCTGCGATCAATTCGCCCAGTAGCGCGTAGCCTCGACCATCCTCACGATGGAAGTGGCGCGGATTTGTGCGAGTAAAAGCACCTATCAATGCACGTACCCGGTTTGGATTCGCTTTGTCAAAACAGGGATGGGTATAAAGTGACAAAATGTTGTCTATACAGTGCTCATCGCGTCGGCTTGCCTGCAACGCAAACCATTTGTCCATTACCAACAGGTCTGACTGCCATTGCTTGTCAAAATCGTCCAACAACAACTGCGTCAGCACGTGCTGGGCATTCACTGCCGCCCTGAGCGCACCCAGTTTCAATGTCATATTGTGGCTTTCACTTTGTGCCTGTATCCAGCCTTGGATCTGCGAGTCCGATACCTGAGCAAGATAAAACAGGCACTTGTTTTTCATTGTGCGAATTGCCACAGCCTTAGCATCAAGGCTACCATCGTCCTGGAGCTGCGAATAGGTTGCACACCAGGCTGGCTTAAGTTGTTCTGCTATTTGGTACTCTACCGTAGAAATAGCCTGCTCCAGCTGTGCGACTGGAACCGGAGTATAGTCCGCACTGAGCGCATCAAACCCGGGGACGGTAAATAGCTCAGCTAAAATTGATAAATCACCGCTGAGATCGTCAAGTAACATGTTTAGTGCCTGCGTCAAACATTCGGGCAACTGATACTCGGAAAATGTCTGGGTGTTTACCAGAGTCTTAATTTCCGCTTTGTAAAGTTGCTGAATGGCTTCCCAACGCGCGTAATCACTGCTTGCATATTTGGCGATGTGGAGCAATTGATGCTGCTGATAATCGTAACTCAATGAACAAGGTGCGGAGAACCCTTCAAGTAACACAATCACAGGCTCGCTGTCGAGTCCACAGAATACAAAGCTCTGTTGCTTCTCGGTCAGCTCCAGAACTTTGCCCTGCTTGGCAATCGACTCAGGCACCTTAATGACCTGCCCTTGCCTATCAAGCAGCTCTATAGCAACCGGAATATGCAGTGGGGCTTCTACCGGGTCATTATCTGCATGGCTTTGCGCCAGATGTAGGGTAAACTCCCCTTGTTGTTCGTCAAAACTCGTGCGAGCGCTGACCTTTGGCGTGCCAACCTGGTTATACCAGAGTTTAAACTGGGTTAGGTCTTTGCCATTGGCATCACTCATGGCGGCGACAAAGTCATCACAGGTCACAGCCTGCCCATCGTGGCGCTCAAAATAGAGCTTCATGCCATTTTGAAATCCAGTTTCACCCAAGATAGTATGCATCATTCGGATCACTTCGGCGCCTTTGTTATACACAGTGACCGTATAGAAATTATTCATTTCGATTACTTGTTGTGGCCTGATTGGGTGCGCCATAGGCCCGGCGTCTTCAGCAAACTGATGTGTACGGACCGTATTAACGGCATCTATCCGGTTCAGTGCGCGAGAGCCCAGGTCACTACTGAATTCCTGATCACGGAATACCGTGAGGCCCTCTTTAAGGCTCAGCTGAAACCAATCGCGACAGGTCACGCGGTTGCCAGTCCAGTTGTGAAAATACTCATGTCCGACGATCGACTCTATGATATGGAAATCCCGATCCGTTGCCGTTTCCTGGTTTGCCAATACACAGGCGCTGTTGAAAACATTCAGACCTTTGTTCTCCATCGCGCCCATATTGAAAAAGTCGACCGCCACTATCATATAAATGTCGAGGTCGTATTCCAGGTCAAAGCGTTGTTCGTCCCAGGCCATGGCCTTTTTCAGAGAGGTCATTGCATGAGGTGCTTTGCTCAGGTTTCCTTTATCAACAAACAGCTGTAAATCAACTTTACGCCCCGTTCGTGTTTCAAATTGATCCGTCAGAACATCGAAATCCCCTGCCACCAAAGCAAACAGATAAGAAGGCTTTTTAAAGGGATCTTCCCAGCAAACATAATGGCGACCGTCTGATAATTCACCACTGTCGACCTTATTACCATTGGATAAAAGGCACGGCATTTGTTTAGGGCCGATTATCTTCACTTGGTAGGTCGTCAGTACGTCTGGACGATCCAGGAAGTAAGTTATCTTACGAAAACCTTCTGCCTCGCATTGCGTGCAATACGCGCCATCTGACAGGTACAATCCTTCAAGTGATGTGTTTGTCCCTGGAGAGATAGTGTTCACAATTTCAATTTCAGCGCGCTCACCCAGTCCGAATAACTCCAGGCCAGTATCGTGTAACCTATAATTGGTGTGCACTTGTCCATCTACATGCACTGAGTTCAGTGTCAATTCAACGCCATCGAGCATAACAGAGCTGGCGTCGCCCTGTGCCGTTAATATAAACCGAGCAGTTACCTTAGTGTGCTGCGGATCCAGTTCAAACGTTAGGGAGAGGTTTTCAACTGCATGTGTGGGCGGCTGATAATCATGCAGGTATTTGGCCTGAGGTTTTGAGGTCATGACAATTCCTATTATCAATTTACAGTTGCCGAAGTGCGTGTGACGCGACGAAGCAAAATGTAAAAAATGAGTATAAATCAATATCTTTATTGTAGAACGGCCTGCGCTGAGGGCAAAGGGATTTATGAATTGAAGACGTGCAAAAACGCCTCAAATTAAGTGAGGCGCTTTGTTTATTGTTATGTGTTAGCAATTACGACGCGTTAGCTGTGGTCTCAGCCTGTTGCATTGCCTTTGGTTTAATTTTCAAAATCTTAATACCCAGGTATGCATAGACTATTGCAAGGAATGGGTTGATCAAGTTGAAGAACGCATAAACGGCATAATCCAGAGGGTTAATCAACAGCACACTTTGCATATAAGCACCACAGGTATTCCACGGGATAAGTGGACTTGTGATCGTGCCACCATCTTCAAGCGTTCTGGACAGGTTGACACTACGCAGGCCCCGCTGCTTGTATTCTTCTTTAAACATGCGTCCCGGGACTACGATTGCAATATATTGGTCAGCTGCCACCAGGTTGGTACCAAAACAAGTGGCGACGGTTGAAGCAATTAATGAGCCTGTGCTTTTCGCAACCTTAAGGATACTCTTAACAAACAACTCAAGTAACCCAGTTTTTTCCATGATAGCGCCAAACATCAAAGCCGTCATGACTAGCCAGGTTGTCGTCAACATGCTGGACATGCCTCCGCCACTAAGCAGATCATCCATTTTAGCATTGCCTGTTTCCAGGCTGAATCCATCAAAGAAGGTAGCCCAAACCAGTTTGAAGTGACTGACCAACACACCTTCATCCGGGTTGACCTGACTCGCTATTAAGTCCCCCTGAAATAACAACGCCCAGATTGCACCAATCACAGCCCCGATAGAGATGGCGGGAAAGGCTGGCATTTTTTTAATCGCCAGAGCAAGTAGAATGATCAAGGGTACCAGGTTCACCAAACCAATATTAAAGTTTGTTTCCAAAATCGTAGCAATCTCGTCGATTTTGCCGGATTCGCTCGATACATCGGCATTGAAACCCATTACGATGAAGATAATCAGGGCAATGACAAAGCTTGGTACTGTCGTCCACAACATATGCTGAATATGTTCGAACAGATCACTTCCGGCTACCGCGGGCGCCAGATTGGTAGTTTCTGAGAGCGGTGATAATTTGTCGCCGAAATAAGCACCTGAGATCACCGCACCGGCGGTAACTACCGGGTCAAGCCCTAAGCCGTTGGCCACACCGAGTAATGCCACACCTATGGTTGCAGCTGTGGTCCAGGAACTGCCAATACTCATGGCCACAATGCCACAGATCAAACAACCAGCAGCATAAAACCAGGAGGGGTGGATTATTTGCAAACCATAGTAGATCAAGGTTGGTACCGTACCAGACAGCAACCAGGTGCCAATCAATGCACCTACCATGAGTAGAATCAGAATTGCACCTAAAGAGATGGTGATCCCTTTAATCATTGCCTCTTCGAGTGTTTTCCAGGTAAAGCCGTTCTTCAGCCCAATCAGCGCAGCTGTAAAGGTAGCAAATAGCAGGGCTATCTGGTTCGGCCCCGAAGAAGAATTATCACCGTACAGGTATACAGCCGCACCTAACAGGCTGACCAATACCACAATAGGAATAAAGGCATCCAGATAGGATGCTTGTTTTTGTTGTCTCAAACCAGAATACTCCTTCGCACTTAATGGAGTGCTTTATTATTATCTCTGTCGGGTCAGTTCAATGTTGAGCACAACACATGAATCTGCGCCCAAGACAGCGCCAGGCATATTCCTGCCTGACTATTTTTAATATTGCAGCTGACAATAATAACAAATTTCCCACGCACTGGTAACGAAAAAAGGCGCTCAATGCGCCTTTTCATAGTTTAGCCTTCTGTACGTCTTACCTGCAATTAAATACTCAGTCACTCGCTTCGTTTTTAGCCAGACGGCCATAGTTGATCATGTCTTGTGTGATCAACGCTGCTTCTTCCAGGTAAGGGTCCAGCTCAGCAATGATATCTGGTACATCGTCCAAATCTTTTACAGGCTCTTGTCCAAGACGCTTGAGGCGTTCATTGGTACGTTTTAGCGCTCGTTCATCACGCTCTTCACGCTCTTTTGTGCGCTCAGCTTCAACCAGAGAAATAGCAATATCGTCTTTTTGGGCTTTGTATCGCGCAATATCATCGTAAACGTATGCAAACTCTGGTTCTTTCGCAATCCGCAGGCCATGACGTTCATTCAAATATGCAATGGTTGGATTCAAATCATCCAATTGCTGGTACTTGGCCCTGACAATACTGTCCCAAGGCAAGGCATTATCTTCCTGGCTCTCACCCCATTCCGCAGGGTCGACCGCAGAGGGCAGTAAAATATCCGGGATAACACCTTTATTCTGCGTACTGCCACCATCAATACGATAGAACTTGGCGATTGTATAGGTAATACTACCAAGAGCATTGTCGAACAGATCATAGGTCTTTCTGAGGCCCCGGTGTTGCTGCACCGTTCCTTTGCCAAAAGTTTGTTCACCAATGACCACGGCGCGCCCGTAATCCTGCATCGCCGCCGCAAATATCTCCGAAGCAGATGCACTGTAACGGTCAACCAACACGGTTAGCGGGCCGTTATAATAGGTTATCCCATCGCTATCTTTCTGTGCTTCCACACGGTTATAAGCGGTATGGATTTGAACTACCGGACCTTTATCTATAAATAAACCTGACAGCTGAGTGGCCTCATACAAGGAACCCCCGCCATTTTGCCTAAGATCAACGATAATCCCATCAACATTTTGTTCTTTAAGCTTTTCAAGCTCTTTTTTCACATCTTTTGACAGATTGTTGTAAAAGCTCGGGATCTCTATCACGCCTATTTTGCTGGTGAGATCTGAATATTTTGCTTCGAAGATTTCCGATTTTGCGGCTCTGTCCTCAAGGCGTATTTTATCACGGACGATTTCAACAACCTTAGGTGTACCGTGGGTATCACTGCCTTTGAGGTATTGTAGTCTTACTTTGGTCCCCTTAGGACCTTTGATGAGATCAACGACATCATCAAGACGCCAGCCAATCACATCGACAAATTCTTCCCCGTCTTGTGCAACGCCAACAATACGGTCGTCAGGCTTTATCTTTTCCGTCTTGTCAGCTGGGCCGCCAGGTACCAGGCTGCGGATAATGGTGTAATCTTCGTCGTAACCAAGTACTGCACCAATGCCTTCAAGTTCAAGCTCCATATCCATCTTAAACTGTTCGGCACGGCGAGGTGACAAATAAGAAGTGTGGGCTTCGATGCTACGTGCAAATGCATTCATTACAATTTGAAAAGCATCTTCATTGTTGGTTTGTACCAGGCGCTTAATGGTATTTTTGTAGCGCTTGGTCAGGACTTCTTTGATGCCTGCCCAGTCTTTGCCTGTAAGTTTTAACCTTAATGCATCAGACTTGACACGCTGACGCCAGTACTCATCCAACTCGGCCTGGGTCGTGGCAAATTGCATGTCTTCTCTGTCAAACACAAATTCGTCTGGTTTATCAAACCTCATTTCTGTATCTAACAGAGAAATTGCATAGTTAAAGCGCTCATAACGACGTTGCATACTGTCGTTGAACATAGCAAAAGCAAAATCGAGCTTGCCTTTTTTCAAAGCGTCGTCGAATTGCTTTTTATACCCTGCATATTTGTCAATATCAGACTGCAGGAACAGAGACTTATTATAATCGAGGTTTTCGATATAACGGTCAAATATCTGCTCAGACAAGGCATCGTCTAGCTTAAAGCGCTTATAGTGTTCACGAGTAAATTTACTGGTTACCCTTTTGGTTGCCGTCGCATGCTGGATTTCGGGTTCCAATATGGGAATATCTTTTTCCGTCACCGTCTGTGTTGCAGCTGAGCACACGCCAGATACAAACAGTGCGATTACACCAACTAAAGGTAACTTATTACTCATACACGACTCCTTAAAGAATAAACAGGCTTTCTGCTTTGGTTTTAACTTGCATTCCCGTCACCAACTCAACATGAACTTCATCTTTGTTGACTTCTGTGATGGTTGCATTGACCAACGCCTGTCCCAACTTCACTTTAACCTTATTATTTACCTTGACCTCATTTGCTGGCAGAGGTTCAACTTTCCCTGAACTACGACGCTGTTGCTGCTCAGGCTTAGCATTAACTTTAGCGTTTTTATTCCCGTGGCGGTGCTTGTTATCACCACGTGATTTGTAAGATTTTGTGTCACCATCGCGACGGCGCTCGCCACGACCATCTTGTCTGGGACGTTGAGGCTTTTTACGTTTAGCCATTTTGGCACGTGATTCTTCCAACGCCTTTTGCGCGTGCTCTACGTGCTCTTGTTCTACTTTCTCAGCATCATTTCCGTCTAAATCAACACGAAATTCATTGTTGATGACGGCTTCTAAATAACGCCAAGAAGAGGTGTACTTGCGTAATGCCTGACGAACCTGAGTCTTACTGACCTTATCAGAACCTTCGATTCTGGAAGCAATATCTTTAAATATGCCAACCTTCAGCGGTTTAATACCGTCTTTTTGTTTAAAACACTGAGGAAACTCGGCATATAAAAAGTCGAGAACCTCTTTGATATCTTTTAGCTTGTTTGTGGTTTCCATGTCTAAACCTATAGTTCAATATTTTCATCAAGAGATGACTGAATGTAATGTGTAACCCAGTCGACGAGTTCATCATACTCGGCTTCGACAAGCGCCAGCTCGCCGCGCAGATGTTCCCATATTCCATTTATAATTAAATCGATCTTCTCACATTCCAGGTCATCGGGAAGCTGATCCCAGGCTACGTGAATAAGCTCATTCAGCGTCTCTGCAACTCGCTCTTCTTCCCCTTCCCAGTCTCCCACATCAAAGTTGGAAAACAGGTAGTCCTGAACGTTGAGTAATTCTTTCATTTACAATGTACCTTCAAAGCATTTTACCAGTGCTTCCAGGCCAAGTTTATCTTCATCGTCAAATCTAGCCAAACTCGGACTATCAATGTCCAATACAGCAAACAGTTCACCGTTTCTCATAACGGGAATAACAATTTCAGAGTTTGAAGCAGCATCGCAGGCAATATGACCATCAAAGCTGTGTACATCTTCTACGAGCTGAGTCGTTAACTCAGCAGCCGCGGTACCACATACGCCTTTGCCTAACGGGATTCTAATGCAGGCTGGATTGCCCTGGAAAGGACCTAGTACGAGCTCATCTTTACCATCTAACAGGTAAAAGCCAGCCCAGTTTATGTCTTCCATTGAGGTAAATAACAGGGCGCTGAGGTTTGCCATATTGGCGATGTAGTTGTGCTCATCACCAATTAGGGCCTGAGCTTGTAGGCTGAGAGTATCGTAGAACTTTTTCTTCTGCATTGCGGTCATTCAACAAATTTACATAAGAAGTAAAGGTACTCTTTCGTGCAGCTAAATGAAACCTTTTAGACAGAAAAACTATTAAATTAGTGTAAATCTACGCCATGCTGTACAAAAAGCCATCAGGCGCTCTGAGCATTGCGCCGTAAACTGAACAAAAACAGCCCGCCTCCCAGCGCCGCCATCACTGCATTAATGATAAAAACCATACCAGAGCTTGCAACAAACAAGTAGCTAAACAGTGCGCCTCCGAGCATACCCGCGGTCAAAATACCCGAGTAAGTCAGTTTGTTGTGGCGCAACAGTATCAGATAAGCTGGCAAAACAAAAAACCCCATCGACAGGCCAACGATATGGGCATTAGCTACAGCCGTCATGAGTATTTGAAACAAAATCTTACTCTGACCACTTATCAGGGCATAATACCCTCCGAGCACTATGCCAACGATTAGCGGTGATAATAACGAATATGCCACCGCTTTTGCCACTTGCCTTCTGATCATCTCTTTCACCTTTATTACCTTGCACAGAGATAGTCAGTGTCGACGCGAAGCATAAGTATCACAAGTCAACTTTGGTCGTATAAGCTTACCTTGCTGCTATCATCGCCCACAGCAGCATGCACAAAAGCAAGGCAAACAATACGCCAGGCGTCATCAAAGAACGTACGGCCGCCATCGCGAGACCGACTACACGCGCCTGCCGACAAACCACACGCTGAGGCAACTGCCAAGAGGTATTCTCTATTTCACCTTTTAACAATTTTAAGCCCTGCGACAGTGTCTCTGCACCAAGACGTACCAGACTGCCCGCTTCCGTATAAGCGACATTGATATCGCCAGCCGGTAATGGTCCCATACCCTCAACAAATGCTCGTGTTATAAAATAGATCCCCAGACCAAGAAGTACAGGCCATGCGCTGTCCCAAAAGCTTGCCGCAGCCAGTTGATTAGCCCAAGCACCATTGGCTTGCGGTATCAGATAACTCAGCACCGTCACCAATATCAATAACGTGCCGTACGCACCTAACTGAAATACATCAGGCTGGCCAGTCACCTTTTTTGGTTGCTTTTGCGCAATCAACTGCAAGAATCGCATCATCAGCCAGGTGGTCCCTATTGCTGTCAACGGAAGTACTGTCCCCATGAGCAAATCCCGCTCCACAACATCCTTTAGCGCGACCTTGGCAACCGCACCACTGGTTAGTGGCAACCCGGCCAGTGCAGCAGCGGGTAATGCAGCTGCCAGCCAGCAAACCCAGCGATACTTGTGCCATGTTAAAGTGCTATTCATACCAGCAAAAAGAAACAGTGCAGCCTTAGCCAAACCATGATGCACTGCGTACAACACAATAGCGGGCAGCAATAAGGACCATAATTCGGGATATTTCAACCCGACCCCCACAGCCGCAATCAAAATGCCCATCTGGCTCATCGTTGAGTATGCAAGTAAGGCTTTAGGGTTATCCTGTGTAACCCCTACCAAAACGCCAAAAAATGCCGCAAATAACCCAAGCACCACGAGCACAGAGCCATAAGTTGCGAATGCCACCTCACCGAAAGGGATAAATTTAAGCCACCCCAACAGCCCCGCTTTCACCATAACCCCGCTTAGTAACGCACTGGCTGCAACGGGTGCAACCGGATGCGCCATTGGCAGCCATACGTGCAAGCCAAACAAGCCTGCCTTTACTCCAAACCCGGCAAGTAAAAACCCGATTGCCCAGGCCGGATAAGTTTGCTCCGGATTTCCAGCTGAGGAGGGATCAATTGATCCAAATGCCAGGCCTGCGAGTCCTGTAAAAAGCAACAACTCTCCCAGTACCGCCCATTGCATGTAAGATTTGCCCGCCTGATGGGCTTCATCCGTATCAAAGTGCACGACCAGGCCATACGAAGCCAGACTCATCAAGGTGAAGAAGCTGATAAAACCTGAAATATCCTGGGCCAACACAAGCCCGAAGTTGCCGCACATAGCTAGCAGGAAAAACAGACAAAACCTAACTTTGCGCTCATCAGCTTTAACAAAATTAACGGCAAAAACCGCTGCCAGTAACCACAGACAGACAGCAAGCAGGAAGAAGGTCGATGTTGTATCATTTAGCGTCAGCACACTGCCAAAAAATAACCAAGGTGTGGTGTTGGTGCCTTGTCCAGAAATTGCATAGGCAAGCAGTGCTATACCTGCTGATAAGGGTAAAAACCAGTGTGCAACCTGCTGCATTTGCTTGCGCACCAGCAATAGCGCCCCCAATAACGGTGCACCAAGCGCCAGCCACATCGCAGGAATTTGTTGCGAACTGGCTGCCAGTATTGATACAAACTCACTGCCATATTCTCGGGCTGCTATCAGTTTCACCCAGTTCAGCGGGCTAAACTGGGCATCAGCAAACAAGCCTGCGCTGAGCGCCAGTAGTGCAGTCACTACAGGTGGTAACATGAGCATCCAGTGCGTTTCTAGCCGCCCCTTGGGTTTTTCTTTTGGCCAGGCCCCCTGCTGTGGTTTAAACCAAGCCGCGTATAAAATTGGCAGAAAGTAGATAGCATTGAGCAGACTACTGATAATAAGTACCCCCAGTACCCAATAAAAGCCTGCCTCAAGTGCTCCGGTGCCCAGATACCATTTTGAAATAAAACCCGCTGCGGGCGGTATCCCTATCATGCCCAGTACCGCCAGGCTAAACGCCAACATGGTTAATGGCATTCGTTTTCCGGCCCCATTCATCTGACTGACCTTAGTGACACCCAGAGTTTCTGCTATGCTACCGGCGCAGAAGAACATGGTGATTTTCATCAACCCCTGATGGACCAGGTGTGCAATGCCGCCAATTGTGGCGATTGGCCCGGCAATGGCAGTGCCCAGTGCAATGTAGGAAACCTGACTGACCGTTGAATAAGCCAGCCTGCGTTTAAGGTCATCCTGGAACACGGCTCGGGTAGAGCCATAAACAATTGTCACAGAAGCCAACACAGCCAGAATGATGGTTAGACCAAGTTCCTGAGCAAATTCAACTCCATAGACATCATAAACAACCCGCACTATGCCAAATGCACCCGCTTTAACCACGGCAACCGCGTGTAACAATGCACTCACAGGAGCAGGTGCAGCCATGGCAGAAGGTAGCCAACCATGCAACGGGATCAATGCCGCCTTTACCCCTAACCCTACAATTATGAGGGCAAAAATCACTTTCAGGTGGAATGGGTCTAAATGAGGCATGGACGCGAGGATCCCCGTCGCGGTAAAGTCCAATGATCCCGCCAGGGCTTTTAACCACACAACACCGGCGAGCAAACTGGCGCCACCTAGCATGGTATAAATCAGGTATTTACGTCCTGCCGCCAGCGAGGCTTTATTCCCCTTATGGACTACCAGTGGATAAGTTGTCAGCGTCAGTAGCTCGTAGAAAATCAAAAAAGTGATCAAGTTACCAGCCAGCGCAACACCAATGGTTGCGAATACACACAGGCTAAAAAAACCGAAAAAGCGGCTACGGTTAGGTGATTGCTCCAGATACCCGATGGCATAAATCGTCGTTAATAACCACAAAAAACCGGATAAGGCGACAAACAGTAATGACAACGCATCCGCATGCAACACCAAATCCATATTAGGCAGCAAGGGCAAACGCGTTTCAAAAACCTGTCCCTGATACACACCCGAGATCATCACCAAGATCAGGCCAACACAGCTGCCGGCGCCAAGAAAGTTCAGAGTTTTTCTAAGTATAGGCTTGTTGTCGCTGACAAAAAATATCGCAACCCCGGATACCAGTGCGCTCAGTAAAATTAACAAAGGCAGAGTACTTTGCCACATCATTTACCGCCTCCTATCGCTATCAGGTCAATGATCAGGTCCGCATTGAAACCCAGCGCCATTGTACACAGAGCCAACGCCAGGCCACTGACAGGCATAGCCACAGGCACCTTCTGCCAGTTGTCAGGGGCAACTTGCTCAGACGCCTGCTCTGGTTTAATAAATGCCAGGTCCAGCACTCTGAATATCGCCAGTGCTGCCAACAGTCCACCGGTAAGAATGATCACAACCCACCACCACTGGTGAGTATCAATGGCAACATTGAGCAATAACCATTTGGCGATAAAGCCTGCACTGGGTGGCAGACCGATTAAACTGCCTCCAGCTATCGCAAAAGTGAACAAGCTCAATGGCATATACTTTGCCATGCCCTGCAGCTTAGCAATGTCATCATGGCCAAGCGAATGTATGATGTTGCCGGCAGCAATAAACATCGCTGCCTTGGCACAGGCATGGGCGACAATAAAATAAGATATCGCGGCGAGCGCACTTTGTTGCTGGGCAGCCAGTTGCGATGCCGATGCTTCCTCAGTGCTCATCAAAAGTGGAAACAGCAAAAACAGATAACCAATTTGCGCGACGGTCGAGTATGCCACCATCAGTTTGAGACGCTTTGCTCTGAGTGCCTGCACACACCCCCACAGAATAGCTGTCCCTCCTAATATGCCCAATAGCATTAACGCTTCATTGGTAACGGCGGGTGCCAGGATCTCCATCCAAAATCGTACCAACAGATAAAACGACGCTTTGACAACCAAAGCGGACAAAATAGCACTAACTGGTGCCGGTGCACTGCCATGAGCATGAGGTAACCAAAAGTGCAATGGAACCAGGGCGGTTTTTAGCACCAAACCCACAGTGATTAGCGCCAATGCAGCCCAGCTTAATGGATTTGATTCAGCTTTGGCTGCAAGCTGTGCAAAGTCTAGAGTACCATAGACGTGATACAACAAAGCCACAGCAAGCAGATAGCAAAGAGACCCTAACAGACCGACTAATAAATAACGCAACGCTGCCGTCAGGCCCGCTTTATTGCCACTTAACGCTACCAGAGCAACCGCTGCCAATCCGATAATTTCGAGTGTCACATAGACATTGAAAATGTCAGCAGACAGAAATAGCGCATTGATCCCCGCCACCAACAACCACCACAGAGGCCAAAAGCGCACACGTGCAGGTGATGCTGCGAAATAGAAAGCAGAATAAAAGGTCAATACTGTGACCAAAAAAACGGTCAATGACAGTAGCAGAGCTGAGAACCCATCAAGGCTTAGCGCAATACCCAAAGGAGCCTCCCAGCCTGCAAGGGCATACCTCAGAGGGGTCGCAAACTCGGAGACTTCAGGGGGAAAATTGGCCAAGATAAGCCCTATTACGAATACCAAGCCCAGTGCGCTAAGCAGCCCAATCAGCACTTGCGCATATCTGGTACTCAGCAATACCGAGAAAATAGCCCCAACCAGGGGGATCGCAATCAGCAAGGGTAGTAAAGAAGCAACGTCGATTACTGGCATTAAGCGTCTTCCTCAGGCTTTTCAAGTGCGTTGATCCGAACCATCAAAGACAAAGCCATTGCCGTACCTGCGACCGCGACCACGATCCCAGTTAATACCATAGCGTGTGGGACAAAATCTGGTACAGCGCCGGAGGAGGCATTGGCTATAAACAACATAAACACGCCCACACCACAAATATTGATGGCGAGTATTTTCTTAACGACATGGGCAATTGCCAAGACGCCAAACAGACCAATACCGAACAGTGCAATACCAAATACACCATATAACAAAGCTTGCGTCATGAGTGCTTCTCCTTCTCAACACGGTTTGCCAGTGAACACTGAGGCTCAATCTGTAACGCACAAAATAGCAAAACCAGGATTGCCGCTATGGTTAACGTCGCCGCCACTTCTATTACCAGAATTAACGTGCCAGCCATGGCCTCCGGGTAATCCAACGCGATGCCACTTGACAGGATGACTCCAGCACCGACCAACAAAAACATGGCTAAGCCAACCACTAACAACAGGCGTGCGGTGGGTGCATTGAAGTTAAAACTGTGATGACCGGCAAGTAGCAGCAAAATCCCTGCGCCTGCCAGCAATGCACCCGCCTGAAACGCACCGCCTGGCAATGCCGCACCAGTCCAAAGTAAATACCCGGATGTAACGACTATCGCCGGTAACAACCACCGCAGGAAGGCTTCAAGTACCAAACTTCGCTCTACGGGTTCAGATACTTTAATAAATGGCTGCCGGGCGTCTTGTAAACTGAAGGGCATCACTGCTAGGGCAACAATCAACAGCACCGCAACTTCCAGCAAAGTATCATAACTGCGAAAGTTAAGTAGCACGGCCGTAACCGGGTTCTCTACACCACTTTGCTCCAGGTTAGAGGCAACCAGTGTCACTAGCGGTTGGTCTGTAGACTGAAACTGGACCAGGGATATAGCCAGAAATAGACAGGCTGCAACAACCACCACACCAACAATCAACAGGATGCTGCCAGGCAAGTCTGCTTCTTGTTGTGCACTGTTACTTAATGTCATGTTATTAAACATAAGTTACCTCTGTTGTTATTATCTAACGCAGTTTTATTGGTTGAGCTGTCGACGTGTGGCGATAAGCAATGCGCCAGTCAAACCCGCTCCAATCGCCGCCTCTGCGATGGCAACATCCCACGCACCCAGCCTGACCCAGGCAAGCGTTACTAGCAGGCCCATGCTGATAAACAGTAAAATCGCCTGAAATAGGTCTTTGGCTGTGAGACACAATATTGCGGTTACTAAGGCCCCGCTGCCTAATAGCAGGTCGATAAATAACTCACCGCTTATCATGCACAGCCTCCTGTTCTTCCAGTCTGCTCCGGTGTTCTACCGGGTGTTCACCTTGATCCAAACCTGTGTGACTGGCTAATAAATAGCAAGAGACGGCTCCTGCCAACATCACAGCGACCCAAATCAACAACAGCTGAATTGCATCTGCTACTTCTACAACCTGAGGTAACACCCCCAGCACGACAAACCCTAAGCCCAGATTGTCGGCCTTGGTCAGCGCATGCAGCCGGGATAACTCGTCTGGAAAACGCCACAGACCAACGCCCCCAGCAATGAAAAAGAAAACCCCAAGCGTCACCATAACTACACTGTACCAGTCAAAAAATGTCATGATTTAGTGTCTCCCATTTTGACCAAAATGACCGTTGCGGTCGGAGCCAGCAGGGCCAATACAAGCGCTACGTTAAATAAAGCGCTTTGTTGATATACAACTGCCAGCAGCGCCAAAATCGCAACGCCTATGGTGCCAAACAGTTGTAGAGACAGTATCCGGTTAAGCTTCGATGGGCCCAGCCAGAGCCGCCACAGCCCGCCAAGCAGAACCAGGGTTAAAATTGTAATAACCAGGTTTAAATACTCACTCATAGTTGCTCCTTCAAAACCGGCACCACTTGCTTATCTAGTTCTAAATCAAACAAATAGGCGATCTTTTGTTCACAGTCAATCACATCCCGATAATTGCTTTCATTTACTTCCAGCATGTGTACCAACAAGAAATCACCATTCAGTTGGGCACTCAACGTGCCTGGTAGTAAGCTGATCAGGTGAATAAACCACAGCTGTGTATGGCCCGAAGGCAAACGTAGCGGATAAGAAACCGTACCAGGGCGCATTTCAATGCGGTGAGCAAAAGCCAGCCGCGCTGTTTGTATTCCCCCTTTCAACGAGTTAAGCAAAAAATACGGCAGCAGGCGCAACAGACGACCATAATGCAGCTGCCCTGTTCCAGAATGAACAGGCACGGCTGCCGCGTTATGAAAAAGACGCATGCTCATCCAGACCGACACAGGCACAACGAAAATACCTATTGCCCAGGAGGACCAAACCCCTTTTGTGAGCAGCAGCCATAAAGCGCTGAAGATCACTGCCCGGATAAGCAAGGTCCGTTTGTCTGAATTGTGAGAATGCGTCTTTTTATTCATACTGATTCACTCACTCTGTTGGTATTTGAATCTGAGGTTGGCTGTGGTTCTTTGTTGCGACTGCGCAGGTGCTTTTCAGCTCCGACAATCAGCGAAATCATCCAGCCACAGACAATAACTCGTAACCAGGCCTCAAGTGAGATAGGTGCACTCTGGAACCAGTCATTCATCAAGGGCAGGTAGGTAAACAGCAACTGTAATGCCATCATCAGCGCGATGCCTATCCAGATCCAGCGGTTTGAAAACAAGCCAACCGAAAATACCGACCGTTCCAACGAGCGACAGTTGAACAGGTAGAATGCTTCACCGACCACAAACATAGCGACTGCGACGGTTCTGGCTTGCGCTTCAGTTGCGCCCCACATTAATTCAAGCTCGTATAAGCCAAAGGCCGTGATACACAATAAAGAGGACACCAACAAAATTCGCCACATTAAGATCCTGTCAATGATAGGAGCATCCGGATCGTAGGGTGGACGGTCCATAATGCCCTTTTCTCTGGGCTCAAACGCCAGCATCAGACCGAGTAAAATGGCAGTGGTCATGTTGACCCACAGAATATGCACCGGCAATAACGGCAGTGACACGCCAAGTAACACCGCAAGTAAAATCACCAGGCCTTCGCCACCGTTGGTTGGTAAGGTCCAGACAATAAACTTCTTCAGATTGTCAAAGACACCCCGACCTTCCTCAACAGCAGCCCGCACAGTGGCAAAGTTATCATCAGTCAGCATCATATCCGACGCATCTCTGGCCACTTCAGTGCCATTGAGTGCCATGGCAACACCAATGTCGGCCCGTCTGAGCGCGGGCGCATCATTAACACCATCCCCAGTCATGGCCACAACATGGCCTTCGGCCTGTAACGATTTCACCAGCTGAAGTTTATTTTCAGGGCTGACCCGTGCAAACACATCATTATTACAGGCAATATCACTGAACTCATGCTCCGATAGGTCACCAAGCTGATAGCCCGTAACGGTTTTTCCTGCGCTTTGCGGTTGAATAATGCCGAGCTGCTTGGCAATACTGGTGGCAGTCAGCGCATGATCTCCGGTGATCATCTTGACCCGGATCCCGGCTCTGTGACAGGCAGCAACAGCTTCAATGGCCTCAGGACGAGGCGGATCTATCATTGCTTGTAGCCCCAGGAACACCAGCTCCTGAGCAACATCGTCATGGCTCAGGCTCGTTTGCTCCCGACTTGTCGCTTTGCTGGCAAAAGCCAGTACGCGCAAGCCTTTAGCAGCCAAGCGTTCGGCTTGTTGCTCAATCGCCCCCTGATCAAGAGGAATAGAGGCGCCCTGCTCATTAAGCATAAACCGACATTTAGGCAGAATACTCTCGATAGATCCCTTCATATGGATTATACGCGTGTCGTCGACGTCATCCAGGGTGGCCATATACTGATACTCTGATTGAAATGGTATGCAATCAATTCGTTTGGCATTCAGGCTTTCTGAGGCCATATTAGCTTTACGTGCAGACACCAGTAATGCTGCCTCGGTCGGATCACCGCTGATACGCCACTGTGCATTTCCTGTATCCGGTGCCAAGAGTTGAGCATCGTTGCACAGCGCACCAGCTCTGAGTGTTGCATAAAGACCAGGCTGGGTGTTGGCCTCAACTGTGGCTGACTGTAACTCAGACTGCGACATGTGAGTTTGGATCTCACCAGCAGGATCGTAACCATTGCCAGATACCGCATAGAGCTGCCCGCCGCTGTAGATCTGCTCTACGGTCATCTCATTTTTGGTCAAAGTACCAGTCTTGTCGGAGCAGATAATGGTGGTACTTCCCAGCGTTTCAACCGCGGGTAGATTACGAATAACGGCTTTACGTTTAGCCATGCGGGAAACGCCAATGGCCAGCATAATCGTGACTGCTGCAGGCAAACCTTCCGGAATAGCCCCCACAGCTAAAGCAACCGCGGCCATAAAGGAGTCAAGTAGTGGTTGTCCGTGCAAGTACCCTATCAGCAAAGTAATCGCAGCCAGGCCGACAATCGCATATAACAAGACATGACTAAATTGCTTGATGCGTTTGGTCAACGGTGTGTCCAGCGTTGGCGTCGTCGCGATCAGCTCAGAAATTTTACCTATTTCGGTGTTATCACCAGTTTCAGTCACTACCCCAACGCCGGTACCATAAACCACCAGCGTCGATGAAAACGCCATATTCTGGCGGTCTCCCAGCAACGCTTCTTTGGCAAGCACCTCAAGGTTTTTCTCCACAGGTACGGATTCTCCGGTCAGTGCCGACTCATCAACCTGTAAATCTCTGACCTTCACCAGGCGCATATCCGCGGTCACTTTATCACCGGCCTGCAGCAGTACAATGTCGCCAGGCACCAGTTGTTGTGCAGCAATGGTCGTTTTTACCCCATCACGGATCACGGTTGCGGTTGATTTGATACTGCC
Source organism: Pseudoalteromonas sp. AWH4_217 (assembly GCF_056161105.1). Taxonomy (NCBI): domain Bacteria; kingdom Pseudomonadati; phylum Pseudomonadota; class Gammaproteobacteria; order Alteromonadales; family Pseudoalteromonadaceae; genus Pseudoalteromonas; species Pseudoalteromonas sp. AWH4_217. The sequence goes on along the minus strand of NZ_JBSWYM010000003.1, from coordinate 30,180 downwards.
AGACAAGGCATTGATGGCATTGATGGCTTTAGATTCTTGCACAAAACCAATGATGGCGTTGAGTAGCACCACAGCAAAAATGACGATGGCGTCGACCCACTCCTGGAGTGCCAGCGTCACCACCACTGCCGAAAGCAAGATGTAAACCAAAGGCTGATGGAACTGCAGGGCAAACCGTTTTATCGGTCCGTCTCCATCATGTTTAGTAATGGCGTTCGGCCCAAACTGGGCTTGTTGCCTGTCGACCTGTTGCGGTGATAAGCCCTGCTCCGGGTCGGCCTCGAACTGCTTGAGTACTGCTTCTGAGTGTTGACTGTGCCAGTCTTTCAGATCTTGCATAAAACACCTCGGGAACTAGTTGTACTAAAACTATACTAGGGTGCAGCAATGCTATGTAAAACTCGAATTATTAAATTTTAAGCGTCGAAAAATACGAACTGTAATTTTGGCACAAGGTTGATCTTTTACCACTTTGATAACGTAGCTCATTTGAATAACGACGATTTGGCTGTATTGAATATCGCAGCAATAGCCGGGTGTCGGATTTTTCGCTCTGCTGAAATCGCATAAAACTTTTGTTTTATGTTTGGCAGCTCACCCACCGGGCGTACATGGAATGCATCACACACATCTTGAGCAATGGTACTGGGCATAAAAAACAGCCCCAAACCAGACTGGCCAAACGATTTCATTAACGCACTGTCGTCAAACTGCGCCACGATATTGGGGTGAATATTCTGATCGCTCAACCAAAAATCAAACTCTTTGCGAATTTCATGTTGCTGTGTCGGCAGTAATAAAGGTGCATTATTAAGCGACATAGGAAAATTCTGGGCGTATTGTCTGGCAAGTGCTGGGGCCGCCAAAAAGGTAATACTACTTTCTCCCAGCAAATGGTTATACGCCTTTACACTGAACGCCCCTGTAACAGGCACATCACTCAACACTAAGTCAACTTTATGAACCGCCAAGTCTGCAAGCATACTTTCTACTGGCCCTTCCAGGCTAGTCAGGCGAATGTCCTGCTCAATATGCATGGCAGGCTCAATAATCTTATGGACTATGGTTTTGGGCAATACACTGGAGGCGCCAACAATAAACTCTGCCGGGCCCACAGCACTGTTGCCTTTTAAAACATCACTCAACTCATTACCCAACTCAAAGATCTCATCAGCGTAGCGCAATACGACTCTGCCAGTGTCGGTTAGTCGCAGCCCACGGCCCTCTTTTTGCAAAAGCTCATTACCGACGCGCTCTTCGAGCAAAGACAACTGACCGCTGATGGTTTGCGGGGTAATGTTCAGCTTAGCACTGGCCTTGGCAATACTGCCCTCATGCGCAACAGCCCAGAAGTACTTTAAGTGTTTGTAGTTAATGACATCCTGCATGGGGCTTCCTCATAGTTAAAGACACTTCGAATAATCCGAACTGTAGTATATAGAACAAACGATTTCACTTAATTCTTTTCGATTGATACGCTTGATGAGGTAGCACGATCACATTACAGGCGACGTTTAAGCAGATAAACGAACTTTAAATCAATTAATGAGAGTAAATTATGTGGGTAGATGTGTTTTCATCCCATAGTGACACGACAGAAGCCGAAAACAATCATGTAGATGCACAAATCAGGCTTATGCTTGGCCGCTATGCAGGGCAAATTGACAAAGTCGAAGTTTATGTTTTGACGGATGAAAACCAGTTAGACGACATTCAACAAGTTCACTGTACGATCCGAGTCGGGCTGAGAGGCTATCAGCAGGTTGAAGTGAATGAGGTGGCAGATAAGGCGTCCGATGCAATTAATGCCTGCGCTCACCGGGCTAAACGTTACGTAAAACGCGCACTGAGGCTATCAGGCTAGCAACCTGTGCAAGATGAAAAAGTAAAAAGGCCGCGAGTCTGAGACTTGCGGCCTTAATATGGCGGAGAGATAGGGATTTGAACCCTAGATACGCTATTAACGTATGCCGGTTTTCAAGACCGGTGCTTTCAACCACTCAGCCATCTCTCCAAAACAGATTGTATAAACCCGCCAGTGAACCTCACTTGGCAGATTTTCGTAAAATTAGTGGCGGAGAGATAGGGATTTGAACCCTAGATACGCTATTAACGTATGCCGGTTTTCAAGACCGGTGCTTTCAACCGCTCAGCCATCTCTCCGCAGCGGGGCGAATATTAGTGAATCCTGACGCCCTTGTGAAGCTTTTTTTTCGCTTTTTTGTTTAATTGGTTAAATTTCATTTTATTTGTACAAACATCGGACACATTGAGAGGTTTTATGGTCAATAATCGGGAGTTTGAGAACTTTTAGCACAATTTTAGGGTCTACTGATCCAGAAAGGTTTGCCGAGCGATTTAACTCTTGGTAATCTTGACCTAGAATAATTTTCGGAACATTGTGTTTCTAATAAGGAGCTGATAATGGCGTTCAATCATTCGTACACTGGCCAAAAAGTGGCTATGTCGACGGTCGAAACTAACAAGGTGCTTAAAAACACCTACTTCCTACTGGCAATGACACTGGCATTTAGTGCGATTACTGCTGCCATCTCTATGACTATGGCACTACCGCGCTTCACCGGTCTTGTCTGTTCACTGGTTGCTTTTGGTCTTTTGTTCGTGATCCAGAAAAAAGCGAACTCTAGCTCAGCGATTGGTTTGGTTTTCCTGTTCACAGGTCTACTTGGCTTTGGCTTGGGTCCATTGCTTAACCACTATGCCTCGATGCCCAATGGCAGCTTGCTGATTGCACAAGCGCTGGGTTCAACAGCGTTGGTGTTCTTTGGTTTATCTGCTTACGCACTAACAACCAAAAAAGACTTCTCCTTCATGGGCGGCTTCCTGGTTGTAGGTATGCTGGTCGTGATTGTCTCTAGCCTGGTTAACCTGTTTATCGGTAGTTCAGTTGCCTTTATCGCGATTAACGCCGCTGTTGTATTACTGATGTCTGGCTTTATCCTGTATGACACCAGCCGCATCGTAAATGGTGGTGAAACAAACTACATCCTGGCAACAGTAAGCCTGTACCTGAGCATCTACAATCTGTTCACGTCTATCCTTGCGCTACTTGGCTCAAGTGATGACTAATCTGCTCAGTTTGCTAAAATAAGCCCCATTCGGGGCTTTTTTTATGAGTAACTTTTGAGCCAGTACGTACTTTCCCTGCACAGCGATGTCAGTGACCACGATGCATTGCAGCAACTGCTGCGATTCGCTAATGCTTTAAAAGCACAAGATCACCAAATTGAATGTATCTTTCTTTATCAGCAAGCCGTTTTGTTTGCCAGTCCGCATTTCAGCCTGGCCAGCGATGAACTTCAGCCAGCTCAGGTATGGCAATCCCTGCATGACGCAGGTATTGCGCTCAAGCTATGTGTTACAGCGGCAGAAAAGCACGGGCTGGATACCACACAGTGTGCTCCTTTTGAGGTTGCAGGGTTGGCGGAATTTGCCATGTTAGCAACCAAAGCAGATAAGTGGGTGCAATTTAAATGAGTGAAAACATTCTGGTGATCAACCACACCGCTCCTTTCGATGGTGCACATATCCGCGAAGGGCTAGATATGGCACTGATTTTTGCTGCGCTGGATCAGAACATCTCCTGGCTTTTCAAGGGCCCAGCCGTATTAGCCCTAAAACAAGGCAATGATGCATCCACACTGGGAATTAAAAACTACTTTAAACAGCTTAAAACGCTGGAGATTTATGATGTTGAGCAAGTCTATGTATGTGCCGAAGCCATGAAGCGCTTTGCGCTTACCCCTGACGACCTGAATATCGACGCTCAGCTTCTGACTGTAGACGAACAGCAAGCATTGCTGTCTCAACAAAGTAAGGTGGTCAGTTTATGAGCCTCTCCACGTTACATATTTTTTCTAAGCCGCTGAGTTACTATCATGACGTATTCAGTACAGGTTTGCTCGCTAAGCAGGATGTGATACTGCTCACAAGAGACGCCTGTTATGATCAGGCAGCATGGCGCGCACTAAGTACTAATCGTACTTGTATGCTGAATGTCTGTGCACTGGCACGCGGTATCAGTGTGCAAAAAAATATCGAACCGCTCAGCGACCAACAGTGGATCACGCTGGTTGAGCAATGCAATAAAACTATTACGTGGTAACTATGCTCGTTTTTCAAGACAAACAGATCGAAACAGATAAAGAAGGCTACCTGCTAAATCATCAGGACTGGCATAAAGAACTGGCGCCATTGTTGGCGGAGCAAGAGAATATTACGCTCACAGACGCACATTGGGAGGTCGTCAACTTCGTCCGCGACTTTTATGAAGAGTACAATACCAGCCCGGCCATTCGTATGCTGGTTAAAGCCATTGGTCAAAAGCTGGGTGAAGACAAAGGCAAAAGCATCTACTTGTATAAGTTGTTTCCGAAGGGACCTGCAAAGCAAGCCACTAAGATAGCCGGCCTGCCAAAACCGGCTAAATGTATCTAGCTCTTTGTATCGTTATGGCTGTGTGGCATGCCACAGCACACTGATTTCATCAAGCGTGGCAGGGTCGTCAATGGTCGACGGGACTGTCATCGCTTCACCATCCACCAGCTGGCGTAAGTTTTTGCGTAGTATCTTTCCGGAACGTGTTTTTGGTAATCGCTCTACGACCAGAATTTGCTTCAGACAGGCAATTGCCCCTATTTTGCCCCGAACAGACTGAACGAGTGCTTCGCGTAACTGTTCCTGGGTAAGTTCCACGCCATCTTTAAGCACCACCATAGCCACAGGCACCTGGCCTTTTAGCTCATCTTTAGCCGCAAATACGGCACATTCGGCTACAGCCTCATGCGCAGCAACGACCTCTTCCATCTCTCCGGTCGACAAACGATGACCAGCCACGTTTATCACATCATCCGTGCGTCCCATAATAAACAAATACCCTTCTTCATCCAGGTAGCCCCCGTCACCTGACAAGTAATAACCTGGAAATTCAGACAAATAGCCTTGTTTAAAACGACTGCTATTTTGCCAGATGTTACTCAGGCAACCAGGTGGTAAAGGAGTCTTAATTGCAATTAACCCTTGCTCATTAGGCGCACAAGGCTCGCCGTTCGCATCCAGTATGCTTAGTTGATAACCCGGTGTTGGCACCGACGAACTGCCCGCTTTAGTCGGTAAAGGTGATAACCCCATTGGATTAGCGGCAATGGGCCAGCCCGTTTCGGTTTGCCACCAGTGGTCAATAACCGGCAGGCGCGTGACAGATTGTAGCCAGTCATAGGTCGCGGGGTCCAGGCGCTCACCCGCAAGAAACAAGGTTTGTAATGAGCGGGTATCATATTGTGAAAACAATTTACCTTCAGGGTCTTCTTTCTTAATAGCACGAAACGCAGTCGGCGCACTGAACAGCGCATTCACCTGATATTCCTCAACTACCCGCCAAAATGCACCAGCATCCGGAGTTCTGACCGGCTTGCCCTCGTACAACAAAGTTGTACAACCAAACAGAAGTGGTGCATATACAATATAAGAGTGGCCCACTACCCAGCCGATATCAGACGCGGCCCAAAATACCTGACCTGGTTTCATACCATATACCGTTTCCATACTATAGTGCAGCGCTACAGCATGACCACCATTTTCACGCACAACGCCTTTTGGGGTGCCGGTCGTACCGGAGGTGTACAAGATATAAAGAGGGTGCGTTGCACTCAATGGCACAGCATCGGCCTGCGGGGCCGCAGCAACCAGCTCACACCAGTCAAGATCACGCGGCGCAGACATGTGTGCACGATACTGAGGACGTTGCCAGACAATCGCGTGCTCTATTTGATGCTCCGCCAGAGCCAACGCTTCATCCAGCATGGGCTTATATTCAATCACCCTGCCAACTTCAACACCACAGGATGCACTCAACACCAGCTTAGGTTTTGCATCATCAATGCGTACCGCAAGCTCTTTGGGTGCAAAGCCACCAAACACCACAGAATGAATTGCCCCGATCCGTGCACATGCCAGCATGGCTATCACAGCTTGCGGGATCATCGGCATGTAGATTACCACCCTATCTCCGGCTATCACACCAAGCTTACTGAGCGCCCCGGCGAATGTACTGACCTCGTCGAGCAATTGTGAATAGGTGTAGTTCTGCTTTTGTCCTGTTACCGGTGAATCATAAATCAGTGCGGCTTGCTTACCTCTGCCCTCGTTTACCTGATGATCCAGTGCAAGATAGCTGGTGTTTAGTCTGCCATCTTCAAACCAGTGACTTAACGACGACTCGTCGTAACTGACTCCGATTTTAGGTGGGGTATGCCAGTTGATGCGGCCGGCCTGATTGAGCCAGAATGCCTCTGGATTTTGCTCAAATTGTTCGTATGCCCGTTGATAGGCTTGATATGCAGTTGTTGTCATAATGATTTCCTGTTGGGCCGGGTTTGGCAGGTTGAAACTCTGCCAACTGGTTAAAACCCGGTTAACGACCGATACCCTATTAAACATAGAATTACTGAAATAAAGACAACACTAGACATTGGTCGATGCCAGGAAGAAATTTGATCTGTCGCAAACTTTCGATTAGCCGAAAAAGTTAAAGGCCCTCTGCCGAGAGCCCGGTTTGATTCAATTTATTCATCAACAGGCCAGGTATAAGGGACCGTAGGCACCGACAAGCCTCGATCGGTTATAGATTCAGCTACTGTCTTGCTTGGATCAGTTGGCGCCCACAGATCCTGACTGAACGCCAGCGTCGCATCTTCCTGAGCGATATCGCCTAATATTCCACTGGCATCAATATCAAACACAAAGCTGCCCGTGCCGTCATAGCTGCACGAAGCCGTTGGTGCATATTCAATATTCGCTTTGCTACCACTGCCGTCATAGGTAGCCGTTGCAGTGTCGTACTGGAAGAATTGGCGTTGCGAGAATGCCTGCATACTGTGATCGTTTCCCGGACCAGCCCAATTACAGATAAAGCCTTGGATCAGCCCGTCGGTGTCCTCTATTTTCGACCCATAGCCAAAGTGCGCTTCGCCATTATCCAGACTGGGGGAGTTAAACCCGATATTAAAAATTCGGCTGTTACTGTCGTTAACTCCGGCCTGCCAGACATAGGCATATTGCCCGGCCAATGTGGTCAGGTCAAAGTTCGCACCAAATATCGAAAAGTTTTCGCTCCAACCATCGGGATTATCGACGTTGTGATACTTGTTGTTCACATCTACCTGGTTATCAGTATTGAACATACCACTGTTACCGTGACCACATAGGGTGACCACTCTGGCTTGTAAGGACATGTTGTCTCCAGCCCGCTCATAAGCCAAAGAGCCCGCCCGGGTACGCTCATTTTGGGCGCAATTTCCGCCGGGAAATTCAATGCCACTCACGCCTTGTTCGCCTTCCACCAAATAAGTCAGATGACCTGAATAATTCAACAGATCGGCGCCGGGAGTATGAGCCATAGAGAGTGAAATATCGTAGTCGGAACCACTGACTGTATAAGTGAGCGAAACGGTATATTGCCATTCACTGCCAGCACGAGTGATAGCGGCAGTGCTGAACGTCACACCAGAAACGCCTTTGGCATTCATTTCACCGGTTACATCAATACTGCTGCCATCTGCAGGCAGGCTCATACCAGAGTCAAGCGCCGCAGAAACCATGCTGGCTAAGGTCATCAGGCTCATTCGCGATTGATCTCTCAGACCACTCAACAACGCGTTGGTCTGAGCCACAGCACAGGCATTGCCATCAGTGTCACTCTCTAACCACAGCCCTAAGTCGCCACCTGGTAAAGTGCCGGAAGCTGAGGCTGGATCGGTTGCATCAGGGTGACCTGTATAAGCGACCTGAGGACCAAAGCATGCTGCATTAGTACTATTGCGATAAAATGACTGAACTTTAAAGACATCCAGCAAAGGCACTGTACCATTGAGTATGCGACCAATCCGCTGTGTCGACCACAAATAAGTGGGAACTGAAGGCCCGTACTCTACCGCAGGCCGAGCGCCAAAACCACGCTCCACCTCGTTGCTGCTATCACTAAAAGGAGATGATGCCATTACCTCACGGGGGAAATAGGCGCCACGCGAATCATCCGGCTCGTTCTGATCAGCACCATCATCCGAGCCGTTGTCGCCAGACCCTGCATCACCCGAGCTATCTCCTTCAGAACCGTTATTACTGCCCCCCGAATCACCATCGGATGAATCATCAGAAGGGGCTTGTTGTTGATCCTGAGCGTTGGTGTTACCAGGTTCCTCGTTGTCTGACGATGAACACCCAGCCAATAATGCCAGTAAAATATAAGGAATATATGTTTTCATAGTTGCATACCTTGTTGTCTAACCCGCTTTAAAGGTAAGCCAAAAAGACCGGTAGCTCAAAAAACAACCACCCTGAAGTGTGAAAATATGTTTTGCACTTCAGTGCTAAGGCTTTGATGTTTCTACTTTTGCACAAAGTTAGCAAAAGTATGTATTCTCATTTAGATTTCAGAAAATAAACTAGCGTAGTGATTACATTACAATTTATTGAATTTTTCAGAACAAAAGATTGTAATCTGCAAAGTACACAAATTAAACAACTTATTACAATTGAAGCTGTGTGTTATTTAACTTGTACCGTTTATTCGCCAGCAATTAGATGGCCTGATTACACTCGGACTGCTGGATTGCAATATGTATCAGTTCAAATAAATCAACCATTGGTTCTTCAACCTTGTCATAATGTTTTTCTTTAAGCAGCCCATCAATCTTAGTTACTGTCTGATAAATATCATGGCAATCGAACATAGCTGATGTGCCTTTTAACGCATGAATAGACCGCGCCAGGCCATCAAAGTCGTGGTATTTCAGCTGGTTTTGTAACTGTACAAGCTGTTCATGCAGTCCTGCTATGTACTGGGATTTTAGTAAAGAAAACTCTTCGTCAGGTAAAGCAAGGTCCTCTTCAACCGTGATGTTCAGGTAGTGACTGACCTTCTTAGCAAATTCAGCTCTGTCGATAGGTTTGGCAAGATGATCGGTAAAGCCAAGCTTGAGGTAGCGTTCTACTTCATGGCTCATCGTATTTGCAGTCAGCGCTATCACAGGTGCAGTACAACCCGTTGCCTGGATAAAGTTAAATGCCTGTTCACCGTCCATCACAGGCATCTGTATATCCATAAGGATCAAATCAAATTCGTCATCCAGCACAGCTTGCACAGCAAGCTGGCCATTTTCAACGGCAGTAACACTCAGCCCCATTCGCTCCAGAATACGCGTGATCAACCGGCAGTTATCGAGGTGATCTTCGGCCAGTAATACTTCACCTTTTAACGATTCGGTTTCATAACTCTCTGACTCTGTGCCGAGTTCCTCTGATTGATGAATTTCCGAGAACGTATTTAACCACTTTGTACGTTGCGTGGTATACAAGCCTACAGACAGCGTAAAAGCAGTCCCTGAGCCGACTTCACTCTCAACGGTAATATCCCCGTCGAGTTTCTGTGCCAGGCTTTTCGAGATATTTAACCCAAGGCCGGTGCCGCCATATTTTCTAGTCGTTGACGAGTCGGCCTGATGAAAGGCGTTAAACAGCTCTTTTTGCTCAGCAGAAGTCATCCCAATCCCGGTATCCTGTACCCGAACGGATAAAATATCCTGAGTGCAACTCACATCGATCGAAATTTTGCCTACCGAGGTAAACTTAAGTGCATTAGAAGTCAGATTGAGCAATATTTGTCGCAACCGAGTCGGGTCAATCACAATATAATCAGGCAATGGAAAGTGATAATTCAACTCAAACTCCAGACCTTTGTCTCTGATCTGTTTACCCAACAGTGATTCGACATGAGTAATGGATTGAAATAAATTCGCCTCAATGAGTTCAACTTCGAGTCGGTTGGCCTCGATTTTAGACATGTCGAGAATATCGTTGATCAAGCCCAGAACATGACGTGAGTTTTGCAGGATCACCGAAATCGCATGATTGCGTTCATGAGGTTTAATATCACCCAACATGATGCCATCTGCATAGCCAATAATAGACGTCATCGGAGTACGTATTTCATGGCTCATATTGGCCAGGAAGCGACTTTTTGCTTCGCTGGCATCACGTAACTCTGACGCCAGCTGCTCCAGTTCATAAGTTCGCTTAAGGACCTTTGCTTCTAGATTTTTATTCAGCTCTATGTTTTCTTCATTCGTCAGGCGATATTTATCTGCCACCGCAAAAGCCAATAGCAAGGCATCCAGGGCAGTCCCTATCAGCCCGATTAAATACAAGTTGACAGCGATAGGAGGGAGTAAACCGAGGTTAGTGAAATTCCCGACCATGTTTGGTATCGCCATACACACGTATGCCAGAACAAAATAACGTGCCGGTTTAAACCCTTCCGTCAGCCGTAATATCCCAACATAAAGACCCATACACAAAGCTGACCCCGTGGCCAGCGTTGCCCACAAAAAGCCAAATCCAGGAAACAGAATACAAAATGGCGTGCCAATCGCGCCGATTGCGCCAACCCAGAGCGATGCCGTCGACAAGGCGGGGTGCGTCTCTTTAAGCTTAAGCAGTTGATTATAAAATAATACGTTAGTGATCGGCGTCAGGGCAAAACCCAGCCAATGTAAGTGAGCTGAGTAAAAGCCAAAGAGTTGATCTGAGATATGGAAGAAATGGCTCCAGGCGAATACCCAGGTTGCAGCAAACATCGCATAATAAAGATGCGTCATGTCCTTTGAGCCAATGTAAATCAGCAAGTTGTACAAACCAAGTACAATACCGACACTAAAGCACAGGGACATCAAAAGGTTGTCCATAGTAACCTGGCGCTCAAATTCCTTCACGGGAATAAGCTCCAGCTTAATTGGCGTATAAAAATAGTCACTTTCAAATAAAGTGACTATGTAATACCTCTGATTTGGTAACAAATGGATTTTGTTGCCATAGTGAAAAGGGTATTCGTTGGCATGCATACCACCCGTAAAGAACCGCTCAACCTCCGTCTCGGAGTAGATTCGCGTCTCTACATTGGATAATACGGTGTTATAGGGGTAAAGCACCAGATCCTGATACCTGGAGTGATTTTCAATCTCAGTTACCAACCAATATCGGCCAGAAAATAACGCACGTTGCGTCTGTTCCGCTTGCATACTTGCCCACTGTTCTACCTGAGCAAAACTGTCCGGGAACCGTGCGTTATTCTCGGCTGATAACACTAAGCCTTTGTCATGCAGATTATGCCCGCGTTGTGTTCCGTCGAACACATATACGTTTGCGCTGGCAAAAAAAGTGCACAGGCACAGTATCATTATAGTTAATAGCCTAAAACTACCCATATCGGACCTTAACTTAGATAACTCAGGGCAAAAGCCCGGCTAAAACCGATACGAAAAATCAACCCCAAGACGTCTCCCCTCTCCTTTAAAGTCTTCCAGCATACCCAAAAAGGCACTTAAGTCGAATTTTAAATGGCTGTATTCTTTATCAAATAGGTTCTTTCCCCAAATACCTACTCGCCAGTCACCTTGTTCAAAGTGCACACTCCCTCGCCATAAAGTATATCCTGATTGCATCGCATAGGCGTTTTGATTTTGGTCGAAGTAATATTCTGATTGATAGTCAAACCCAACTGTTGACACTAACTCTCCCTGCCAAAGCGGTAAAGAGTGTGTGAGATCCGCATTAATGTTCCACTCTGGGGTAAAGGGTAAACGATTGTCTGTTAATACATTGCCTACTGGGTCGGTGAATTGATCAAAGTTCGCTTCGGGCACGTAACCCGCGGCACTTCTGAATCTAAAAGACTCGTTCATCTTATATTGCACAGCGAACTCTGCGCCATATATTGTAGAACTACCAACATTCTCAAGAAGCTGCAATGGCGGAGCACCAGGCACAGTGGATGCCTGATTCATAAACACTTGCTGGTCACTGTAATCGTAGAAGAACAACGCGCCGTTGAGCGACAGGTTGTCGGCATTGTTGTACTTTACTCCCACTTCATGGGCATATAACTCTTCGGGACCATAGTCTGCCAGGCGAGCCTGCTCTTCCGTCGCTAGTAAGCCACCATTGTAGCCGCCACTTTTAGTCCCATTAGCAAAGCTATAATAGAGCATTAATGGATCTGAAAGCTGATAATTCCAGGCCAGGCGACCAGATAGTCCGTCATCCTCCACTTTTCCATTTACTCGATAGTATGGAATGGTCACACCATCAAGTTGTGCCACATCTAATACAGTATTCAGCCGGGAAACAGAGTCATAATCAACGGTCTCATCGCTGTAGCGAAGGCCCACTGTAATACGGTGTGCATCGTTTAGTTGCCACTCATACTGAGCAAATACGGCCGCTGACTTCACAATAATTTCATTATCATAGAAAAAAGTATTCGTCAGGGTAGTGTCTAACAGACCACGCATGTCACGTAAAATGTCGTTAAAGTTGTCCTGGTATATGCGCTCTTCTATATGAAATAAGCCCAGTGTCAGGTGGTCTCTGTTTATGGTTTGACTGTACCTTAATTCATTGGAGAGGATTTCATTTTTAAGACCGAGCTCCCCTTCACATAACCTGGCTGGGCTTCCATCACAGTTGAACGCATGGCGCCTGTCGAGGCGGTTAAAGCCATTTATGTAGGTCAATTGCTGACTGTCAGATAACTGCCAGTCTCCCTGTACTGTCCAGCCTTTATAAATTGACAAGTGCGGTGAATTATTATTCACACTAACAGCCCAATAATCCGAGCTGCCATCATTGAAACCAAATGCGTCGTAACATCCCGCGCCTCCCGCTTCACTCGGGGTGCAACGAACTCCATTTGCAGGGTCTTTGTAAATACCTATGCTGCCAACTGGCTGGACAATACCATCCCAATGACCATATTCGAGCTTTGCATACAGTGAAAACGCATCCCACTCAGCCAAGTAACTGAGACGGACGTCTTGCTGTTTTAGGCCCGCTTCCGGAGAAGGCTCAAACAAATTGTAGCTCGTATATTCGTAATCAGTGTGGTTAAAGGAAAATCGCAGCGCGCTTTGGTCATTCACCCTTGCATTATAGGCCCCCTGAACCCGACGCCACTCGTCAGTGCCCACACCGGCTTTAATAAAACCATAATTCCCGTCATCTGGCCGCTTGGTCCTGACAAGTAATGCACCACCGGTACTATTACGGCCAAACAGGGTGCCCTGAGGTCCTTTTAACACTTCAATTTGTTCAACATCAAACAAGTTCGCAATCTGATTGTTTGCAGAACCGACAGGTCTGCCGTCTATATACATAGCTATAGGTGACGTATTGGCCGTATTGTAATCTATCAACCCGACACCACGAATATTCAAAGCAGGTGGTGTGCCTTCTGCTGCATTCTGACTGACCTTAAAATTGGCGACATACCCACCCAATTCGCTGATATCTTTAATGCCCTGCTGGGTCATGTTATCGCCATTGAGTGTGGCGATTGAGATACTCACTTCCTCTAGTGTTTGCTTACGTTTTTGCGCATATACCTCGATGACTTCCATACTATCATTGCTTGCAAAAACACATACGGGAGAGAGAAAAACTGAAATTAATGATATTGAGATCGCTGAGAGTTTAAACATATCCGTGCTCTTTTTCTGCTTCACGCTTGTGCTTGTTTGAGTATAGTCTAAATGTAAAGACCTCCAACAAAATTGGAGGCCTTTTGTATATTCTATCAGTAGTTAGCTAACGCTGTTACCTGACCAGTTACCTGACCAGTTACCTGACCAGTTATCTGAGCCAACTTAATCAGGTTTAAATCCATCCTCCCCACTGATGTTTTCCGGCAACCCGCAAATTGCACGCGAAGTTTGCATGCCAGCCATTACTGCGGCTTCTACACACCCGGCATTTACGCCCGTACTGATCCAGTCTCCTGTCAGATACAAGTTTCTAAACACAGTGCCGTCCGTTGGTAACCTGTACTGACTACTATCCACAACCGATAATACATAGCGCTCACTGGGGTCAACATTCACACGCCAGTACTGGCTGTCAAATCGCTCTTCACCTTGCGCAATGCTATCGTCATAGAGTGTGTTCCAATTGTACTGCCCTGCAGCATTGTAAGCATTGGGCCACAGCGGTTTCATTTCAGTTGCCAGCTTGTTAATCGCATTAACTTTAACTTTGGCCTTTTGCTCAGCGGGGAAACCATGATCATGGCTGGGCGGATATTCCTCACAGCCAAATGCACTGCAAAAATAAGCGATATTTTTTGGGCCGTTGGCCGGCCAGTCTTCGCGTGGTAACAAGAAAGACATCGCAGCCCAGGTATCAAATGGTTGTGAAAAGCCACTGAGTATAGGCCGCTCTTCACTGGGCGGTGTGTAGTCAAACCCGAGCTGCTCGTCAGTTTGATTTAGCCAAACCTGAAACGCTTGCGTTGCCACCGTTTTAACTTCACTGCTTTGCAACCTGAGCCCACCATCTAATGCCAACAGTTGAGGACACAAATGTTCCAGTCCGCCCACTGAGATGCCAAAGATCACTTTATCGAAGTCTTGCCCTCGCTTCAGTGATAGTCGGGGTAAAGGAGTACCAAATTCGGCTTCATAAAGTGCCGACCAATTACTCCAGAATGATTCCAGATTGACATTGTGCTGTTGCAACAACGCAGCCTGCGCATCGTCTATCTGCTCATAGTTAGGCCGATCCGGCCAACATGGTAGCCCTTTGACGTCTACAAACGGGTCATAGTGACCATTTTTCAGCTTAACTTGCTGCGTCATTGTGATTTCATCAACCACATATTCACCGTCCTGCGATACCGGGATCAGTTCATCCACCTGATGGAAATACTCAAATTTCACGCCTCGCTTGCTGAGTAATTCATAGATAGGTGAAAAGATGATGTCGCCCATGCCCGCTTGCATTTTCCACATCACTCCACCACGGTAGCACAGCATCAAACGCAACATCGCCAACGAAGCGACACCCGCTTCTACATTCCCCTTGTCAAAATCACCATCGACATAGCCAAAAACCAGATCATAAAACCCCCTCACAGGAGCCGATTCAACTACATACAATTCATCTGCGCCGTTGCGCTTTAACCAGGCTTTAAAGTCATATTTGTTTATGGCTTCAAAGCCATCTGAGTGGACATGATCCCTAAGCAGACCTATTAACATTGCGATAGCCAGATCGGCGCAAATGTATAAACGCCTGATCACTGGATGGTCGTCCAGTAAATCTCGAGCTTCTGCTCTGAGCCAGCGTTTGAGCTTACGGACAATATACCAGGTCACCAATCGATCTCGGCTGTTTGACAAGTTCTTATCTGCAGCCCGTAAGTTGAGTAACTCATGCAGCTGGGTGATCAACAATCTGGGAGTAGACCAGATTTCCTTTGCCTCATCTTGAGCGCTGTCAAAAAAATCAGACACTTTGTCTTCCAAACTGTCAAATGCCGAAGTGATCTCACTCGCAAGGTGCTGGAGCAAGCCACGGTCACGGCGCTTACGAGTTTGTAAGCGGATTTCCCGATGCGCAGCCTCAACCTCGTCTTCCAGTCCATCAATCCATTTGTGTAGCCAGGCAATAGTCATCTGGATCAACTGCCAAAAGTGCAGATCTAACGTGCCATCTGCAGGATTACCTGGTACCAATGGAAAATCAATCGGCCAGGTTTCCCACTCATTGTCTATGTACTCCTGCAACACTACAAAACTATGTGGTTTTAGTGCTTGCTGCCAGGTTGCAATCGGTACTGAGCTGGGCCTGTCCAGGTTATTATAAACCGTTTCAATAGCCCGAAATGAGTTGACGTACGCTCCAAACCAAACATGTAAGCCATGCTCTTCAATACGCTCGTGCACATCCGGATTACGTCCACTCGCCCCTTTTCCTCCTAACCGCCAACCCAGCTGGTATACCGTAATGTCGTATTCTTCCTGCCAGTTTTCTTTCTCAGTCAAATAGACCGCTGCGGTCATGGCTGACACACCACCACCCAAAATTGCTATTTTTTCTTTACTCATTGCATCCACCTACCCCAACTCGGCCCTGACAATCTCGTGTGCGCCATCCTGGTCAAAGTCCATACATAGGTAATAAGGCAGCTTGGCAAATTGCTCCCCGACAGGGATCCCAAACATATCTTCAAGCGGGAATGCCTCAACCTGGTTAAAAGTGACTTTGTACTCATCTTTCAAAAAGCCCAGCTTGTGTAGTTTTTTAACCTCCGAGGGTGAATGAACAACGGCACTATAAACACTGTTTGTGGCAAATCCGTCGGGAAACTGCTTAAAGAAAATTTGATCCAACATTGGGTTTGTAAACCCGGTGAGTAATTGCTTGATAAACTCACTACTAATATCGATTTCGCTCGCACTTTCGTGCAGTAGCTCAGCAACTTCCTTACTGATCTCAACCGCCTCTTCAAACCAGGTGTCATCATCAGCAACACGATCAATAGACAACAGCTCGTACCAGGCCATTTTCTTATTTGGATCATAAGGTTGAAATGTTTCGAGGCTCAGTGAAAAGTGGTCAGCATGACGGCGATCCGCAGGCATTTCGTAGCGACACAAGTACTTATTGTACCCCCAGGTCTCACGGCCATTGATCAGCGCATTAATGTTATTAACTGTGATGAATGCCGGATACCAGTATAGGTGAGTCATGCGGTTGGTATTTTTACACACCTCAGCAACAGGTACCCAAATGATGATGTCTGTTTCCTGCATATAGCCATAATTACTAAACGGTGGTACTTTGGAAGCAATATTTTCGATGTCCGTGAACGTTAGCAGGCAGTGTGAAGAAATGGCTTTATACGTATTGGTTTCGTTCGGAACGGAGTTCAACGTAGCGTCGAAAAAGGCTTGTATTTTTTCAATTTTTCCCTTCACAAAAAATCCGTACATCATTGCATTAAGCATTCTGCACGGGGGTTTAGCAATCGGATTGCCAAGAAAATGTCGATAAGGGACAGTTAGTTTTTCAGACATAGAAAACTCCTTCTATTGCGGTGGTAACATGCGGCGCTAAAACACAGCGATACCAAATCAGTTTGCTATCACTGCTCCTTTAAATTATCAGCAACCACCACTTCACAACCTTAGGCTGTACTTCCATGACTGATAACTGGGGTGTATTAAGTGCCCACAACGATTAAGATGACACTAAGTCTAGTTCATCTTTGATACGCCGATAGTTAAATTTGATCTTTGCTAATTGCGCTACTTCCTCCTGACATTTCGCCAGATAATGCCCATAAGCATCGCTGTTATAATGGCCTGACAGACTATTCATAAACCCGTGCTCATATCGGGTGCGAAAACATTCGATATTCGGCTGTTGTTGCAAAATTTCCATTATTGGCACAATGTCAAAATGGCTTTCCTGATAGGGGAAGAAAACATCGACTCGACACCCGGGGTTGAGATGCAGGTAATTACGGATCTGCCCGGGATAAAAAGCAATGAGTTTAACGGAGCTTTTGAGCGCAATTGCTGACAGAGCACGCCAAGCTGCAACAGCCCCAGCGCTGAAGGCGATGATGAGATCAGGTTGATGTGCAAGGATGTCATCAAACACCTGCCTCATATATTTGTCATGCCCAACTTCATCAACAAAGCTCTGATATACCTGACTTTCTGGAAGATTTACTTTGGCCTCATACTCGCCGTAGGGCGAACTGACTTTGTAATCCGTCCCCAGGTTCTGTGCAAAGTCCTCAAGATAGTCACTATGACCGAATATGTCACCAACGATGAGCGTAACCATAATTTTTTCTCTTATTTCCAGTAAAATTATTATTGTTACGCCAACCCCTGATCTTAACTGAAAAATGCACCGATTGCAGCGTAACTGAGTTTGACTGTCCATGTTCTTAAATTAGCGCAAAACTCTAGGGGAACCTTTAAAATGTAGCAAACCTTTGCAATTTGTAAAAATAATTTAAAAAATAAATGGTGTTAAACACCCCCTTTTAAAGAACCGAGCTGTACAACCGTTCCTGCGTTTTAAATCGCCTCTGCTACACTGATTAGTCAGGTAACACTGTCGGAGTATTGCGTGAAAGTTTTTTTGTTGCTGTTAACATGTTTTACTCTATTTTGTCATGCACGCACCGATAACGACGTCATATCATGGATCACCATAGATTTTCCGCCCTACTACATCTACTCAGACCGGGACGAAGGCGAAGGCCGGGATGAGCAACTGATTACGCTCTTACATACTTTGATTGATAATCGGCAACATCAGCGCCAGGGGTTTCCCGCAAGCCGCGCCATTTATGAGCTTAGCCACAGTCACTCTGGTTACTGTATGGTCTCCTTATACAAGACAAAAAGCAGGGAAAAGCACATCACCTATACAAAACACTATTCAACGCTGGGCCTGGCACCCGGTTTGGCGCTTCGCAAAGAAACAGCCAGTGCACTGGGTCTGAACGTCCATCAGGATATCTCCCTGGTCGATCTGGTCATCAAACATGGGCTTACTCTTGGCGTTGCCCAAAGCCGCTCATATGGACAAGCACTGGACCAGCTCATTGCACGATTACCACGCGACCAGATTGTTGTCAGACCAGGATGGGACACCTTACAAAGCCTGACCAACATGTTACTGAAGAAGCGTGTCGATTTAGTGCTGGGCTACCCCAGTGAGCATTACTATCTGAGTAAACGTCTTGGAACAGACAACCTGACTCAGCTGTCCCTGTCTGGCGTGCCACTTGTCGCCAAAGGCTATATTGGCTGTACCAACAATGCAGCTGGTAAAAAACTGGTTCAGCTCTTTGACAATGCACTCATCAGATTGGTCAAAGAGGATGAATACAAAACGATTATGTTAAAATGGCTACCGGATCATTTAAAAAGCAAACTGAATAGACACCTCATCACTGAGACAAATAAACTCAGTAATGAGGTGTACATCGGAGAAGACCGAAATTAAAACGCCTTTAGCGATTTTTGTAGAAGTAACTTTCTTTTTCAATCGTGATGCCGGCATCTTCTTCAGCTGTCACGATAAAGTTAATGGGCGTTGCAGTGCGACTAAGATCGTAACCATCAGCGGTAACAGTTACAGGCACTAGCAGCATTTGCCCCGCTTCAATCTTAATAGAATCGGGCGCCGAAAGAGTCGCGTGCTCTATCCCACTTATACCGATCCGATAATGCAGAACCTGCTGCGTTTTGTTGATAATGCTCAATGTATAGGGGTTTTCAACCAGTCCTTCATAGTTTACTCGGTATAACGCATTTCGGTCACGGATCACCGAAGCTTCTATAGGCGTACGGTTCATCGCCCAAATCACCATAGTGACAACAATCATGGCGAATAAGGCCGCATAGCCAACCAACTTAAGCCTGAATGGATTGGTCTTTTTGCCTGATAGTGTATTTTCACTGGTGTACTTGATAAGTCCGGTGTCATAACCAAACTTGTTCATCGTCTCATCACATGCATCAATACAGAGTCCGCAGTTAATGCATTCATATTGCAATCCGTTTCTGATGTCGATGCCAGCCGGACACACTTCAACACATAAATTACAATCAACACAATCACCCAGCCCCAATGCTTTGTGATCTGCCTTGCGCTTTCTGGGGCCTCGGTTTTCACCCCGTGCCGCATCGTATGATACGACTAAGGTATCTTTGTCAAACATCACAGATTGAAAACGAGAATAAGGACAAGCTACATTACACATTTTCTCTCGCAGGAAGCCTGCGTTTCCATAAGTACAAAACGCGAACAAGAAGACCCAGAAACTGACCAGGCCAGACCATTGCAGAGTAAACATCTCGGTATAGAGTGTTTTTGCTGGCACAAAATAGGCCATGAAAGAAGTGGCAGTAAAGACGGAGATGAGTACCCATACGGCATGTTTTGCCAACTTTTTAGAGATCTTTTTACTATCCCAATTACTTTTATCCAGCTTAATCCTTTGGTTTCGAGTCCCTTCGATCCGATGTTCAACCCAAGTGAACATCAGCATCCAAATCGTTTGTGGACAGGTGTAACCACACCACACCCTACCCAACCAGTTAGTTACAAAAAACAAGCCAAACGCGCCGGCCATAAATACCCAGGCCAGGATCATGAAATCATGTGGTAATAAAGTCACGCCGAAAATACGAAACTGCTGAGAAGCCACGTCCAGCAACACGGCCTGCTGGCCTTTGTATGGGATCCAGGGAATAGCAATGAAAACCAGCATAAGGAACCAGCCCAGGTAGCGACGGATCTGCTGAAAAGGCCCCTTTTGCTCACGGATATAGATCGGCCCGTCCTGCTTATAGGGCTTGATGATCATATCTTCTTCTTTAATATCGAACTTCATAATACTTGCTTATTGTCAGTGAAACACACCATACAATTTGCAAGTTTCAGACCAAACTGAAAGTTTTTAACCTATTGTTTTAGCTAATAATTACAAACAACCAAGAAATTAGAGTCGTGAAATATCGCGAAAACCCGTTATATTTCGCGATCCCTTTGAATATTTAGCTTTTTCATTTTAGATCTCAGGGTGCTTTCAGGCATACCTAGCAGGGCTGCAGCACCTTGCTCACCTGCTACACGCCACTGGCAAAGATCAAGCACCGTTACTATGTGCTCACGTTGAGCATGTTCAAGGGATAAATCCTGAGCTACAGCGACGCCACTGGTATTAGCTGCCAATGCCTGGGTCAGCCTCAATGTTCTGCCAGTCGTTAAAATGGCTTCACGTTCCAGAATATTTTGCAATTCGCGGATATTACCGGGCCAGTCATACGCCTGTAGTTTTGCCAGCGAAGACTTGGCAATGCCCCTCAAATGCTTGCCCAAACGTGCATTGAGCCGGGATAGCATATTGGCACACAGTAGTGGAATGTCCTCCAGGCGTTCTCTGAGCGCGGGCACTTTGATTGGAAAGACGTTCAGCCGATAATATAAGTCCATCCTGAATTCGCCTTTTTCGACCATTTGCCATAAGTCTCTGTTTGTGGCAGCTATGACACGAATGTCCACGGAAATCGTTTTGCTACCGCCAACACGTTCAAACTCCTGCTCCTGCAGCACTCTCAGTAGCTTACTCTGCGCTTCCAATGGTAATTCGCCAATTTCATCCAAAAACAATGTTCCCTGATGTGCTAATTCAAAACGCCCCTTGCGTCTTTCATTCGCCCCTGTAAACGCCCCTTTTTCATGGCCAAATAACTCAGATTCCAGCAAACTCGGCGAAAATGCTGCGCAATTAACCCGTACAAAGGGCTGTGTGTTACGCAGGCTCAAACGGTGCAAGTTACGTGCGACCAGCTCTTTACCGGTGCCATTTTCACCCAAGATAAGTACGGTACTATCAGTCTGGCTCACCAGCTTGATCTGCTCGAGCATAGTCTGAAAAATATGACTCTGTCCCACCAGCCCCGAGTCTTGCCAGTCTTCATTGATCTCTGCAAGGAGGTAACTATTTTCATCTTTAAGCTGTTCAGAAAGTGTCTGAACCTGTTCAAGTGCGTTCCTCAGTGCCTGCTCAGCTTCAACTTGTTTGGATATATCGCGAAATATCGCGACAGCACCTATTATCTGCTCATCTTTAAAAACCGGTGTTGAGGTATATTCTACGGCAAAGCAACTGCCATCTTTTCGCCAGAATACTTCATCAGTGACATGGCGAGTCTTGCCGTCAAACATAGTGCGATAAATCTGACAATGATCAGCTGGATAAGGTGTGCCGTCTGCATAACTATGGTGGTGATACTGATGAATTTTCTTGCCTAGTAAATCATCCGCTGACCAGCCGGTCATTTTTTCAGCAGCCGGATTAATGAAAACCGCATTGCCGGACAGATCAAATCCATAGATCCCTTCGCCCACGGCATTAAGCAACAGGCGGGGATCATTCAAAAATTGTGCAATTACTGAAGACATAGCTTACCTCGTGACATTTCACGAGCTAATTTACCACGCCAGTCGTTGAAGAAAAACCGAAATACTAACTCTTAAATAAGGACAGTGCCTGCGCATCAAAATGACTGAGATTGGGAAACAGTTCTGTCAATTCACTGTCGGCAAGACCAAACCAACGTGCAAGCGGCGCAAAATACTGCTCGTTACTGAACGCAGGGATCAGGCGCCCACCGCCAACATCTTCACTCCCATCAAGTCGTTGTGCCATCATAGCTCCGTGTACATCCCCTCCATTCACTGCGCCACCCAATACCAATTGGTTGCCCGCCCAACCATGATCTGTACCATCACCATTCGAGGTCAAAGTGCGTCCAAAATCGGACATAGTAAATGTGGTCACCTGCTCTGCCAGGTTAAGTTCAGCCATTGCACTTTGAAATTCGACCATGCTTTGCGCCAGTCCTTCCAATAAAGCCGGATGGGTTGATTCCTGATTGTCGTGCGTATCAAAGCCGCCCATGGATACGAAGAAAATCTGCCGTTTAGCACCGAGCTGAGACTGAATGCTGATGGTTTTTGCAACTGCAGCGAGTTGCGCAGACAAGCTAGATTCACCAAATTCAGTGGTTAAAGTCGGTGCCTGCTCAAGTAAGGTATTCATATGCAAGGTGTGATCAATAGAGCCATTCAACCTGCTCGCATAAGCTGCAGCCAAGGGGTGTGCAGCCTCACTAAATAAGGTTTGCATAACACGCCGCACATGTTCAACACGCGGTTCATAGCCACTCAATGCATTTATTTTACTGATCCCACTTTTACTTAGCGCAAAAGCACTGGTGTTGGTACCTGTTTGCCAGGGATTAGCTCCATCAATTGTGATATTACTGCCAAATACCGTACCTTGATCCAGCCGCTCTAACAGCCTGGCACCCCAGCCGGTATTCAAAGTCTGTTTTTCCTGACCATGCATCCAAGTCGCTTGCTGATCATTATGAGAAAATAGATGCTGTGGCAGTGGAACGCTGTTAGCTTTGTATTGTGTCAAAGACGTTGGTGTAATTAATGTACCGACCCCACCGACGAAAGCAAGCGATTGCTGTTCAAAGTGCGGCTGCAGTGCATTCAATGCCGGATGCAACCCCACTCCCCCTTCGAATTCACTTGTCGGATTGAGAACCGTCGCTCCCTGCACGGCCAGATTTTGTCTGCTTGCTTCATACCAGGTGCGTGGCTCACCACTCAGCGGCACCAGCATATTCATCGAGTCATTGCCACCATATAGATACACACACACCAGTGCTTTATAGTCAGAAAAACTGCGCGCCTGTATGCTGCCAGAGAGGGCCTGAAGCTGTAAACTGGTTAGCGCCGCCGCAGACATGCCGCCTTTCAGGCACAATGACAAAAAGTCTCTTCTGCTTTTGTTCATCTTCTTTGCCTCCTAATACTGCACATTAAATTCAGGTGATAACGACACCATGAATAAAAGCTGTCCAACCCTGTCTGCGGTACTCTTATTGCTGAAGTATTCGTCCAGCTCAATCAGGGCATTGCGAGTCGACTCTGACATATTGCCGGCAAAATACAGCACGTTGTATCTGTTCAGCAAAGCGCTCAGACCGTTTGACTCCAGCAAAGTAATATCACTGTGGCCATACAGGTAAATCGCTGATGGATTCAAGGTCGTGTGGCGCTCTGCCATTCGCCATATTAGGTCACTATATTGTTGATTTAGAGTGCCTATCATAGCTGCATCATTGGCTATCTGTAATTCAGGCGCAAATAACCCCTGGGCGCTGAGCTCTGCCGGTTGGTGGTCAGGCCGGAAAAAATTAAATACTGATGGTGATAACATCGGACCCTGACCATACCTGTCATCGAGGTTCCAGGTGAAATAGTTACCTTCTTCGCTGTGGGCGTTCAATGTGCGCCACATCTGAACACCTTTTAGCAGTGGCTCCTTGATTTTACCCTGATAGGTAAGTACCGAACCATATCGCCGGGCTTCGTCATCGAGGTATATTGCGCGGACCACCGCGCTCAAATCCCCTCTAACGCCGTTGCCGTTGTCATTAAACACCTCTGCTACCCGTTCAACATACTGAGCAGAGGGGTTGGAGGTGATCAAACGTTGGATCAGTTGCTTGCTGATAAAAGGGCCCACATTAGGATGGTTGAACAAGTTATCCAGCGCCATCTGCATAGACTCTTCAGGTCCAACTCCGGCAGGGATCACAACACCATTTAACAGCGTTTTTTCAAGCGCGGAGTGATATTCCGGAAATGCCTGCATAGGCAGAGAGAAGTTTCGGCTCGGGCGATTCCAGCGTGCTGAAAAAGCAAAGGTCCAGCCGGTAAATACCCGGGCAAACCCGGTGATTTCCTGCTGCGAATAAGTAGCAATGGGCTGATTACCTTCGTCCAGCTTGACAGTGCCATCCTGGTTTAGCACTTCAAGCCCAATAGTGAATAGCTGCATGACTTCACGCGCGTAGTTTTCATCAGGGCGGATATTCCGTTCAGGATCCGCTTTTTCGTTGCCCAGATGACTCAGGTAGGTCCCCATCACAGGAGACAAGGTTACGGCTTCCAGCAAACTACGGTAGTTACCAAACGCATGTTCAAGCAATAAATCGTAGTATGCCAGCATCCCTTCTGGCTCACCTTTAAGTGCATTGTTTGCATCGGATACCACAAATATTTCACTTAAAGCGAAGGCTACTCGCTGTCTGAGCTGGTCGTCGGCATGCAAAGTGGCCTTCCACCAGGCATCTATGCGGTTGATTTGATATGGGGTATCCCTATCTGGATAGTTCTCCAGTAATGGCGAGTGATACGTTGCCGGCAAGGCCATTTGGTCAGCTAACCACTGCTCTTCACTCATGCCTGTTGCTGCATTCACTTCTTCAAGTGTCGGTCCCATCGTGCCCTGATGCAGTAGCATGGCTGCCTGTATATCAGACATTGCATTGCTGGCGTAAACCTCGATTTCTGTTGTTGTTTCAGCGCCCTGAGCATTCGTAACGGTCACAGAAAATTGATAGTTATCACCTTGAGCCTGATAGGTTTCAGGCAAGGTTACGGTGAGAATTGGGCCAGTAACATCGCCCAGCTCTACTGGAGGCCCGGTAAGCTGTTTCCAAAGGTAACTAAATGAGGTGTCCTGAGGATCTGCAACGTTTGCAGATAAAGTCAACGGCGCCCCCTTAACGACCTCGGGTTGAACAACAGAGACTTCTACCTCAGGGGGCGCATTTTGCGGCTCAGAGTCGCCGCCCCCCTCTCCCTGATCACCAGATGGATCGACTGCACCACCAGAATTCTCATCTGAAGGCGAATCTGCCCCACCCGAGGGCTGCTGGCCGTTGTTTGCATTCGCTGTCGTATTAGATGAATTGTTATCAGTGGCACCACCACTGTCAGAGGAGCCACCACCGCAGGCGACGAGAGTTGTCAGGCAAAAAGCGACCAGACCAAGGTGTGCGTTCATAATTGCAGAGTCCACAATGACACTTAGTACTTTTATAACAGTAACAGAACAAAATACATATACTAAATTACTATTATTCTCTGAACGCCCTCATACTAATCTGGAAGTGTTTCTTAAACTGTTTCGCCAGCGCTTGCGGGTCCTGGTAGCCGACCTTATACGCGATCTGCTCCTGAGATAAAGTGGAACCAGCCAGTAGATGTTTGGATTTCTCCAGCCGTACCAGGCGAACGTAGTCCATGGGCGTCATGCCTACGTGTTGTTTGAAACGCCGGATCAAAGTACGCTCTGACATATACACCGCGCCTGCCAGAGTTTTCAGACTCAAGGTCTCGTTGAGCTTTTCATCGATAAGTGATTGTACCGCTCTGACTTGTTCATCTGCATGATCCAGTAGCACGCTAAGCCTGATAAACTGATTTTGATTTGCCGACTTTTGCGGAATTGCCAGCCAAGAGGCTATTTGCTCCGCGACCTTTTTTCCTGCCATATCGCTGATAAAGGTCAGGATCAGGTGTAAGTAACTGTGTGCCGCCCCAGCGGTGTAAACGTTATCACTACGAAACACTATTTCATCTGCTTTAAAGTCTATATGCGGAAAGTACTTGGCAAAAAATGGCGCTAACCACCAACTCGCAGTAACCCTGTGTTCGTTAAGCAATCCTGTTGCGGCCAGATAAGCAACACCGCAACAGCCCGCTAAATGATAGCGGCAACCGTTGAGTGTATTATCAAGCCCATTAAGCGCCTGATTTACCTCTCTGCATTGCTTCCACAAGGTATCAGACCCGCTGTACTGAGCCCCCACCCAAACAATGGCATCGTAATCTCTTAGCTCAGTCAAAGTGGCATCACAGTGGATCGTCAGCCCCTGGCTACTGGCAACCCGAAGCTCGCTGCTCAGTGCTGCAATTTTCCAGGTGAAAAATTGCCTGCCCATTACCTGATTAGCCACGTTGAAGATGTCTATTACACCAGTTAATGCGCTGGCGAATACTTTAGGAGGACACAAAAGTACAACCTGCATGTCACTTTTAACCTGAAATTAGTCAATATTGACACAGTAACTTATCGCTTGCCTCAGATAAAGTAAAACCAGTCTTAATTAAAAAAGGAACAACCCAATGTGGATCCATATCCCTATCTTTTTCTTAGTGTTACTTTACACCTTATTGTGGTTTACCACTGCCACCTTGCGTATTCGGGCAGTCTACCAACGGAAAATATCTCTGACAGACATACGCTTTGTCAGTAAAGACGGCTTTCCTGAACGGATAAGGCTATTAACCAACAGCTATGACAATCAGTTCCAGCTGCCAGTCTTGTTTATTTGTCTGTTACTCCTGCTGCACGTTCAGGGGATTCAAAGCCAAATTTGGTATGTGTACAGCACCGTATTTGTTGCAGCGCGATATTGGCATTGCTACGAGCATATACTTGGGCACAATCTGAAAATGCGCACACTGGCTTTTGCCCTTGGCAGTATCACCCTGTTCGTTGCCTGGTTTACCCTGCTGTTCCAATCGCTTTAAGTAGCCTTTTTTGGACTAGTCATATGTTGAAAATGTCATTATGATCAGACCGATAGAGCAGCCACAGACACTTTCTGTGGCTGATGTAGTCTCCATTCATTCGGAAATATATTCAGTGGCTAATTTTGCAACTCACTTTAAAGCATCCGTGGTGGTGAGCGCCGCCGCTTCATCCGTTATACTGGCAACCAACCTGGCAGGCCTCAACGATATGCTTGTGTTATTTATCGTTGGCTCGTTAGCGGGATTACTCCCCGACCTTGATGCCGATAAATCACGCTCTTTAAACAGTTTGTTTTCAATTTTCGCGCTTTGCACTGCAATCAGCCTGCCCCTGGCCATCGAGTTTAATTCATTGCTCACCATTTGGTTGTCTGGGATTGGCATCTATTTGCTTTTTATGTACGCCCTGAAACCTATCTTCGAAAGCTATACCATTCACCGCGGCGCAAGCCACTCACTATTGTCTGTGATAATGTTTGCCGTTATCGCGGTTAACATGCCCTTATTTTTGGGTAAAGCGCTGCCTTTTGCGCTGCTATGCGGTGTAATGGTCACGCTCGGCATGTTGACCCACCTGATCCTGGATGAGTGTTACGCGGTGGATATTAATAATAACGAACTGAAATCTTCGTTTGGCAGCGCGCTTAAACCGGTTGCAACCAGTGCTCCGCTGGCATCAATCCTTCAATTAATCGTGGTACTACTGGGTAGCTATTTGCTTCACCCTCATTACGAGAGCATACCTGAAGTTATCCAGCACTGGCAAAACAGGCTATCTAATCTGCCTTTACTGCCGGATCTGGACACGCTAAAACAATTTTACTAAACACAGAGTTCAGCAGCTGCATTTGCCGCTGAACTCTGTGATTATTGATGAATTACTGACAGCTATAACTGGGGGCCAGGCCTTTTGCAACTTCCCATTTTGCAGTGAGCAATGAAGCTGCTCCCTTGCTGTCATGAGACAACTCCCAGTTCATAATACCGCCCGCGTTTAGCTTGGCATACTCAGTTTTTGCTCGAATGGTTGGAATACCGTTGTAATAACTGCTGCCATCTGTATCCCGACAGGCGTTCGCTGGGTTTTCCTGCACCAATGTCCGATATGCCTTCCAGGTTGGGCGCGCATAAAACGGCACACCTAAAACTGTTTTCTCTTTGCTCAGACCACGGCTCTGCCAGTATTCAATAGAGTCTTTGGCATACTGCATCGACGCATGGTTGCCATTGTTCGCGTCGTAAGCCATCAGGTTCAGAAAATCGATATCCTGGAATACAGACTCCAGAACCCCACCGCCTGTATAGCCTAACGCAACAACCGCAGCGGTCAGGAACTTACCACGAGCACGTAACTCTGCGCTTAACTCCTTTATCAACAACGCATAGTTATTAGCAGAGGTGCCAGGATCCGGATATTCCCAGTCCATATCTACACCATCCAGATTATGCAGCTCTACGAAGGCCACTACTTCACGTACAAACGTCGCGCGACCTTGCGCTGACGCCGCAAATGTTTCGAATGCGCTGTCATCGCCACCATTCCAGCCACCTATGGCAATGCCAACTTTTACATTGTTTGCATGCGCAGAATTTACCAGCGCTGTCATTTTGCTCAAATTTTCAAGCGGCTGAAGCGTGCCATCCGCGTTAGGTAACAAGAATGAGTAATTGATATGCGTCAGTTTGTCAAACTGGATATCACTGACAGCCCCCTGCCAACTTGGGAAGTAGCCGACAATTTTAAAATTAGGATCACCCGGAGGGAAATCATCGACAGCGACTGTAAAGTTTACAGCGCTGGACTCCCCTCTGCCGCCTGCGGCATCGACTGCAAATACCTGCAACTGATGGCTACCTAGTCCTTGTGCTTGCCAGGGTACAGAATACGGCGCGGTATTGTCTGTCGCAATCAGCGTTCCATCGATAAAAAATTCAGCCCGCTCAATCGCAACACTCTGCGGATGAGAAACAGATGCAGCCAGATCGACCGGCGTCCCGATAATAATGCTCGCATTGTTGCTCGGTGAGGTGACGGTTACTTGTGGTACCGGATCAGTTGCATCGCAATTACCATCCTTATTCCATACAGCATAAGTCGTAGAGTTATTTGCGGGGTTTTGATTCTGAGTCCACCACTTTGCGGTGTAACTCACAGACTGAAAAGTAACTGAGTCCCCTTTGGTATACACACTCTGAGCCTGCCAGTCAGTTAAGTTACTACAGTCAACCGCAAGCGCGACTTCCATCGCACCAAGCAATGGCAACGCCATTAATAAGTTTTTATATTTCATTACCTTTTCCATGTTGTATTTGTCGGCAAACGCAGGCCGCGCCGACGTTTTAAGAGTTGATGGCCTGCCCTCTCAGAGTAACAGAGCGAACAAAAATCATACAGCCAACATATTCTGCGACCTTAGTCTAAGAGCAAGCTGTAAAGGCGCATCTATGCGACAGAGTGATAGTAGGTACTTTCATTGAACACAGACCCACTTGCGTTGCAAAAAGGAGCATGTTTGAGTAGTTGTATTTGCTATACGTACAGTGTAGTTTTCCAGCGGTTGCTCCTGGCTTACCCTGTTCTACCACACCTCCAACAACTCCGTCGTCATCCCGCACGCGATGCGGGATCCATTTAAACCTGTTTTTCAGTGCTGAGTAGGTTTGTTTCGGTGTATTTGTCATACGTACGGAGTGGTCTGTTGGTAGATCCCGCATCAAGTGCGGGATGACGGCAGTGTGGACTTGTATGAATGGAGAAATACATGACACTTCGTCAGAAATTGCTCTATATATCATGAAAGCAAGGAGTATGTTTGAGCCGGCGTATTTACTACACGTAAAGTGTCGCCTTCCAGCAGCGACTCCAGGTTTGCCCTGCTTTACCACACCTCCAACAGCAACTCCGTCGTCATCCCGCACGCGATGCGGGATGACGGTAGTGTAGACCTGTTTGAATGGAAAAATACATGACACTTCGTCAGAAATCACTCTATACATCATGAAAGCAAGGAGTATGTTTGAGCCGGCGTATTTACTACACATAAAGTGTCGCCTTCCAGCAGCGGCTCCAGGTTTACCCTGCTCTACCACACCTCCAACAACAACTCCGTTGTCATCCCGCACGCGATGCGGGATCCATTTAAACCTGTTTTTCAGTACTGAGTAGGTTTGCTCCGGTGTATTTGTCATACGTACGGAGTGGTCTGTTGGTAGATCCCGCATCAAGTACGGGATGACGACAGTGTAGGCCTGTTTGAATGGAGAAATGTCAGCGTTCTCACCTAAAATATTTTTAAACCCAAACGCAAAAAAGCCCGACTCTTTCGAATC